>CAYTRV010000011.1:320-25503 GCA_964440285.1 uncultured Bifidobacteriaceae bacterium
CCGTTCGCGACCGATCCGAGCACGAGCGCGCCGAGGAGCGCCGAGTAGATCGTGCCGAGGAGCGCCGAAGAGGCTCGTCCCGCCGATGACCGCACC
Source organism: uncultured Bifidobacteriaceae bacterium (assembly GCA_964440285.1). Taxonomy (GTDB): domain Bacteria; phylum Actinomycetota; class Thermoleophilia; order Miltoncostaeales; family Miltoncostaeaceae; genus CALMEC01. The sequence goes on from CAYTRV010000011.1 coordinate 417, forward strand.
GGCGATCGCGAGCAGAGCACACTGCCCGACCCCGACGCCTGGTTCACCGCGAGTACGAGGCGCTCGACCGGTCGGCGATCCACGCCGCGATCGACGACGTCGAGATCATCACGAGCCGGCTGGGCGCCCGCGGTCGGCTCCTCGGCGGGCTTGCGCTGGTGCTGCAGGATCCCGTGCGATTCCCGCTCGCCGGCACGCCGAACGCGGGAGCGCGGCGCTCGGGCGGCGCCTGGTAGCGATCGGCGGCGGTTGGCGGGTCAGTCGGTCGGGGTCCAGATGCGCGAGCCGTCTCCCGGCTCGTCGCCCCCAGGCGTCCACAGACCGCTTCCCTGTTCGTCCTCGTCGGGACGGGCCGCCGTGTCCGCGGCGGCCTCACGGGTGGCGTCGGCTTCGGCCTCATGCGCGTAGAGCAACTGGAGCTGCGCGAGCGGCTCGCGAAACGGTCGTGCCTGCGCCGCCCCGAGCACCTCGTCGGCGACGACGATCAGCGCCCGAAGCACCTCGATCGCGAGCCGTGCCTGGGCGAGGTCGCGGTGGGCCTCCCGCTCGGGCCCATAGCCGAGGCGGACGCCGGCCAGGTCGGTGAACGTCCCCATCGTCTGCAGGAGGATGTCGCGCACCGGCGCCGCCGCCAGCCGCCGGGCCATCTCCTCCACGAGCTCCTCCGGCGTCGGCTCTCCGGCCTGATCCTGCGGCTCGCTCACACCGTCACCGCGCTGATCGTCCCGAGCACCTCTTCGGCGGACCGGCGGGTGCGCTCCACGATCTCGGCGTGGAGCTCCTTCGCGTCGCCCAGCTCCGCGAGACGGGCGATCTGGCGTACCGCGCCGTTTCCGCCCGTCAGCATCGGCGGCACCCCCGCGAGGAACGGTGTGAGGCCGAGGTCGTCGTGGGTCGACTCGCTCCATTGCAGGAGGTCCTCGATCGCGGCGGTCGTGGGACGGTCGACGCCCCGGTCGAGGTCGATCATGCGTCCCTCCAGCCCGTAGCGGATGGCCCGCCACATGTTCTCCTCGATGAGGCGCCCGGGATGTCCCGGCAGCGGACGGCCGGCATCGTAGTCGCGGCAGAACGCGGCGATGCAAGCCAGCATGAGCGCCGCGACGGCGAGCGCGTCGGCCATCTCGGTCTGGCCGTCGCAGACGCGGACCTCCAGGGTGCCGTAGCTGTGGTGCGGCCGAACGCTCCACCAGATCTGAGTGCTCTCCACGATCGATCCGGTGCGCTCGAGGATCTCGACGAAGGCGGCGTACTCGTCCCAGTCTCGGAAGACGTCCGGAACGCCGCACCGGGGGAAGCTCTTCGTGAACACCTGCGTGCGGGTGGAGTGGAGTCGCGTCGCGCGGCCCCAGAAGACGGCGCTGTTGGCCGACAGCGCCAGCAGCTCCGGCAGCACGCTGCGGAGCGCGCTCGCGACGGCTATGGCGCGATCGGCGCCGCGTACGCCGCAGTGCAGGTGAATCGACCACGTGTTGTTGGTCCACGCGACATACCCCAGCTCCCCCTCGACCCGCCGGTAGTGGGGAGTGTCGATGATGTGCTGGTCCGTCCACGTGCTGAACGGGTGGACGCCGCTCACGCCGACCGCGATGCCGAGGCGCTCGGCGAGGGCGATCGTCGCGAGGCGTCCCTCCACGAGGTCACGGGCGGCCGAGGCAAACGTGTCGTGCTTGACGGTCCGGTACTCGATCTCGCTGGCGATGAGCTCTCCTGCGAGCCGCTCCCGGAAGGCCGGGGCGGCGGCGTCGACGACCTCCTCGAACCGGTTCGTCAGGGTGAGGGTCTGCGGGTCGAGGAGCTGGTACTCCTCTTCGATGCCGAGGGTGAAGTCGGTGGACTCGTCGAACCGTTCGCGCACCCCGGCGAGGATGCTCGAGTCCCCATGGTCGTGGGTCGCGGACACGACGGTTGAGTGTAGCAACGGACTTTCCGGCCGGACCCCGCCTACGTGAGGTAGAAGTACAGCGCGTAGAGCAACTCCACGGCAGGGCTGGAGGTGTGGACGGTGACGTCGGACGGGACCGACAGCAGCGCGTCGGAGTAGTTGAAGATGATCTTCACGCCTGACGCGACGAGGTCGTCGGCGACCATCTGCGCGGCGTGGCCGGGGACGGCGAGGACGCCCACCATGATGCCGTCGCCGGAGGCGATCACCTGCGGCAGCTCCGAGTAGTGGCGCACGGCGAGGTCGCCGATCCGGAGGCCCACCTTGTCCGGGTCGACGTCGAAGATCGCGGAGATCCGGAAGCCGTGGTCGGCGAACACGCCGCTGCTCGCGATCGCCTGGCCGAGGTTGCCCGACCCGAACAGCGCGATGTTGTGCTGGCCGGACGTCCGGAGGATCTTCCTGATCTGGTCGATGAGGACGTCGATGTCGTAGCCGACGCCACGCTTGCCGAACTTGCCGAACCCGGAGAGGTCGCGGCGGATCTGCGTCGGGTTGACGTTCGTGTACTCCGAGATCGCCTGCGACGAAATGGAGGTCTTCCCCATCTTCTTCGACTGCGTCAGCACCTGCAGGTAGCGCGACAGCCGCGCCGCGACACCGAGCGTGAGTCGATCCTGAGCCAAGCGAAACCCTCCCCGACCGCCGTCCCGGCGGGATTGTGCCGTCGCTCACAAACTATCAGCGTGGCGGTGCGACGCAACCTGGGCCGGTGACGGACCCACGGCCGGCTCAGCGCAGGCGGAACACCGCGCTCTCGCGCACGAGCGTCACACCGTCGGCGCCCAAGGCCTTCACCCGCAGGCGGTACCGGCCGGCCGGGAGCTCTTTGCCGCTCTGCTGCCGGCGGGTGAGCATGAACCGGTACGTCCCGGCCGGCCAGTCGCCGGGCAGCTTCTCCCCGGCCATCCGGATCGGCGTACCGCCACCCGCGGGGACGAGCCAAAGGCCGAGGTCGTGGAGTGGGGCCACCACCAGCGCGTTGCCCGAACGGCCCACGAGCCCGACGGCGACCCGCGCCTCGGCGACGTCGCCGGCCTCCCGGATCTCGGGCGTCCCGAGCGCTGCCGTCGGTACGGCGGGCGCGGCCTGAGCGAAGACCGGGGCCACGCCTGCCGTCGTCCCGTCGGCCGCGAGCACGTGCGCCGTGCCTCGGAACACCTCGACACCCGCCGGTACCTCCACGGTGACCTCCGCGGCCGCACCGGCGGGGATCTCGACCAGGTCGCCGGGCGCGGCCACCACCCCGCTGTCGGAGGAGCTCAGCGCGACGCGGTACGCGGCGATGCTCGTCGTGAGGTTGCGCACCGTGAGTCGCAGGCGCGTCCGCGTCGTCGCGGAACGCCGCCCGGAGAGCACCGCCGGCGTGATCGACACGTGGAACGCTCCGGGCATGCGCAGCGCCCCCGCGCCCTGGTCGGTCGATGCCACGCCGGGGAGCGGCTCCGCCGCCTGGACGAGGAGGCTCCGGACATCGGCCGGGGTGAGCTCAGGCCGGTCGACGCGGATACGCAACGCGGCCGCGGCGGCCTGCGCCGCCGCAGCGCTCGTGCCGCTCATCCGCGCGACCAGCGCCTCCCCGGCGGGACCTGGATAGGCGGTCTCGACATCGATCGCGGGGGCCACGAGATCGGGCTCGAGATGGCCGTCCGAGGTCGGCCCACGCGATGAGAACGACGCGACCGCCGCCGCCCGCGCGCCCGGCGCGGGGACCACGATCCGCGCGGCGAACCGCGGGTTCTCCACGAGCACCCGCCCCTGACGGGCCCCGAGGCCCAGCACCGGAATCGGCACGTCGGCGCCCGCCCGGATCCCGGGGAACAGCCCGGGCCCGTCCTGGTCCCACACGCCCAACGCCACGGCGCCGGCGTCGGCGGCAGCCCGAGCCTTCGTCGCGAGGGTCCCGCCACCGCGCCCGACCACCGCGATAGCACCGGTGACCCGGCTGCGGCCGCCGGCGTCGGCGTAGTCGCGGACCTCGTCGCCGCTGGTCAGCCCGTCCGGCCCGGCAAGCACCACGAGCGGGAAGGAGCCGGCGGGAGGATCGGGACCGATGAGCGGCAGGCCGGTGAGCCCGGCGGAGGCGGGCCCGACCACGAGCTCGAGATCGGCGGTCCGGGGGTCGCTCGTCGCACCCATCCCGCCGACGGTGAGCACGTGCACCGAGGCGGCCGGCCCGCCGACCGTGCCGACAGACCCGAACGACGGTCCGTCGTTGCCCGCCGGGGCCACCACGAGCGATCCCGCCGCGTCCGCGGCGTCCGCGGCGTTCGCGACGGGATCGTCGCCACCTCCGTCGAAACCCCGTGCGACGCCCAGCAGCACGACCTCCGCGCGATCGTCCAGATTGCCGTCCTCGTTCGGGTCGACGGCCCGGTCAATTGCGGCGACGACCCGGTCGCTTCGCGCCAGCGGCCGCACGCGGCCGTCGACGAACTCCCGCGCGACGACGCGGTACGCGAGCATGCGCGGCACCTGCTCCGGCGGGAGTCCCGACAGCGCCGGTGATCGCAGCACGAGCCCGGCGAGCTCGGTGCCGTGTGCCTCCGCGAACCGACCCTGAACGCTGGCCTGGGGCCCGGGGTTCCCGTTGACGAAGTCGACGCCCCCCACGATGAGGCGGTTGGGGGCGATTCCCCCGCCGAGCCAGGGGTGCTCCGGCTGGATCCCCGCGTCGATCAGCGCGATAGTGGCCGGCTCCGGGCCGGAGGCCGGCCCCGGGGCGGGTTGCGTCGTCGCGCCGGGGAGCGGTTGCCCCACCGGATCGAGGGCGGAGCTCTGCGCCGGAGCGAGGTAGGTGACCGGGTAGATTGCCTTGACCTCGGGGAGCTCCGCGACGAGTGCGAGGCGACCCGTCGGCACGCGGATCCCGAAGCCGTTCACCACGGCCCGGTAGCGGAAGTTGATCGTCGCCCCGAGACCGAGCAGCACAGGCTCGACGCTCGCCTGCTGCAGCATGATCTGCGCGAGTGCGCCGGGGCGGGCCTCCGGCGGACGGCCGGCGATCGGCGGGCCGTCGAGGAGGACGATGGCCGACTCGGTCTCAGCGGGCGGCGGCAGCTGCGGGGCCCGGTAGGCCTCCAGCACGTCCCGCCAGGCGCCGGCCGCGCTGATCGCCCGCAGCGGCGTGGTCGCCAGGTCCTCCGCCGTCTGATCGGCGAGGAGCACCGGGGCGGTCGACGCCAACGCCCCCACGGCGAGGAAGCCGGCGCGGCGCATCCACAGCGCGGCGCTCACGCGGCGATCCCTCCGGGCGGCGCCGTCGCGATCGCGTCGAGGCCCAGATACCGCGGCCACTCGATCACCTGCGAGAACTGGGCGGCCGCGCCGATCATCGCGGCGTTGTCGGTGCAGAGCGCCGGCTCGGGCACCGCGACCGCGAGGTCGTGCCCGGCGGCGAGGTCGGTCACGAGCGCACGCAGCCGTCCGTTCGCCGCGACGCCGCCGCCCAGGCTGACCGCCGGCACCCCGTGTTCCACGGCCGCGTCGACGAGCCGCTCGGCGAGGGGCCGCATGACCGCCTCCTGATAGGACGCGGCGAGATCGACACGGTGGCGCTCGACGTCGTCGCCGAGGTCACGGACCACGTACAGGAGCGCGGTCTTGACACCGGCGTAGGAGAAGTCTCGCTCGCCGCGCCCGGCGAGCCCGACGGGGAACCTGAACGCGGCGCGGTGGCCCTCGGCGGCGAGGCGCTCCAACGCCGGCCCCCCCGGGTATCCGAGGCCGAGCAGGCGGGCGCCCTTGTCGAACGCCTCGCCGGCCGCGTCGTCGCGGGTCTGGCCGAGCAGCCGCGGACCGGCGAGGTCGTGGACGAGATCGAGGCGCGTATGACCGCCCGACGCCACTAGGCTGACGAACGGCGGGTCGAGGGCGAGCGGTTCGAGCCATGCCGCGCAGATGTGGCCGTGGAGGTGGTCCACCATCGCGAGGGGCTTGCCCGCGCCGTACGCGATGGCCTTCGCGGTCGCCACGCCGACCAGGAGTGCGCCGATCAGGCCGGGCCGTTGGGTCACCGCGACGAGGTCGACATCGGCAAGATCGAGCTCGGCACGCTTGAGTGCCTCGTCAACCACGGCGTTGACCGTGCCGAGGTGATGCCGCGCCGCAACCTCCGGCACGACCCCGCCGTACGGGGTGTGCAGGTCCGCCTGGCTCGCGACGACGTTCGACAGGATCCGCCTGCCATAGACGATCGCGGCGGCGGTCTCGTCGCACGACGTCTCGATCGCGAGGATGGGCCCGTCGATCACGACTCTGCCCTCTCAGTGCGAATGCACCACATGATCAACGCGTCTTCACCGTTGTCACTGTAGTACCGCGGCCTGACGCCATGGGTGACGAACCCGAGTCGCTGATAGAGCCGGATGGCGCGCTCGTTCGACGCCCGGACCTCAAGCGTGAACCCGGTGTGCTCGCGCCGGTCGCCGACTCGCACCGCGGCACGCACCAGCGCATCGCCGATGCGCCGTCCGCGGTGCAGGGGGTGGACCGTCACGTTCAGTATGTGCCAGACGTCCGCCTGCAGCGCCATGAGGATGTATCCGAGGATCTCCCCGTCGTGCTCCGCCACGAGGCAGACTCCTTCGGGACGTCGCAGCTCGCTCTCGATCATGCGACGGCTCCACGGGATCGGGTAGCTCTCGCGTTCGATCGCCAGGACACCGAGATCCAGGTCGCCGAAGCGCATCGACCGGATCGCCAGACGCGGCTCCGCGTCCCTTCGGGCACGGGCGACGCTCACGCGCGCGCCGCCTCCCGCTCACGCCGGAGTCGGTTGACCTCCGCATCTGGAAGTCGTAGGTAGAGCGGGACCACCGGCCGCCAACCCCCGCCGGCGACGCGCGAGACGAGGCGCGACGCGCTGATCGCGTGGGCGGGCGACCCCGGCGGCGCGGCGACGACGGCATCGTCGAGGAGCGGCTCGCACCGCGGGGTTCCGTCGCCGGCGAGCCAGGCCGGTCGTTCCGGCGTCGCGACCGTCCGGAGCATCTCCGCGAGGCCCGCGGCCGTGGCCGCGACCGGCTCGATCACGGTGTCGAGCCCGCCCGCGCCGTCCGGCCGGTACCCGGCGGCGAACACCTCCTGCCGCTTCGCGTCGATCACAGGGACGAGCACGACGCCCAGCGGGGCGTGGTCGGCCATCCCGAGTGCGAGCGCCTCCAGCGAGACCACGCCGGCGACCGGTATCGCGAGCGCCTGACCCAGCCCGAGGGCGGTTGCGATGCCGATGCGAAGCCCGGTGAAGCCGCCGGGCCCGACGCCCACCACGATCTCGTCGAGTTCCCCCACCTCGACCGCCGCCGCGCGGAGGAGCAGATGGATCTCTTCCGCGACCCGTCGCCCCGCACCAGGCTCAGGGGCGAGGGTCCGCTCCAGGAGCAGCGCACCGTCGCGCAGGACGGCGAGGCTCGGAGCCGGGGTGGCGGTGTCAAATGCGAGCGTCGTCAAACGAGAGCGCGCAGCGCCGTCTCCAGGCGCTGATCACGGCTGCTCAACGTTAGCAACCGGGTGTCGCCCCCTCCGTGGGCGAGGGTCACCTCGACCGTCGCGTCACCGAAGGCCGCCGCGAGCACGTCCGGCCATTCGACGAACGCGACGGCGTCCTCCGCGGCTTCAAGGGCGAGTCCGAGCTCCTCATCGTCGGCGGCTCCGAGCCGGTAGGCGTCGAGGTGCGCGAGCGCGATCCGCCCGGTGTACCGCTGGGCGACGGTGAACGTGGGGCTCGTCACGTGGTCGGTCACGCCGAGCGCCCGTGCGGCGCCCCGCACCAACGTAGTCTTCCCCGCGCCGAGCTCGCCGCGGAGCATCACGACGTCACCGGGCGCCACGACCGCCGCGATCGCCCGCCCGACCGCTTCGGTCTCCTCGGGTCCACGTGTCGCGATCTCGATCAGAACAGGCCGAGCTGCTCGGGCTCCCCCACCAGCGCGTCGGCGGGAGCCGCGACCGTGATCGGTTCGGCCTCGACGGTGACTGCAGGGGCCGTCGCCGTCGCACCCGGCGCCGGAATCGACACCGTGCGGCCGGTCAACTCGGGAATCCGCGCGAAGTCGACCTCGAGCGTGGCGAGCATCGACGGCGTGTAGAGCGCCGCCGCCGGGTGGAAGAGCGGGTAGAGGAGCAGCGAATGCCCACCGATCTCGATCGGCAACTCGTGGCCGTGCACCCGGCTGATTCCGTCGGGACGTCCGGAGATGAGCTTCGTCGCGAAGTTCCCGAGCGTGCAGATCAGCTTCGGCTGGATGATCCCCACCTGGCGGAACAGGTGCCCCTCGCACTCCTCGATCTCCGCGGCGAGCGGATCGCGGTTGCCCGGCGGCCGGCACTTGAGGACGTTCGCGACGAACACCTCCTCGCGGGTGAGCCCGATTCCCGCGAGGAGCTTGTCGAGGAGCTTCCCGGCCTGACCGACGAACGGGATGCCGAGTCGGTCCTCGTGGTAGCCCGGCGCCTCCCCGACGAACATGAGCTCCGCGTTCGGGTCGCCGCTGCCGAGGACCACCTGGGTCCGCGTCTGATGGAGCGGGCATCGCACACAGTCGACGACCTCACGGACGTGGTAGTCGGCGAGCTGGGCGGCCCGGGCGGGGGCGTCGTCCATGGCGCGTGAGACTAGCGTGGTTCACGGACGCATCGAACCGGCGCCAGACGCGTCCAGGGGTCGGTTCGTAGCCGTGGCACGTTGGAAGGGGACGTCGAGGAGACAGTGACGTGCGTCACAGGCGGCGCGTGACCATCTTGTGCTTCCGCGCGACGCGACGGTAGGCTTTCGGCACTCAGAGCGAGTCGGCCTGGCATCCCGATGGGAGCTGGAGCAGGTTCATTCGGAGAGTGGCCACCCGTGGCGGGTGGGTGCTCGTCCGCGGCCTGCCGCCCGGTCAACGCGCCCGAGCGGCACAATGACCACGACCACGACATCCCTGGGCACGACACCGCGAATCGCGCGCACCGTCGCCGATCTCCGCGAACAGGTTGCCGAACTCCGGGCCGCCGGGCGCGGCGTGGCGCTGGTGCCCACGATGGGGGCCTTCCACGAGGGCCACGTCAGCCTCATGCGCCGCGCCGGCGCCGACGATCACGCGGTCGTTGTCAGCCTCTTCGTCAACCCTACGCAGTTCGCCCCGGCGGAGGACCTCTCCGCCTACCCACGAGATGAGCAGCGGGACCTCACGCTCGCCGCCGCCGCCGGTGTGGACCTGGTGTTCGCACCCGGTGCCGCGGAGATCTATCCAGTCGGCTTCGGCACGACGGTCACCGTCGACGGGCCGACGCGGTACCTGGAGGGCGCCTCACGCCCCCGGCACTTCGCGGGTGTCGCGACGGTGGTCGCCAAGCTCCTGGTTGCCGTCCGCCCCGACCGCGCCGTGTTCGGGCAGAAGGACGCCCAGCAGGTCGCGGTCATCCGCCGGCTCATGGCCGACCTGCATCTCGACGACATCGAACTGGTCGTCGGAGCGATCGTCCGCGAATCCGATGGGCTGGCGATGAGCAGCCGCAATGCGTACCTCGGCCCCGCCGACCGGGCCGCCGCGATCGTGCTGCGCCGTGCGCTCGATGCCGCGGTGGAGCTCGTCGCCTCAGGTGAACGCGACCCGCGGGCGGTGGAGCGTCTCGCCCTCGGCGTCCTGTCGTCCGAGACGCACTGCCAGCCCGAGTACGCGAGCCTCGTCCACCCCGACACCTTCGAACCCGTGACCGACCTGGAGGAGACGTCCCTGCTGTGCGTTGCCGCCAGCGTCGGGCCGGCGCGATTGATCGACAATGAATTCATCGAACCCAACCCCGCCTGACGGAGGAGCCATGCCAGCGCGCACCCGCCGGATGCTCAAGAGCAAGATCCACCGCGCGACCGTCACCGACGCGAACCTCAACTACGAGGGGAGCATCACAGTCGACACCGAACTGCTCGCCCTCGCCGACATTCGTCCGTTCGAGCAGGTGTTCGTCGTGAACATCAACAACGGCGAGCGGTTCGAGACGTACGCCATCGAGGGACCGGCCGGTCGAGGCGACATGTGTCTGAACGGCGCCGCCGCCCGTCTCGCGGAGCCCGGTGACCTGGTGATCGTGATGACCTACGCGGAGTACGCGGACGAGGAGCTCGAAGGGTTCGAACCGATCGTCGTCCACGTCGACGAGTGCAACTGCCCCATGGCCGAGACCAATTCGCCCATCCCGGCGACGGTGCCCCCGACCTGGGAGGGCATCCAGTGATCACCGCGCACGACGTCCGGGCGACGAAGGGGCGGCGGCGGCTCGCCATGCTGACGGCCTACGACTACCCGACGGCGCTCGCGCTTGACCAGGCCGGCCTCGACCTGATCTTGGTCGGCGATTCGGTCGTAATGGTCGAGCTCGGGTACCAGACCACCCGCGAGGCGACCCTCGCGATGATGGTGCATCACGTCCGGGCGGTTCGTACGGGCGCGGTCAGCACCCACGTCGTCGGCGACCTCCCCGCCGGCTCCTACGGCACGCCGGGCGAGGCGGTGGCGTCCGCGCAGGCGCTGGTCGCGGCGGGCGCGGACAGCGTCAAGCTCGAGGGCCCGTGCCTCGACGAGGTGGCCGCGATCATCGCCGTCGGGATCCCCGTCATGGGCCACGTCGGGCTGCAGCCACAGACAGCGACGGTCTACCGGCGCGAGGGCAGGACGCCCGCCGAGGCGAACCGGATCGCCCGCGAAGCACGGGCGTTGGAAGCCGCCGGATGCTTCGCCATCGTGATCGAGGCCGTCCCCACCGACCTCGCGACGCGGATCACCGAGGAGGTCGGCGTGCCGACGATCGGAATCGCCGCAGGCGTCGAGACCGACGGCCAGGTCCTCGTCTCCACCGATCTGGTCGGCCAGCTCCCGTTCGCGCCCCCGTTCATGGCACCGAAGGCCAACGTGTTCGGGACCGTGACGCAGGCAGCCCGAGAGTTCGTCGCCGACGTCCGTCGCGTGGCGGAGGTCGCGGCGGCGAATTCGGACGACTGGCCCACGCTGGTGTGATCACGGGCCGCTCGAACGGGCGGCGCTACGCCGATCCGGGGCCAGCCGAGCGACAGCTGGATCTTCCGCTCCTTTCCGACGGAACCTGATACCCGGCTGATACCCCACCCCTTTTCCAGCCCGTTCCGTGCCAGGAAGGTCGCCATCGCATCGGCCAATTGGCGCTCACGTGTCGGCCACTTGTCACAGACCGTGGGGACGTCGCACTTGCTTATTGGCACACCTCGGGGTAGCGCTGTTGCAGGCCGAGGGTCCAGCATGCACATCGTCGCTCGCGTCGGGGGGAGGCGCGGCGACCATCACGTTCAACCAGCATGGAGGGTCCACGTGCAGGGGCAACGGAAGGATCGAACGCAGTCCGCCCGCGCATCGCGCGATCAGCCGGTCTGCGCGCTGTGCGGGCACGCGGGGCGCGGCGAGGCAACCGAGCACCACATGACTCACGGCGTGTCCGTCTGGCTCTGCCCACCCCACCGAAATCCGACGTTCCTCCGCCGGCGCTGCGGACGGATATTCACCCAACGACTCGAAGCGATCTGGCGCGCCAACGGCATCGCCACCTCGCGCAGAAGCGCCGCGCTGGAGACACACCGGCGTCGCATGGCCCGTCCCGCCCCACGCACCCTGCCCGGCTCCTACTCCTGGCCGCAGCTACGGGGCCAGGCAGAAGAGCGGTTCGCCGCCGGCGAACCACCCCGCGACGTGATCAAGGACCTGCGTGAACGCTGCGCAGACGCGCCTGCCACCGCGCCGTCCGTACGGACGATGAGGCGGTGGTTCACCCAAGGCCGGTGGCTCGCCACCGAACCCGGCCGCACGACAGGCCGCTGGCGACCGCGGCGGCCACGGCGCTCCTCCCTCCCCCAGCTCCCGCACGGGATGATGCGCGACCCGATCTGGCCGCTTTCCGAATGGTGGATCGACGACACATAGACCGCGCCGACGACCATCACGGGGCTGCCTGTGCGCGACGGTGCCGCACCATGCCGCCGCCTACCGGGTCTTGTTGCCCCGGGCGATCTTCCGCAGGTCGAGGACCTTGGTGAGGACGGCCTCGTCCACCCCGTGCTCACGGGCGACCTCGCGCACGGGACGGCCACTGGCGGTGGCCTCCTTCACGATCGCTGTCGCCTTGTCGTAGCCGATCACCGGGTTTAGGGCCGTCGCCACCTGGAGGTTCGACTCGGCGTGACGCTCGCACCCGGCCAGATTCGCCTCGAGGCCCGCGATGCACTTGTCGGCAAGCGCAGTCGTCGACGCCGTCAACAGGTTGATCGACTGCAGGAGGTTGCGGCCCATCAGCGGGATCATCACGTTCAGCTCGAAGTTGCCGCTCATGCCGCCGACGGTGATCGCGGCGTCGTTGCCGATGACCTGCGCCGCGACCTGGCAGACGACCTCGGGGATCACCGGGTTGACCTTGCCCGGCATGATCGACGAGCCCTTCTGCAACTCCGGGAGGAACAGCTCTGCGAGGCCGGCCCGCGGCCCCGACCCCATCCACCGCAGGTCGTTCGCGATCTTCATGAGCGAGACGGCGACGACCTTGAGCGCGCCGGACGCCTCGACGAGGCCGTCGCGGTTGCCCTGCGCCTCGAACGGGTCGGCCGGAGCGGAGATGTTGAGGCCGGTCTCCTTGCTGAGCAGCCGGCGGACCTTCGCCGCGAACTGGGGGTGCGTGTTGAGGCCGGTGCCCGTCGCGGTTCCGCCGAGGGGGATCTGACCGAGGCGCGGGAGGGCATCCGCGACCCGCGCCCGTCCCTCACGGACCTGCGCGGAATAGCCTGAGAACTCCTGACCGAGGGTCACCGGCACCGCGTCCATCAGGTGCGTGCGGCCGGTCTTCACGACGCCCCGGAACTCCACGGCCTTCGCCTCGAGGGCCGTCCCGAGGTGATCGAGGGCCGGAAGGAGCCTCTTCGCCGCCGCCTCGAGCGCTGCCAGATGCACCGCCGACGGGAACACGTCGTTGGAGCTCTGCCCCATGTTGACGTGATCGTTGGGGTGGACGTCGGCGCCGGCCAGGTTCGCGATCACCTCGTTCGCGTTCATGTTCGACGACGTGCCCGACCCGGTCTGGAACACGTCCACGGGGAACTGGCCGTCGTGCCTGCCGCTCGCGACCGCATCCGCCGCCTTGCCGATGCGCGACGCGCGACGCTTGTCGAGCAACCCGAGCTCGGCGTTGACGCGGGCCGCCGCGCCTTTGATGCGGCCGAGCCACTGCACGATCTCCGCCGGTACCGGCTCACCGGAGATCTGGAAGTTCGCGACGGCCTTCTTCGTCTCGCCGCCCCAGAGCTGATCTGGCACTGCCCCTCCTCGTTCTTTTCCTGTTCTGGACCGGCCGGGACCCTACCGGCCGAACGCCTCCAGCATCGCCATCCCCGCCCGGACACCCGTCCCGAGGTTCTCGACGAGGATCCGTTCGTTGGGCGAATGGATCGCGTCGTCCGGGAGGGCGAATCCGGTGAGCACGGTCGGCATCCGCGCGACCATCGCGGCGAAGATGGGCAGGGTTCCGCCCGTACGGACGAGGGTGACGGGGGCGCCCGCCGCGTGGGCGATCGCGTCGGCCGCTGTGCGCATGACCGGGTGGTCCGGGTCCATCAGCGCGGGCGACGCATCGCCAAGGTTCTCCACCTCGACGCTCGCCCCCGTGGGCGCCGCCTCTCGCAACAACCGGTCGAGCGCCGCGCCGATCACCGCCGGGTCCTGACCCGGCGCAACCCGCACCGACACCATGGCCCGGGCAACCGACGGGATGACGGTCTTCACCGCGTCGGGGTCACCGCACCAGATGGCGTGGACGTCGACCGACGGCGACGCGAGCGTGCGCTCCGCGAACTCCGCCCCCGCCCGCGTATCCGCCGGTTGCAGGCCGGCCTCCTGCAGCATCTGGTCGCCGGCCGGCATCTGGTTCCAGGCCGCGCGCTCGGCGTCCGATACCGGGGCCACCCCGGTGTACAGCACGTCCGGAAGGCGACCGTCGACAGGTTGCACCGCCGCCAGGACCCGGGTCAGGGCGTGCGCCGCGTTGAGCGCCGCCCCGCCGTAGAGTCCGCTGTGCCCGTCGAGCCGGCCGGTCGTGACCGTGACCATGCGATAGCAGAGGCCCCTCACACCGGTCTCGACGGACGGACGGCCGCGGGCGATCATGCCGCCGTCCCAGATCACGCCGACGTCGGGAACGTCATCCAGCGCGTTGACCCAGTCGATCGCGGACGTACCGCTGGTCTCCTCCTCGCCGTCGATCAGGAAGGTGACGTGGACGGGGAGACGGCCTTCCGCGGCCAGCCGCTGGACCGCGACGATCGCCTGGAAGAGGTTGCCCTTGTCGTCGCTGGCCCCGCGGCCGTAGAGGTGCTCCCCGCGTATTTCCGGTTCGAACGGCGGGGAGTCCCACCGGTCGAGGTCGCCGACGGGTTGCACGTCGTAGTGGCCATAGATCAGGACCCGATTCGGATCCGGTCGCCCGTCGCTCGGGGGGACCTCACCGACGACGAACGGATGGGCGAGGGCGCCGTGGACCTGTGCCTCCCCCCCGGTGCGCCGGATCTCGTCGGCCACCGAAGCGGCCGCGCGGACCATGTCCGCCTCATGCTCCGGGAGCGCGCTGACGCTTGGGATGCGAAGCAGCGCGAGCAGACGTTCCATCTCGTCGGGGTTCACCCGGTCATGGTACGCGGATCGGCCCGATCGTTCCGCCGCAGGCGGACTGTAGGTTCGTGTGGTGAGCCGCGCCGCGACCTCCCATCCCCGAGGTGCGTTCGCAGCGGTCGGCCGCACCTGCGCCCGGCGTCGCTGGTGGGTCATCGGCGCGTGGATCATCCTGTTCGGGGTGCTGGGCGCGTTCGCGCCGCGCCTGTCGAGCGAGCTCACGCCCGGCGGGTTTGAGATCGCCGGGTCGACCTCGGAGTTGGCGCGTACCACCATCCTCGAGCGCTTCAGCGACGACTTCCCGACAACTCTGAGCGCCGTGCTGAGCCCACGTGATCCCAGCGACGACCCGGCGGCCCTGGATGCGGTCGCGGCCGGCGTTCGCCGGGCGTGGCTCGCCGACCCCCTTGTCGGACGGGTCGGGGACCCGATCCGGAGTCGTGACGGACGAACCGTGTTCCTCGCCGCGGGAATCCGCGCCGGCCTCGACGCCGCGCTCAAGGACGCCGACCGCCTGATCCGCGCCGCCGCTTCGGGCGCGACTGACGACGTGGCGGTGGAGGTCGCCGGTGGGCCCGCGATCTTCGACGACTTCGACCGCGTCAACGAGGAGGACCTGCGCCGGTCCGAGCTGATCCAGATCCCGATCGTCCTGCTGATCCTCTTGCTGGTGCTCGGATCGCTCATCGCGGCGTCCCTCCCGATCCTCACGACACTCACCGCCCTGGTCGTCACCCTGGGTGCCCTCTTCTTCGTCGCCCGCGGCGCGGACCTGTCGATCTACGTCCAGAACATCGTTCCGCTCGTCGGGATCGGCGTCGGCGTCGACTACTCCCTCTTCCTCGTGAAGCGGTTCGGCCAGGAGCTCCGTGCCGGCAGGCCGGCGGCGGATGCCGTTGCGATCACGATGCACACGTCCGGCCGGGCGATCTTCTTCAGCGGCCTCACCGTCGCCGTGGCGCTCGCCGGGATGTTCGCGGTGGGCGTGCCGATCTTCACCGGCTTCGCGATCGGTTCGATCGCGGTCGTAGTAGTCGCGATGGCGACGGCCCTCACGCTCATCCCCGCTTTGCTGGCCGTGCTCGGTCCCCGGATCCTGCGCTTCGACATCGCGCGACCGCTCCGAGGCGGCTTCTCTGCCCAGCCGCCATCGAACGCCCGGACGCACTGGTCGCGATGGGCCGACACCGTGATGCGCAGGCCCTGGCCGTACCTGCTGGCATCGAGTGCCATCCTGCTCGCGCTGGCCGTCCCGGCGATCTGGCTCGACCTCGGCTCGAGCGGCGCGACGGCGCTTCCTCGTGACGCGCCGTCCATCCGGGCGTCCGACGCGATCGCCCGCGAGTTCGGCCGTGGGGCGCTCGCCCCGGTGCGGATCGTCATCGACGGAGGAGATCGTCGCCCCGAGCCCGCGGGTGTCGACGGGCTGCGCGCCGCGATCGTCCGCGACCCCGACGCCATCTTCGTCGGACGCCCGCGCACCGCGGACGACAGATCGGCCGCCCTGGTCGAGCTCCTTCCCCGCCACGGCGAGGACGACCCCCGATCGCAGGAGTTCGTCACCCGGATCGAGGACCGGATCGTCCCGTCGATCGATGCCCTCGGAGACGCCCGGGTGTACATCGGTGGGGCCGCCAGCCAGAACCGCGACTTCAACAACACCGTCGCGAAGAACCTCCCCCGCGTCATCGCCATCGTGATGGCGCTGACGTTCCTCGTGCTGGTGATCCTGTTCCGATCGCTGCTCCTGCCGCTGAAGGCGGTGGTGATGACCCTGTTGTCGGCGGTCGCGGCGTACGGGGTCCTGGTGATGGTGTTCCAGTGGGGCTGGGCGGATTCGCTGCTCGGGTTCGAGAACCTCGGCCACGTGACGTCGTGGGTCCCGCCGTTCCTGTTCTCGATCCTGTTCGGCCTGTCGATGGACTACGAGGTGTTCCTGCTCACGCGCGTGCGCGAGCATTACGAACGCCACGGCGACGACCGCGCGGCGGTTGCCTGGGGCCTCTCGCACACGGGCGGGATCATCACCGCGGCCGCGGCGATCATGATCGTCGTGTTCCTGTCGTTCCTGCTGAACCGGCTGGTCCCGATCAGGGAATCCGCCCTGGGCCTCGCCGTGGCGGTGTTCCTCGACGCGACGATCGTGCGGATCGTGCTGGTACCGGCCTTCATGCGGATCGCCGGACGCTGGAACTGGTGGCTGCCGGGCTGGCTCGACCGGGTGCTCCCCGGCGCGCCCGATCCCGGGGCCCTCGCCACCGAGTGAAACGCCCGAGGCGGCGGGGCGGCAAGCCAGCCGGCTGGTCAGGCCGCGGCGCGCCGGCGGCGCGGTGGCGCCTCCCGCACCAGCCCGCGCAGGTACTCGCCGGTGTGCGACGCGGTGGCCTCGGCGATGGTCTCGGGCGTGCCGGCCGCGATGACCGCCCCGCCGCCCGCACCGCCCTCCGGGCCGAGGTCGACGATCCAGTCGGCGCACTTGATGACGTCCAGGTTGTGCTCGATCACGATGACCGTGTTGCCCTGGTCGGCGAGCCGCTGCAGCACCTCGAGCAGTTTCTCGATGTCGGCGAAGTGCAATCCGGTCGTTGGCTCGTCGAGCACGTACAGGGTGCGACCCGTCGCGACCTTCGACAGCTCGGTCGCGAGCTTCACCCGCTGCGCCTCGCCGCCTGAGAGCGTCGTCGCCGGCTGACCGAGCCGCATGTAGTCGAGGCCGACGTCATGCAGGGTCTGCAGCCGCCGAGCGATCCGCGGCACCGGGGCGAAGAACTTGAGCGCGTCCTCGACGCTCATCTGGAGCACGTCGTGGATGTTCTTGCCCTTGTAGTAGACGGCCAGGGTCTCGCGGTTGTAGCGCTTGCCGTGGCAGACCTCGCACGGCACGTACACGTCGGGCAGGAAGTGCATCTCGATGGTGATCGTGCCGTCGCCCTTGCACGCCTCGCAGCGGCCGCCCTTGACGTTGAAGCTGAACCGGCCGGGGGCATAGCCGCGTGAGCGGGCGTCCTGGGTCTTCGAGAACAGCTCGCGGATGTTGTCGAACAGACCGGTGTAGGTCGCGGGGTTCGACCGTGGCGTGCGACCGATCGGGGACTGGTCGATCGCGATGACCTTGTCGAAGTGCTCGAGGCCCTCGATCCGGTCGTGCCGCCCGGGCCGCTGCGGCTTGCGGTTGAGGCGGCTTGCGAGCGCCTTGAGGACGATCTCGTTGACGAGGGTGCTCTTCCCCGAGCCGGAGACCCCCGTGACGCAGGTGAAGGCGCCGACCGGGAACGCCACGTCGATGCCGCGCAGGTTGTGCTCCCGCGCCCCGTGGACGCGGAGCCAGCCCGCCGGCTTCCGGCGCGATTTCGGCGGCTCGATGCGGCGGCGACCCGACAGGAACGCACCGGTGACCGACTCCCCGGCCGCCTCGACGTCCTCCACCGTGCCCTGGGCCACGACACGCCCGCCGTGCTCCCCCGCCCCCGGGCCCATGTCGATCACATGGTCCGCGGCACGCATCATCTCCTCGTCGTGCTCCACCACGATGACCGTGTTGCCCTGGTCGCGCAGCCGCTCCAGGGTTGCCGTGAGCTTCCGGTTGTCGCGCTGGTGCAGCCCGATCGAGGGCTCGTCGAGGATGTACAGCACCCCCACCAGGCCGGCGCCGATCTGCGTCGCCAGCCGGATGCGTTGCGCCTCGCCACCGGACAGGCTCCCGGCCGCGCGTGACAGGGTCAGATACCCCACCCCCACCGCCTCGAGGAACCGCAGCCGCTCGGTGACCTCCTGGATGACCCGCTGCGCGATGAACGCCTGCGTGTCCGTGAGCCGGACGTCGTCGAAGAACCGCAGCCCGTCGGAGACCGACAGCTCGCACAACCGAGCGATCGACTCGCCCCCGATTGTGACCGCGAGCACCTCCGGGCGCAGCCGTGCGCCGCCGCAGCTCGCGCACGGCACGAGCGACGTGAACTGCTCGATGCGCTCCCTGATCTGCTGGGAGCCGGTGGTCCGGTACTGCCGGCGAAGCTGCGGGATGAGTCCCTCGAACCAGGTGAGGCCTGACGAATAGCCGCCACGCCGCTTGCGCCGTCGGCCGATCGAGACCCGTTCGCCCCGACCGCCCGGACCCTCGATCAGGAGCGCCCGCTGCTCCTCGGGGAGCTTCCCGAACGGCACGTCGAGGTTGATACCGTGTTCGTCCGCGACCGCTTCGAGGAGGAGCGTGTAGTAGTCGGTGGTCCGGTCCGACCACGGCAGCAGCGCGCCGCCGCGCAGGCTTCGTTCGGGGTCGACGACGAGCTCCGCGTCGACCTCCTGCGTGAACCCCAATCCGGTGCACGCCTCGCACGCCCCGTGCGGCGAGTTGAACGAGAACGTGCGTGGCGCGAGCTCTGGCAGAGACGCGCCGTGCTCGGTGCAGGCGAACCGCTCGGAGTACGTCCACGACCGCCCTTCGCCGCCGACCTCCTCGATCCGCACCAGTCCGTCGGCGAGGTTGACCGCCGTCTCGAGGCTCTCGCTGAGCCGGCGGCGCAGATCCGGCTTCATCACGAGTCGGTCGACGACCACCTCGATCGTGTGGTTGCGCTTCTTGTCGAGCTGGGGGGTCTCGTCGACGAGGTACGTCTCACCGTCGACCGCCACGCGGGCGAACCCCTCGGCCGTGACGTGGTCGATGACGTCGCGGTGCTCTCCCTTGCGGCCGCGCACGAGCGGCGCGAGCACTTGGAACCTCGTGCCCTCCTCGAGCTCGAGCACCCGGTCGGCGATCTGCTCGACGCTCTGCCCCGTGATGGGCCGCCCACAGATGTGGCAGTGCGGTTCGCCGACCCGCGCGTAGAGGAGTCGCAGGTAGTCGTAGATCTCCGTGACCGTGGCGACGGTGGAGCGGGGGTTGCGGCTCGTGGTCTTCTGATCGATCGAGATCGCCGGCGACAGCCCCTCGATCGTGTCGACGTCGGGCTTGTCCATCTGGCCGAGGAACTGCCGGGCGTACGCCGACAGGCTCTCGACGTAGCGGCGCTGCCCCTCCGCGTACAGCGTGTCGAACGCGAGGCTCGACTTGCCGCTCCCGGACAGACCCGTGATGACGACGAGCGCCTCGCGCGGGATGTCGAGGGACACGTCCTTGAGGTTGTGCTCACGTGCGCCCATGACACGGATGACACCTGAGTGAGAACGCGCCACCCATCCAGTGTACTAAGTGGTCCCCGCCGGAAGTTCGGGTGTGATCTGGGGAGCGAAACCCCGACGGACCCTGGACGCAGTCTGCGCCCATACTGGTCTGTACGGGCAGGCGAGGACAAAGCCCCCAAGGCCTCGGCACACCCAGAACGAGACGAATTCGGCGATGCTTTGCAGCCGCCAGATCGCGACGAGACTTTCGGCGGGGACCACTCTGCAGTCCTGCGTGAGCGATCCCGTACCCTGGCCCAATGCGACCGGAGCTTGCGCCGTTTGCGGATGAGCTGCGCCTGCTCGTGCCCGACGGGGCCGAGGTCCTCGACGTGCATACCCACCTCGGGGTCGACGAGGACGGTCACGCCCTCGACCTCGCGAAGCTGCTGCACCAGATGGACGGGGCGGGTGTCGCGCGGGCGTGTGTCTTTCCGCTCCACGATCCCGACCGGCACCCGGCCTACCGCATCCCGAACGACCGGGTGCTCGGGTGGGCCGCCGAAGCTGAGGGCCGGCTGCTGCCGTTCTGCCGGCTGGATCCCGGTGAGATGCCCGTGGCGGAGGCCGAGCGGTGTCTCACCCGCGGAGCGCGCGGGATCAAGTTGCACCCGCGCGCCCAGACGTTCGGGTTCGACGATCGACAGGCCGACGGCATCTTCCGGCTGGCGGAGGAGGCCGCGGTGCCGATCCTGGTCCACGCAGGGCGGGGAACGGCCGCGATCGCCGACGGCCTCTGCGATGTCGCCCTCCGCCACCCCGGGGCGCCCATGATCCTGGCCCATGCGGGAATCGCCGACCAGGCCGTGTTCGCCAGCCGCCTCGCAGACCACCCCGCTGCGTTCTTCGACACCAGCGTATTCGGACCGCTCGACCTCCTCGAGCTCTACGCCCGGGTCCCGCCGGAGCGGATCATCTTCGGATCCGACCCTCCGTACGGCAAGCCGCTCCTGGGCCTGTACGTCACCGTTCGGGCGGCCACCGCCGCCGGCCTCCAGCCGGACGGCATCCGCGCGCTGCTGGGCGGGACCGCCGCAGCCCTGCTCGACGGTCTGCCGACACCCGCGCCGACCCGTCCGCTCCGCCCCCGCACGCTCGTGCTGTCAGGCCCGCTTGCGCGGATCCACCTCTACGGATCGATGGCCTTCGCCGAACTGCAGCGCGGCGAGCGGACGGGCGGGCGCGAAACGATCGCGCTGGCCCTGTCCGTGTGCCGCGACCCGGACCCGGGGCCCGCCGCACCGGCGCTGGAGCGCATCCGCGCCGCGCTCGAAGCTGTCGCAGACGCGCTCGATCGACCCGGTGCCCGCGTCCCGAGCGACGTGCTGTACCTGGCGACCGCGCTCGCCGTGACCGAGCCGGTCGGCGCAGCCCCGTGGGGTGAGTGAGAGCCGACGGCTTGGGTTTTCACCCGTGATGCCGATACAGATATCAGCCCCGGCTCGTCGCCCCCGCCAGGAGAAGGAACTCCAGATGTCTGCCTATGCTCACGCCCTGCCGCGTATCGGGTTCAAACGTCCGAAGTTCGACCGCGACCGGGCCATCGGGATCACGCGCGACTGGTGGGCGGAGTGCAAAGCGATCATGCGGGCGGCCTGCCCCCTGATCATGGTCCCGTCACCGATCCGGGAGCTCTTGCCGGCCGCTTGATCGGCCGCGCTCGCCGGCGCCGCTGACGCCGCCGGGCTACGATCGCGCAATGCGAATCGCGTGGATCGGGTTGGGAACGATGGGCGCGGCGATGGCCGCCCATCTGGTGCGCGCCGACCACGGCGTGGTGGTGTACAACCGCACGCCGGGGAAGGACGCCTCGCTGCTCGACCTCGGTGCACGGCGGGCCGGGACCGCCGCCGAGGCGGCGGACGGCGCGAGCGTCGTCTTCACGTGCGTGTCGGACTCCCCTGACGTCGAGCACGTCCTTCTCGGCAGGGATGGCGCCGCAGAACGGATGGCGCCGGGCTCGGTGTGGGTGGACTGCTCGACGATCTCCCCCGCCGTCACCCGCCATCTGGCCGCGGAGATTGCCGACCGGGGGGTCGGAGCCATCGACGCTCCCGTCTCCGGTGGTTCCGAGGGCGCTGCGAACGGAACGCTCACGACGTTCGTCGGCGGGCTCGACGAGCACGTCGCAACCGTCCGGCCCGCGCTCGAGGCGTTCTGCCGGACGATCACGCACCTTGGCCCACCGGGCGCCGGGCAGGCGGCGAAGGCCGTCAACCAGGTACTGATCGCCGGCACGTACGCGACGCTGGGCGAGGCGCTGGTGCTCGGCGAGAAGGAGGGCCTTCCCATGGAGGCCCTCGTCGCCGCCCTGTCTGCGGGCGCCGCCCAGTCATGGGTGCTCGAGAACCGTTCGAAGAACGTGATCGCCGACGAGTACCCACTCGGGTTCCGCGTCGAGCTGCACCTCAAGGACCTGCGCATTGCGCTTGACGAGGCGGAGCGCCTGGGTGTCCCGATGGCCATCACAGACCTGATCGCCGCCCAGGAGGAACGCCTGACCGCCGCAGGCCTGGGCGGCGAGGATATCTCCAACCTGGGGCGCGTGCCCCGGGGTGCGCTGGGCTGAGCCGGCCCGGATCTCAGCGGGGCCAGGCCTTCGCTTCGGCCCACCGGTCCGCGACATCCCACTCCTGGGCCCAGCGTTCGATGTAGTCCTCGTCGAGCGGGCGGTTGGTCTTCAGGATCGACCGGATGTCGTCCTGGTCGCGATGGCGCCACGCGATCAGCTTGTGGACGATGACATCCTCGGCCGTCAGATATCCATCGATTGCCCGGTCGAACGCCTCAGCCTGGTAATCGGTGTCGGCGACCAGGACGTCGATTCGGACGTCCCCGCCTCCACGGATCAGGTAGAGGTGCGGTGGATCGGGCGCGTTGCGCAGGACCTTGACCTCGTAGCCGTACGCACGGAACGCCTCCTCGATGCCGTCGACGTCGCGACGGATGAGAAAGTCGATATCGGTCGTCATGCGCGGAGCAGCCCGGAAGCGGAGCGCGGCCACCCCGCCGATGATGACCGGCTCGGCGCCCAGACGCCGAAGCGCCTCAGCGGCCTCCTCTGAGAAGGCCAAGTCGTCGTGCCCGCTCATAGAAGGCCTCCTCGGGAATGTCGTCGAACTCCCCGCGCAGCGGCGGGATTCCATGGGCGGCTCTCCAGCGATTCGCGTCCGCGATGATCTGCGCCAAGCGCGCCGGTGAAGGTCGCTGCTCGGTCTGCGCCTCACGAAGTCCCGCCACCTGGCGGTCCCACTTGGCGCGGTCCTCGGGGCTGATCGGCATTGGCCGATTATCTCACCGTCGGCCATTGATCCGAAGGGCTCCACTTGCGGAGCAGGGCCTCGTGACGGCAGCGGCGTTCGGTCTCGGCGTCCCACGCCTCCTCCGCCGGCGCGAAGGCCGGCGGGCGTCCGTCGCCCCACAGCACCCCCGTACCGGGAAGGCCGTACATCGCGGCGAACAGGTCGTCCTCCTCCAAGCCCGGCGCGGCCAGCGTGCGGAAGACGACCTCGTCATCCCGCGCGTCGGACGCATGCCGGGGCACGGTCACCGCCGGCGCCGTCCCGACCGGCGCGACGGCGTGGGCGCGCTGCGCGGCTCGCGCGCCATCCCCCGCCGCTCGTCCAGCTCACGACGCAGATGTTTGATGGCGTCTCGCAACTCGGCCGCCCGCTCGAAGCGCAGCTCCTCCGCGGCCTGGAACATCTCCTCCTCGAGCTCCACCACCTCGCGTTCCAGCTCCTCCTCGCTCGCGTCGCTCTTGGCGAGCGCCGCCGCCTTCGCGCGTCGCGTCCCCGGAGTCCCGCCGTTCAGCCCGAGGAACTCCGCGATGTCGCTGACGCCCTTCACGATCGATTCCGGCGTGATGCCGTTCGCCTCGTTGTAGGCCCGTTGGATCTCACGCCGTCGCCCGGTCTCGGCGATCGCGGTGCGCATCGCATCCGTCTCGCGATCCGCGTACATGATGACCCGGCCCGCGATGTTGCGGGCGGCACGGCCAATGGTCTGGATGAGGGCGGTCGTGCCGCGGAGGAACCCCTCCTTGTCGGCGTCGAGGATCGCCACGAGCGTCACCTCGGGAAGGTCGAGGCCCTCGCGCAGCAGGTTCACGCCGACGAGCGCGTCGAACTCGCCGAGGCGCAGCTCGCGGATGATCTTGATCCGCTCGATCGTGTCGATCTCGCTGTGGAGGTACCGCACCTTGAACCCGGCCTCGATGAGGTACTCGCTGAGGTCCTCCGCCATCTTCTTCGTGAGCGTCGTGACCAGCGTCCGCTCGTCCCGCTCGACGCGTTGGCGGATCTCGTTCATGAGATCGTCGATCTGGTTGCGGGTCGGGCGGACGTCGACCTCCGGGTCGACGAGGCCGGTGGGTCGGATGATCTGCTCGACGATCCTGCTCGCGTTCCGCCGCTCGAACTCCCCCGGCGTCGCCGAGACGAACACGACCTGCCCCACCCGCTCGAGGAACTCGTTCAGCTTGAGGGGCCGGTTGTCGGCCGCGGACGGCAACCGGAACCCGTGCTCGATGAGCGACCCCTTGCGCGAGCTGTCGCCCTCGAACATGCCGCGAAGCTGCGGGACGGTGTTGTGCGACTCGTCGATGAGACACAGGAAGTCGCGCGGGAAGAAGTCGATCAGCGTGCTCGGAGCGGAACCGGGCGGCCGGCCGTCGAGAACGCGGGAGTAGTTCTCGATGCCATTGCAGAAGCCGAGCTCCCGCATCATCTCCATGTCGTACTCGGTGCGCTGGCGAAGCCGGTACGCCTCGACGAGCTTGCCCTGGGCGTCGAGCTCCGCGACCCGCGCCTCGAGCTCCTCCCGGATCTCCACGAGCGCCCGCTTGATGGTGGGCTGCGGCGTGACGTAGTGCGTCGCCGGCCAGATCCCGACGTGATCGACGCGCTCCAGCACCTCGCCCGTGAGCACGTCGAAGTGGTCGATCGCCTCGACCTCGTCGCCGAACATCGAGACGCGGTAGGCGGTCTCCATGTTCGCCGGCTGGATCTCGAAGACATCACCCTTCACCCGGAACCGGCCGCGTTCGAGCACCGTGTCGTTTCGTTGATACTGCACCTCGACCAGCTTCCGGAAGATGTCGTCGCGGCGGTACTCGCTGCCGACGCGCAGGAGCAGCAGCCGGTCGCGATAGAGCTCAGGCGAGCCGACGCCGTAGATACAGCTCACCGACGCCACGATCACCACATCCCTGCGCGCGAGGAGGGCACTCGTGGCGGCGTGGCGGAGGCGGTCGATCTCGTCGTTGATCGACGAGTCCTTCTCGATGTACGTGTCGGTCGCGGCGATGTACGCCTCGGGCTGG
>CAYTRV010000012.1:0-231 GCA_964440285.1 uncultured Bifidobacteriaceae bacterium
TCGCAGGCGCCCCGCGACGTACCGCGCCTCCCGGGCGAACTTGGACCACGTCCAGACCAGCACAGTCGCGCCCGCGGTGCCCGAGCGCGCCACGAGGCGCCTCGCCTCCGCGAGGTCCGGCCCGCGCCAGACCCCGTCTCCTCGGGCGTCCCGCGTGTACGGGCAGTAGGGCTCGTAGGCGGGGAAGTTCGGCGGGAGCACCTGGCAGGTCGGCTGCGCATACCGCGGTCC
>CAYTRV010000012.1:241-13481 GCA_964440285.1 uncultured Bifidobacteriaceae bacterium
CCCGCCGAGCGCGACCGCCCGATCGCCGTCGAGAACCTCCAGCGGCCCCAGGATCCGGAACATGGCGGACATTGATCCTCCCGCGCGAACGTACCACGCACCCTCGCGGGCGTATAGACGCTTCTGCAGGATCGGCCGGTCGTTTGGCGCCCGTTTGGCGCTGGTTTGGGGATCGTTTGGCCCGGCTGGCGAGCGTGGGTGGCGAATCAACCCCGAAGGAGGAGCGATGAACCACACACGCAAACGGATGGCCATCGGCCTGGCGGTCGGCGCGCTCGCGCCTGGAGTGGCGCAGGCCAACATTCCACACGAAGCAGGCCAGGCGCCCGAGGCAACGGTCGCCGTCGCCGCCGGGGGCCATGCCACCCCTCACATCGCCCGGCTGGAGGCCTCGGTGCCGCCCGCGCCACGGCCGATCGTCATCGAACGGAGCGCCGGCTTCGACTGGACGGACGCCGGCATCGGCTTCGCCGCCGCGGCGGGGCTGGCGCTGCTCGGCGCGGGCTCGGTCGTCACCGTCCGCTGGCGCCGGCACATCGGCTCGCCGGCCCACTGACCAGCTCGTCACGCCACGGGGAGCGACGGCTCCCGTTCGCTCCCCGCCCCACGAGTCAGACGCCTCCCGACGACGAACGCCCGCCGGGGCCGACGGTATGCTCGGGCCGATGGCGGTGGCCGATCCACTCCGGCAGGACGTCGAGCTCGACCTGTTCCAGGGACCGTTCGACCTGCTGCTGACCCTCGTGATCCGCGAGGAGGTCGACCTGTTCGAGCTGCCCCTCGCGGAGCTCATCCAGGCCGCCCTCGGCGAGCACGCGGGGGAGCGGTGGGACGCGGCGACCACCAGCGAGCTCGTCGTGGTGCTCGCGGCCGTCGCCGAGCTCAAGGCGCGGCGCCTGCTCGGGGAGCCGGATGAGGAGGAACCCGATCCGGACGCCGCCGAGGCCCGGGAGCGGCTGGCCGCCCGCCTCATCGCCTACGCCCCGTTTCAGGCGGCCGCCGCCTGGCTCGCGGCGCGGGCGGAGGCGAGCGCCGGGCAGCGCTACCGGCGCGTCCCGCTCGAGCTCGGCGCCGCACCCCCGCCGCCGCGGGCGGAACCGCACGAGCTGGTCATGGCCCTGCAGCGCATACTGAACGCACGTCCCGAGCCGTCGCTGGCGCACCTGGGCGTCGCTCAGGTCAGCATGCCGGAGCTGCTCGGACGCCTGCGGCAGGCGCTTTCGGTCGGCAGGGACGTGAGCTTCGACGCCATGGTCGAGGGACGGAGCCCGCTGGAGGAGGCGCTCACCCTGGTCGCAGCGCTCGAGCTCGCGCGTCGCGGCGAGGTCCGGCTCGCGCAGGCGGTTCCCTTCGGCGACATCACGATCGCGCCCCGATGACGGCGGTTGCGCGGAAGGTCGAGGCGCTGCTGTTCCTCAGCCCGGACCCGCTGGCGCTCGACGTGCTGGCGGAGCTCGTCGAGGCCGGCGTGGACGAGACCCGCGAAGCGCTCGAGCGGCTCGCTGAGCGCCACGGAGAGGCGAGTGGACTGGAGGTCGCGGAGGTCGCCGGCGGGTTTGCGTTGCGGACCCGGGCCGACCTCGAAGACGTCTGTGACCGGCTGCGTCGGCGGCCTCCCGAGGACCGTCTCTCGCCGGCGGCGCTCGAGACCCTGGCCGTCGTCGCCTACCTCGAACCCGTCAGCCGGCCCGACATCGGGCGCCTGCGCGGCGTCTCGGTCGACTCCACCGTGGCGAACCTCGTCGATCGCGGCCTGCTCGAGGAGGCCGGTCGGGTAGCGTCGACCGGCGCCATGCGCTACCGCACCACCCGGGCGTTCCAGGAGCGCTTCGGGCTCGCGAGCGCCGACGACCTCCCGCCGATCGACCGGTTCGAGCTCACCGGCCCCCAGGCGGAGGAGATCCGCCGCCGCCTCGTCGACGCGGGGCATCTCGGACCGGCAGGGCCCGTGCCGTTGCATGGGGTCCCTGCGCCCGCACCCGACGACGCATGAGGGTGCAGCGCGCCCTTGCCCTCGCCGGGGTCGCCAGCCGCCGGGCCGCCGAGCGGCTCGTCGAGGAGGGCCGCGTGCGCGTCAACGGCGAGCTCGCCCACATCGGGCAGGACGTCGTCGAGACGGACGAGATCACCGTCGACGGCCGCCGCGTCGCGGCGGAGGTCACCTCCACGTATCTCCTCAACAAGCGGTTGGGGACGGTGTCGACGGTCAGCGACCCGGAGGGGCGCACGACGGTGCTCGACGGGCTGCCGTCGGATGTGCGCCTGTATCCGGTCGGGCGCCTCGACATCAACACCACCGGAGCCTTGCTCCTCACCAACGACGGCGAACTGGCGCACCGGCTCATGCATCCGCGCTACCGCGTGCCAAAGCTCTACGACACCCTGGTCGAGGGACGCGTGTCGGCGGAGGCGATACGGCAGCTCCGCCGCGGGGTCGAGCTCGAGGACGGGCCCACCAGCCCCGCGACGGTGGAGCGCATGGAGCGCCTGCACCCGGGCGGGAGCTGGCTGCAGATCGAGATTGCGGAGGGGCGCAACCGCCAGGTCCGGCGCATGTGCGAGGCGGTCGGGCACCCGGTCATCAGGCTCCACAGGTCGCGCTACGCCGGGATTGTCCTCGGCAGGCTGCGGACCGGCGAATGGCGGCCGCTCACGAGCGACGAGCTGCGGCGGCTGGGACGCTTTGTGGAGCTGGAACGTTGACCGACCGGAGGCTGCGGGCGGTTCGCGGGGCCATCAGCGTCCCCAAGGACACCAGCGAGGAGATCCGCCAGTGCACGGCGGATCTCCTCGAGACGATCCTCGAGCGAAACTCGCTCGGCGCCGAAGACCTCGTCTCCATCATCTTCACCACGACCCACGACCTCGTCTCGGACTTCCCGGCGGTCGCCGCCAGGGAGATCGGCCTGTCGAACGTTCCGCTCCTGTGTACCCAGGAGATCCCTGTCGTGGGATCCATGCCGCGCTGCGTGCGGGTCCTGGTTCATTGCTACGCGCCGGCGGAGCGGCCGATCCGCCACGTGTACCTGCGCGAGGCCCGGCAGCTTCGCATGGACCTGCCCGAGTAGCGCGCTCCCGCGCCGTCTTCGCGCCCGCCCGCCCGTGCCGTCGATGCTCGGACCACCGGGGAGATGGGGCTACCCTGGAGGCGTGAGTCCCCATCCCGCCCGCGCTCGTGCGCTCGTCTTCGTGGCACTCGCCCTCTCGTCAGCGTTCTGCGTCGCGATGCTCGTCCTCCGCCCACTCGTCGTGGGCCATCGCGACCACGGGTACCTTGTGTGGAACCTGTTCCTGGCGTGGATCCCGTTCCTGATTGCCCTGGTCATCTACGACCGCGCGAAACGGGTCCGGATCGACATGGGGCAGCTTGGGTTGTTCGCGGTGTGGCTGGCGTTCCTGCCGAACGCGCCGTACATCGTGACCGACCTCATGCACCTCCCGGAGTTTGCCGCCCCCCCGGTGTTGTTCGACGCGGTGACATACGTCGCGTTCGCATGGACCGGGCTGCTGCTCGGCCTCGTGTCCCTGTACCTGGTTCACTGCACGGTGCGAGCAGGCTTCGGCGCCGCGGCAGGCTGGGTCGTCGTCGCGGTCACCAGCGGCCTCTCGGGGCTCGGGATCTACCTCGGCCGGTTCCTGCGCTGGAACAGCTGGGACGTCCTCGCGAACCCGGCCGCGCTCTTCGGCGACCTCGCCGCGATCGCGCACAATCCGGTGGGGAAGCCGCTGGCCGTGACCGTCCTCTTTGCGGTGTTCATCGGCGTCGCGTACCTCGCCATGTACGCCGTCGCCGAGCTGCGCTCGGACTCCGGCCGACCCGCGTAGTACACGGGAGGTCGAGCGGGGCAGTCGCCGGCGGCTTTTTCCCGACCCGATCGGGACTGCGCTCCCTTGTGCCCCGGACGCCGGCCGGGCGCGGTCCCCTGGCGTGAACGGCGCGTCGTCCACGGTTGGGGCCTCCCAGCGCCGGCAGTCGGGGCGCGCCGGCGCCGAGGTGGCCGATGTGGATGGGCTTTGTCAGTCCGGCTGCGGCACGATCCGGATGTAGGGCCGGGGCGAGTCCCAGCCGTCGGGGTACTTCTCGCGGGCCTCGTCGTCGGAGACCGATCCGGCGATGATCACGTCCTGACCGTTCTGCCAGTTCACCGGCGTGGCGACCTTGTGCTTCGCGGTCAGTTGCAGCGAGTCGATCACCCGCAGGACCTCGTCGAAGTTGCGGCCCGTCGTCATCGGGTAGACCAGGATGAGCTTGACCTTCTTGTCCGGGCCGATGACGAAGACGTTGCGCACCGTCTGGTTGTCGGCCGGCGTGCGCTTGAGCGGGTCGCCTTCGGTACCGGCGGGGAGCATTCCGTAGAGCTTCGAGACGTTGAAGTCCGAGTCGCCGATCATCGGGTAGTTCGGCGCGTGCCCTTGTGTTTCTTCGATGTCCTTGGCCCATTTCGCGTGGTTGTCGATCGGGTCGGCGGACAGTCCGATGATCTTGACGTTCCTGCGGTCGAACTCCGGTTTGATCCTGGCCATGTAGCCGAGCTCGGTCGTGCAGACCGGGGTGAAGTCCCTCGGGTGCGAGAACAGCACCGCCCATGAGTCGCCGATCCAGTCGTGGAAGCGGATGCTTCCCTCCGTTGTCGCAGCCTCGAAGTCGGGCGCCGTTTCGCCGAGCTGCAGAGCCATGTTCCTTCTACCTTTCTCCGGGAGTGCGAGTTCTTCTCCATGCCGGCGCCAGGTCGAACGGGGTCGGGCCAGAGCGGCGGGCAGGGAGTTGATGCTATTCGAGAGGATCAGTCGATCACTTGTCAAGCCCGAGCGGCGAAATCGGAGCACGAGCGCCCCCGGACCCGCCGGTTGTCGGACCCGTCTACAATCGTCGGTCCATGTCGCTCCGAGTCTCACCTCGCCTCACGGCGATCCCGACGTACGAACCCGGGCTCACGACCGCCGATGTGCTGGCCCGGTACGGCCTGGAGGGCGCCGTCAAGCTCGCGTCGAACGAGAGCCCGTTCCCTCCGCTCCCCCAGGTCGAGGCGGTCGTGCAGGCCGGGCTCGCGGGACTCAACCGCTACCCCGACGCCGACGCGAGGGGGCTCCGCGCTGCACTCGCCGAGCGCCACGGCGTCGACGCGGACCAAGTCGTCGTGGGGAATGGCTCGTGCGAGCTCATCATGCTCGCCGGCCAGGCCATGCTCGACCCCGGCGCCACGATCGTGCACGCCGATCCGTCTTTCGCGATCTACCCCCACCTGGCGGCGGCAAGCGGCGCCCGCGCGGTCGCCGTGCCCCTCGCCTCCGACGCGGGGCACGACCTCGATGCGATGGCCGCCGCGATCGACGAGCGCACCCGCCTGGTCATCGTCTGCAACCCGAACAACCCCACCGGGGTGTACCGCAGCGCCGACGCGATCGAGCGGTTCCTCGACCTGGTGCCGGACGATCTCGCCGTGCTGGTCGACGAGGCGTACTACGACTTCGTCGACGAGGCCGACGCCGGCCGGGTCATGTCGATCGCCCGCCAACGACACAACGTCCTGGTGACCCGGACCTTCAGCAAGGCGTACGGCCTCTGCGGCCTTCGCATCGGGTACGGCGTCGGCGCCGCCGGCTGGATCGCGGCGCTCGAGAAGGTGCGCCAGCCGTTCAACACGAACGCCCTCGCCCAGGCCGCCGCGCTGGAGAGCCTCCGTCATCCGGCCGCGATCGCGCGCCGCGTCTCCGAGACCCTCGGCGAGCGTCGCAGGGTGGAGGGGGCGCTCACGGATCTGGGCGTGCCCTTTACCCGGAGCCAAACCAACTTTATCCTGCTGCATGCGGACTCCGGCTTGCCGGATGAGGTATCGCTCCACGAGGAGCTCCTCCGGCGCGGCGTCATCGCTCGCAATGGAGCGGCGCTGGGTGTGCCGGGAACGATCCGGCTCACGATCGGTGCCGCGCAGGAGAACGACGCGTTCCTGGCCGCGCTCAGCCAGGTGCACAACCAGTCGATGTCGAAGCTGACCTAAGGATGGCCGTCGGGATGATGATCGTGATGCAGGAGGCGGCGACGGAGGAGCACATCAGCCACGTCGTCGACCGGATCGAAGCGGCCGGTGCGCGCGCGCACGTCTCTCGTGGCGAGTTCGTCACCGTGATCGGGGCGATCGGCGACGACAGGGAACTCGTTGCGTCGATGTCGCTCGAAGGCGAGCCCGGGGTCGAGAAGGTCGTGCCGATCCTCAAGCCGTTCAAGCTCGTATCGCGCGACTTCCAGCGCGAGGACCGGGTGCTCGAGATCGGCGGGCGGAAGATCGGCGGGAGCCACTTCGGCCTCATCGCCGGTCCCTGCACCGTCGAGACCCGCGAGCAGACGCTCGAGACCGCACGGGTGTGTCAGGCGGCGGGAGCGACGTTCCTTCGTGGCGGCGCGTACAAGCCGCGCACGTCGCCGTACACGTTCCAGGGCCTCGGCAAGCCAGCGCTCGCGATCCTCGCCGAGGCTCGTGAGGAGACCGGCCTTCCGATCGTGACGGAGTGCATGGACATCCGCCAGCTCGAGGACGTGCTCGAGGTTGCGGACGTCATCCAGCTCGGCGCGCGCAACATGCAGAACTTCGATCTCCTCCAGGAGGTCGGCAAGTGCGGCCGGCCGGTGTTGCTGAAGCGCGGCATGTCGAACACGATCGAGGAGTGGCTGCTCTCCGCGGAGTACATCGCGAAGGAGGGCAACGACCAGATCATCCTGTGCGAACGGGGCATCCGGACCTTCGAGACGGCGACCCGCTCGACGCTCGACATCTCGGCGGTGCCCGTCGCCAAGAGCCTCACGAGCCTACCGGTGATCGTCGACCCGTCGCACGCGGCGGGCAAGCGCGACCTCATCCTGCCGATGGCGCGGGCGGCGGTCGTCGCCGGGGCCGACGGGCTCATCGTCGAGGTGCACCCGTCGCCGGAGCACGCGCTGTGCGACGGCCCGCAGGCCTTGCACGCGGACCGGTTCGGGGCATGGGTGGAGGACGTGCGGCGCTGCGTCGATCTGATGGGCAAGGTCATCGCCGGCGGCGAGCCCGTGCCGGTCGGCGTCGCTGGGTAGCGCACCGCACCCGGTGGGACCCGTCGCGATCATCGGCGTCGGGCTGATCGGCGGCTCGCTCGGCCTCGCGCTCCGCGCGCGGGCCGGAGTGCGGGAGGTGCACGGGTTCGACCCGGACCCCGAGGCGGTCGCCGCCGGGCTCGCGCGCGGCGCGATCACACTGGGGTGCCGAACCGTCGGCGAGGCCGTTACCGGCGCCGGCGCCGTCTTCGTCGCAGCACCGGTCGGGCTCATCGGCGACCTTGCGCGCGAGGCGTTGGCGGCCGGCGGTGAGGACTGCGTCGTGACCGACGTGGGATCGTCGAAGGGGGCCGTGCTCGCCTGCCTCGATGCGCATGAGCGCGAGCGCTTCATCGGCGGCCACCCGATCTGCGGATCGGAACGCGGCGGGGTGTCCCACGCACGTGAAGACCTGTTCGACGGGGCGACGTACTTCCTCACCCCGTCGCCGGAGGCGCGCCCGGATCTGTACGAGCGGCTCCACGCGATCGTCGCCGCGATCGGGGCACGGCCGTCGGCCATCGAGTCCGAGGTCCACGACCGGCTCATGGCCCTCGTCTCGCACCTGCCCCACGTGATCGCCTCGGCGCTGATCCATCAGGCGGCGGCGACGGCCCCGCAGGGGCGCGAGGCGCTTCGAAGCTCAGGCCCGTCGTTCGTGGATCTCACGAGGGTGGCGGGCGCCAACCCGCCGTTGTGGGCGGACATCCTCCTCGCCAACCGCGATGCGGTCATCGGCGCGATCCGCGATCAGACGGGGCGGCTCCGTCAGGTGGAGGATGCCCTCGCGACGGGTGACCGGGACTGGCTCGAGGCCTTCATGGAGGGCGCCGCGGCGGGCCGCGCCCGGCTGCGGGAGGCGGAGCCGGAGGTGGTGACCGAGCCGTGGCGGATCGTCGTCGCGATGCCGAACCGGCCGGGCGTCATCTCCGACGTCGCCACCGTCCTCGGCCACGCCCACATCAACATCGAGGACCTTTCGCTGCGCAGCGGCGCGGGTGAGGAGGCCGGAGAGCTCAGCCTCGTCGTCAGCGGCCGCGATGTCGCCGACCGGGCGGCCGGTCTCCTCGCCGAGCGTGGATACGCGGCCCGGATCGAATCGGTGGCGCCTCAGGACGAGCCGGAGGCCGCGGGTTAGAACAGCCCGGGCACGACGCTCACTTCGATCCAGACGACGCGTCCGTCGACCACGCGGTACTCGGTCACTGTGAAGAACGCGGCGACCAGGCAGGTCTGGATCGCGCCGGTCCTCGTGCAGATCGTGTCGTCGGGGTCGAGCCGGCGGATGAGGTTGCCGACGTCCTCCCCGACGGCGACGCCGTCGGCGGTCCGGGCCCCGGGCTGGAGCGTGCGGATCGACGTGACGAAGTTGTTCTTGCGGCTGAACTGCACCAACAGGTTGCGGTAGTGCCAGCGGACGGCCGCGCCGCCGGAGAGCCGCCTGGCCCGCTTCGGCGGGCCGATCAGCTCGGTGACCTGCGCCGGGCTCATCGTGAGCGTCACGCAGCGGGTCTCGATCGCCGACACGGCGAAGCGGCGGGCGGGTGGGCAGCGCACGCGGACCTTCGCGCTCCCGTCACCCGTCAGGGGTCTCGGGGAGAGGATCGACAGCGTCTCGCCGCCGCTGTTGGCGATCACGAGGTCGGGGCGCCCATCGCCGGTGGCGTCGGCGGACACGAGCGCCCCCGGGGCCTTGCCGACCTGGAACTGCCGCGCGGGCCCCAGGTGGCCGCGTCCGTCGCCCTCGAGGACCGAGACGTCGTTCGAGCCGCCGTTCGAAGTGGCGACGTCCACGAACCCGTCGCCGGTCCAGTCTCCCACGGCGATGTCCGACGGGAGGTTGCTGGTGAGTGCGTGACGTCCCGTGACGAAGCGGCCGGCGCCCGCACCCAGTTGCAGCGTGACCTCGTAGGAGAGCTGATTCGACGCGAGCAGGTCGAGGTGCCCGTCGCGGTTGAGGTCCGCGGTGGCGACTGCTGTCGGCGACTGGCCAGCGGGCAGGCGGACCGGGCGAGCGAACGTGCCGTCGCCGTTGCCCGCCACGATGGACACCCCCGGCGGGGTCTGGACGGCCGCGACGATGTCCGGACGTCCGTCCTCCGTCACGTCGGCGACGAGCGCGTCAACCGGGAAGTCGCCGATGTTCGTGAAGCGCCCACGCTCGAACCCTGCGCCGCCGCGACCCAGGATCACCGATGCGTTGCGCGACTCGCTGTTGACGACCACGAGATCCAGGTGGCCGTCGGCGTTGAGATCGGCGCTCGTGATGTCGGTCGGGCCGCCGCCGGCGATGAGCGTGGTCGACGCGCCGACGCGCCCGCTCCCATCGAGGGACAGGATGGTGACCGTCCGATCCAGGTTGGCGGTGGCCACGTCGACATGGCCGTCCTCGTCGAAGTCGCCGGTCGTCAGCGCGAGGAACGTGTCGCTCGTGCCGATCCCCGCCCCGCTCGAGAACCGGCCGCCGCCGAGTCCGGTGTGCAGCAGAAGCTGCGAGGAGGAGCTCGATCCCGACAGGAGATCAGGGACGCCGTCGCCGGTGACGTCGGCTGCGACGAGCGCGGTGGGCTGCGGCTCGGTCGCAACGGTCAGGCGTGGCGCGAAGTCCGTGACGGCCGCGGCGTTCGCTGCCGAGGTCCCCGCGATGGCGAGCCCGAGGGTGCAGATGCGTACACGAGAACGCCGGAAAGTTGTCAGTGACGGGGCCGTCGCGGGAGGGTAGCGCGCCGCAGGTTCGCTCGCGCGGGGACGGCGCCGGCTCGACCGGGGAACGGCACCGGCGGCGACACCGGGCGTGAACGAGCCAGGGGCTCCCTTGCAGGAGCCCCTGGTCCTTGTCGAACGTCCCTTTCCCCTGCGTCGAGGCCCGAGGGCCGCTCCGTGAGGTCCGGTGTGAAAACCGTCGTCTCCCGAGGGAGAAGTCGACTCCAACTCCGTCCGACGGGAAGAACCCTCGCAGGCTCGGTTCGGCCTCGCAAGCACTGCCACAACCTCGAATCTCGCATCGAGCGCCATTCGGAATCTGAAGCAGTTTCGCTGCGAGCGAAGTTCGGGCGCGCACCGCCACCGAGAGTCGCCACGCGGTGGCTGTGCATGGCCTTCACGACGTCATTTTGGCGCCTGACGCGAGCGGTCCGAGGCCGCAACGACGAGGGCCCGGACCGCCTGTCGGCGTGCCCGGGCCCCCGGTGGCAGCAGAGGTTTGGCTAACGGGCGCTGTGCCCTGCCTCCATCGCTGCGGCTGCGCGTTGAAGGCGCGCCCCTAGCTACTGCCACCTCCACATGGTTCTTGCAATCGGACCACCTCCTTTCCGTGGTGCGGAAACGGTAGCTGCAATCGGCGCGCCGCGCCAGACCTACCGGGCGCCCACGAAGTCCAGCACGGTCCGTGAGAGCGCCCCGCCGCGCCAGGTGAGCGGAGCCTCGCCGCGTGCCTCCACGACGAACTCGGCGCCCGGGATGCGCCGGGCGTACTCACGCGCGACGGCGAGTGGGTGATCCGGGTCGATCTCATCGCGGCTCCCGACGACGAGCGTGGGCGCGGCGATATCGGCGAGTGCGCCGAGTCCGTCGAACGCCGCCGATCGTGGCGTCGCGCGAAGCGCATCCGCCACGGCTTCGGGGTGCTTGTGCCGGGACAGGCGCTGGACGATCACGGTGCGAAGGGAGTCGGCCCACTCCTCGGGTACCGTCAACGGCTCGAAGGCCGCCAGCATCCCCTCTGGCCCGCCCGTGGCGAGGCCGAGGGCGAGCGCGTCCCACCGTGCGAGGTTGTCGGAGGGGCGGCCGAGGTGGGAGGGGGCGCCGAGGACGAGGGCGGCGACGCGGTCCGGGGAGAGCAGCGCGACGCGAACGGCCGTGTGCGCGCCCATCGAGTGCCCGACGAGCACCGCGCGGTCGGCGCCGACCGCGTCGAGGACCGCGACGGCGTCCTCGGCGTAGTCTGCGTACCGATAGCCGGACGGATCTTGAGCCGGGTCGGACTCCCCGTGTCCGCGGGCGTCGTAGGCCACGACGCGATAGCCGGTGCGCTCGAGGGTCCGCGAGCCGTGGAACACGTACCGGCGCGTCGCCGTGAGCCCGTGGAGCGCGAGGACCACCGGTCCCGCTCCGGCGACCGATCCCTTCAGCGCGAATCCGTCCCGCTCGACCGTCAGCGACTCCGCCGGAGCGGCGCTCATCCGGACGCCGTCGTCACTCGGCGGGGCGTTCGCCGGGCCCGGGCGTCTCGCGCGCCCTGAGCTCGTCGCGCAGGCGCCCCTCCGTGCGCTTGCCCCGGCGACGCGCGAACAGGAGGTACAGGAGGACGGCGAAGATCACCGTCGCGCCGATCGCCCCGACAAGGCTGCTCGCCCGGAAGTACGGCCCCTCGACGTCGAGGGTCCGCTCACCGGCGTGGGCGGCGTCGCCGGTGCCGACGACGATGCCGAGGGTCAGCAGGTTCGGGGCCGCGAGTACCGCGACACCCCCGAGCATGGCGAGCCAGATCTTCCACGGTCGACGTTTGCGGAACGCGAGCCAGAGCGCGAGGAGCGGAAGGAAGGTGAACACCGAGCCGTAGAAGAGGCCCAACCCGATTCCCGACGCCGTGCCCCCTCCGACCTGGTCGCCGATCCGGTGTGCCCACCACCGGGGCAGGAACGCCGCCCCGAGGAAGAAGAGCACGACGGCCCCGAGCAGCAGCGCCCCGCCGAGGACGATCCGCCGTCCCCAGTTCGCGTTGCGACCGCCGTCCGGTGCGGGGGTGCGCTCGGCCGGCTGCGGCGCGTCGCTCATTGGCGCATTCTCGCAGGACGGCGTACGGTGTGCTCATGGCCGACCTCGCCGGGGCCGAGCGCATCCTCCGCCACGCGGTGGCGGCGATGCTCGTGGAGCCGGGCGGCGCCGTCATGGTGGCCGCGTCGGTCGCCGGCGACCCGCCGTGCACGCGCCTGGCGTGGATCGACTGGCGGGTCGGTGCCATCGTCGCGCGAATCGCGTGCCCGCCGGCGCGACCGAGCCGCCTGC
Source organism: uncultured Bifidobacteriaceae bacterium (assembly GCA_964440285.1). Lineage (GTDB taxonomy): Bacteria > Actinomycetota > Thermoleophilia > Miltoncostaeales > Miltoncostaeaceae > CALMEC01. The sequence continues at coordinate 12,315 of CAYTRV010000012.1, forward strand.
GGCCGGTCGTGGCGACCGACGTCGGGGTGGACCAGGCGGGGGTCGACGATCGGGTCCTCGCCGTCAGGGTTGCCCCCGCCGTTGACGCCGTGCGGGCGGTCGTGGCCGCCTCGGTGCAGCCCCCGGCAGCGCCGGCCGGCCCGCAGCACGTCGCGCTGATCCGACTCGAGTGGGATCTCCCGGTCGTCGCGATCGACGCGCTGGATGCCGGTGGCGAGGCGGTCGGGCGCCTCGACGGCGCGGGCATCGGCTCGCTCCACCTGTCGGGCGGGCGACTCGCGGGTCGCCATGGGGCCCGGCACGGCATGGCCGCCGGGTTCGGCGGGGGTCGCTGGACCGACGACGAGGACGACGCCGCGTTCGAAGCGGGGTTCCGGCCGATCCTGCCCTCATGGATCCCGGAGGGGCTCGAACGCGGGCCGTTCCATCTGGAGCCGGACGCCGCCTACCCGGCGGCCCCACCGGCCATCGCCGTCGCATGGGGACGCGAGCCGGCGCGGGTGCTGGTTCGCCAGACCCCCGGTCCGCTGGCGAATCCCGACCCGGTCGGCGTGCGCGGCGACCACGTGTCGATCGGCGACGCGCCTGGCGTGCTGATGGCCAGAGGCCGGTTCGCGACCCTCGTCTGGGAGACCGGCGACCGCGCCTTTGGCGTGCAGGTCGTCGGTGTGGGCACGCCGTCGGAGGTCGCGCTGCGCGTCGCGGCGTCCATCTAGCTAGCGTTCCGCACCGTGGCGACCGTCCGTGTGGCACCAGCAAGCGCGCTCTCAGGGGAGATCAGGGTCCCGCCGGACAAGTCGATCACGCATCGCGCGCTGATGCTCGGGGCGATCTCCGATCGGACGGTCACGATCGACGTGCCGCTCGACTCCGCCGACACGGCCGCCACGCTGGGAACCATGGAGGCATGCCGGGTGCCCGCACGCGGGCACCTCGGCGAGCGGGTCGAACTGGACGGCGTCGGCCTGCGTGGGCTCCGCCCCCCGCCGGTCATCGACTGTCTCAACGCGGGGACGCTCATCCGCCTCGTGGCCGGGATCCTCGTCGGCCAGGAGTGCGACCGGACGGTGCTGGACGGCGACGACTCGCTGCGACGGCGCCCGATGAACCGGATCGCGCGGCCGCTCGCCGCAATGGGCGCGGACATCCACACGATGACCGGCGGGA
>CAYTRV010000012.1:13491-24950 GCA_964440285.1 uncultured Bifidobacteriaceae bacterium
CGGGGCCCGCTCAGTGGTGATCCACCAGGCTGACCACACGATGACCGGCGGGACGCCCCCGGTAGTCGTGTCCGGGCCGCGGCCGCTGCGGGGGATGGTCCACGAGCTGCCCGTGGCGAGCGGGCAGGTCAAGAGCTGCCTGCTGCTCGCCGGCCTGTTCGCGGACGGGGAGACCTGGGTCAGAGAGCCACACCAGTCACGGGACCACACCGAGCGGATGCTGGCCGCTGCCGGCGTGCCGCTTCTTCGCGACGGCGACGCGGTCGGGGTCCGCGGACCCGTCGAAGGGATCGCCCTGCCCGATCTCACCGTGCCCGGCGACTTCTCGTCCGGGGCGTTCCACATCGTCGCAGCAGCGCTCCGGGCCGATCCGCAGGTGCGGCTCGTCGGGGTGAACCTCAACCCGACCCGCACCGGCCTGCTCGCCGTGCTCGCGCGGATGGGCGTGGAGGTCCGGGTGCAGGAGGGCGACCCGATGGCCGGCGAGCCATGCGGGGACCTCGTCATCTCCCGGGCCGATGCTCTCCATGGGACGGAGGTGACGCCGGAGGAGGTGCCGGGCCTCATCGACGAGCTGCCGCTCGTCGGCCTCCTGGGAGCGTTCGCGTCCGGTGCCACCGTTGTCCGCGGTGCGCAGGAGCTCCGCGTCAAGGAGAGCGATCGCATCGGCGCGGTCTGCACCGCGCTGCGCGCCCTCGGTGTTCGCGCGGACGAACGCGAGGACGGGTTCACGGTCTACGGCACCGGCCGCGTCATCGGCGGCGAGGTCGACTCGGTCGGCGACCACAGGCTGGCGATGCTCGGGGCCATCGCCGGTCTTGCCAGCGTCGAGGGTGTCGCGGTCTCCGGGTTCGAGGCCGCCGCGGTCTCATACCCGGGCTTCGCCCGGGACATCGCCGCCCTCGGCGGGGTGAGGTGATCGTTGCGATCGACGGGCCCGCCGGGGCTGGGAAGAGCACGGTGGCGCGCGAGCTCGCCGCCCGCCTCGGCGTCGGCTACCTGAACACCGGGGCGATGTACCGGGCGCTGTCGCTGCTCGCGCTCGAACGGAGTGTCCCGCCCGATGACGCCGGCGCCCTCGTCGGCCTCGCCCGTGCGCACGAGATCGCCCTGCAGGTGACCCCGATCGGCGAGCGGGTCATGGTCGACGGCCGCGACGTGACCGACGCGGTGCGGGCGCAGCCGGTCACGCGGATCGTGTCCCAGGTCGCAGCCCATCGAGCGGTGCGCGGGGAGATCGTCAGCCTGCAGCGCGAGGTGCTCGCGACCGGCGACTGGGTCGCCGACGGTCGCGACATCGGCAGCGTCGTCTGCCCTGACGCCGAGGTCAAGATCTACCTCACCGCCGATCCCCGGGAGCGCGCCCACCGTCGTCACGACGAGCTCGTGGGCGGCGGAGCCGACGTGGCCCTGGAGGACGTCCTGCAGGACATCGTCGAGCGTGACCGGATCGACTCGACGCGGACGGAGAGCCCGCTCGTGGTGCCCGACGGCGCGGTGGTCGTGGACACGTCGGGCGTCCCCGCCGGCGCGGTCGTGGACCGCCTGCTCGAGATCGTGGCGGCGTCCCGATGATGAGCCCCCTGCTGTGGGATCTGGGGAGGGCATTGCTCCGCCCGGTGCTGCGGCTCCGCTTCCGGTTCCGCAGCGAGGGCGCGGAGCGGATCCCGCCGGCGGGTCCCGTGCTGATCGTCTGCAATCACCTGTCGCTGTGGGATCCACCCCTGGTCGGGTCGGCGGCGAAGCCCCGCCGCGTGTACTTCATGGCGAAGTCGGAGCTGTTCCGCTTCGCGCCGTTCGGATGGCTGATCGAGCGGGTCGGTGCGTTCCCCGTCGCGCGCGGGGGCGTCGACCGCGACGCGATCCGGATGGCTCGGGAGATCCTCCTGCGTGGTGACGCCATGGTCATGTTCCCAGAGGGCACGAGGAGCCTCTCCGGGCGCCTCCGCCCATTCTTCCCGGGGGCGGGTCTGATGGCGCTCGAGGACGGGGTGACGGTGATCCCCGCGGCAGTGTGGGGAAGCCAGCGCCGGTTCGGGCCGGTGCGGTTGGTGTTCGGGGAGCCGGTGGACTTCAGCGACCTTCCCGGCGGGGCGAGAAGCGATCGTGTCCGGCTGGCGACGCAGCGGATGGCGCAGGCGGTTGCGGACCTCGTCCCGGCCGCCGGAGGACCGCCCCAGCGGGTGGCCGATGGCGAGCCCAGCCTGGACCGCTATTAGCGTTCCGGGTTGGGGACCTGCTTCACTTCCCGTGATGCCGACACGCGAAGGACGACAGACAGCGGCCGAACGCCGGGCCGCCGCGCGCGAACGCCGGACGGCGTCGATCGCCTCGATGGGCGACGGCCTGCCCGTGGTCGCCATCGTCGGCTATCCGAACGTCGGCAAGTCGACGCTGTTCAACCGCCTCACCGGACGGCGGGAGGCGGTCGTCGACGAGCAGCCGGGCGTCACGCGCGACCGCCGCGAGGCCGCGGCCGACTGGCGGGGCCGGATCTTCCAGCTCGTCGACACTGGCGGCATCGACGACTCGGACCCCACTCCGATCGGCCGGCAGGTCGCGGCGCAGGCGGTGCGGGCGATCGAGGAGGCCGACCTCATCCTGTTCGTCGTCGATGCGCAGGCGGGTGCGGCGGCCGGCGACCTGGACGTCGCCGAACGGCTGCGGCGCACCCAGAAGCCGGTGTTCGTCATCGCGAACAAGTGCGACGACCAGCGCCACGAGGTCGACGCCCAGGCGCTGTGGGGCCTGGGGCTCGGCGAGGTGATCCCCATCTCAGCTCAACACGGCCGCGGCGCCGGCGACCTGCTCGACGCGATCGTGGCGCTCCTGCCGGAGGCCCCGGACATCGATCTGGACGCGACTGCGCCCCCTGCCATCGCCATCCTCGGCCGGCCGAACGTGGGGAAGAGCAGCATCCTCAACGCGCTCCTCGGCGAGGAACGGGTGATCGTGCACGACGCGCCGGGCACCACCCGCGATCCGGTCGACACGATCATCGAGGTCGACGGCCAGCGCGTCGTGCTCACAGACACCGCCGGGCTGCGTCGTCGTGGGAAGGCGCACGAGGTGGTCGAGCGCTACAGCCACCTGCGCGCCATCCAATCCGCCGACCGCAGCGACGTCGCCATGGTGATCTGCGACGCCGTCGAGGGGATCACCGACGCCGACCTCGCCGCCGCCGACCAGGCGGCGAAGGCCCACTGCGCGACCATGTTCGTCCTCAACAAGTGGGACCTCGCCCAGCCCGACCTCGATCATTTCACAGGACTCGTTCGCGCGAAGGTGCGTCAGCGTCCCCCGATCGAGGTGAGCTCCGCGGTGACCGGCGAGGGTCTCGACCGGCTCATCCCCGCGGCGCTCCGCCTGCACGCGCGGCTGTCCGAGCGGATCTCGACCAAGCGGCTCAACACGGAGCTTCGGCGCCTCGCCGAGGAACGCCCGGGGCCTCGCGGGCGCGACGGGCGGCGGCTGTCGCTCCGGTACATCGTGCAGACCGGCATCAACCCGCCCAGGTTCCGCCTCGACGTGAACGACAAGGGGCTCCTCACCCGCGACTACATCTTCTGGATCGAGAACCGGTTGCGGAGGGCGTTCGATCTGGACGGCGTCCCGCTGATCATCGAGGTTCGTGAGCGCCTGAGGACGTGACGAGGGCTTGACCAAGCCTTTACCCGCGGGCCGGCTGGATCCGCGGGTCGCGGTGCTACCGTCGAATCGTTCGGTCCCTTGACGGAGCGGTCCCCTTGACGGAGGTAGGAATGGATCTCGCGATCACTCGGACCCGGAGCCGGCGTCGTGCCAGGGGCGTCGTCGTTGCCGCGGTCGCCGCGGCGTCGCTCGCGGTCGCGGGCTGCGGCGGCGGCGGCACGTCGACCGGCGCGGGCGCCGCGGGCGTCGCGGCGTTCGTCCCGGCCGGCACACCCGTCTACTTCGAGTTCTCGACCGCGGCGGACGGCGCGCAGTGGCGGCAGGCCATCGCCCTGGCGCAGCGGTTCCCCGGGTACGGGAAGGCGATCTCGCGCCTGACGGGCGACCTGGCGAGCGAAGGGATCGACTTCGCCAACGAGGTCAAGCCGCTCCTCGGTTCCGCGGGGGCGGTCGGCGTGTTCGACATCAGGGGCTTCGGCAGCAAGGACAAGGTCTCCGCTCTGGTGGCGCTCGACCTCGCCGACGGGAAGGATGCCGACGTCATCAAGCTCATCCAGAGCGGGAAGGACCCGGCGAAGAAGGTCGGGGAGCACGACGGCGTCGACCTCTACGGCGACCAGGACGCCGTGATCGCGGTCCTCGACGGGACCGCGCTGTTCAGCGACGACAGGGAGAACGTCACCCGCGCGATCGATGCCCACCGCGGCGGCGAGGCGCAGACGATGGCCGGCTCGGCGAAGCTCGACCAGGCTTTCGCCGACCTTCCCGACGAGGTCCTCGCGCAGGGCTTCGTCGACATCGGGGCGCTCCTGAAGATCGCCGAGAGCGAGGGCGGCGCGGACGTCGCCAAGCAGATTGCGAGCTCGGGTATCGGCGCCGACGCGTCGCTCGGCGTGTCGGTGTCCGCGGAGACCGACGGCGTCCGGGTCAAGGCGGTCGGGCGCTCGCTCGGCTCGGCGTACGGCGCGGGCGAATCGTTCACCCCGGCGCTCCTCGACCACGTGCCGGCTGACGCGCTGGCGTACGTCGGCGTCAAGAACCTCTACTCGGCGGGGGAGAAGCTCATCGCACAGCTCGGTGGGCAGAACCCCGAGGTCAAGAAGGGGCTCTCGCAGGCGTCGCTCGCCCTGCCGCTGCTCGGGATCAACCTCGACGACATCAAGGGGCTCACCAGCCTCGAGCACGCGATCGTCGTGACGAAGGGCGCCCCGACCCCCGGCGTCGTCGCCGCGCTCGAAGTCGCGGAGCCGGCGAAGGCGAAAGCGACCCTCGATCAGCTGCGCAAGACCGCCCCCGCGTTGCTCGGCGCGAGCGGGCAGAAGATCCCGCCGTTCACGGCCGTCGAGCTTGCGAACGGCGTGTCCGGCTGGCAGTCGCCGATCGACCCCCGCGCCGGCGTGGTGTACGGGGTCGACGGCAACCTCGCCCTCATCGGAACCCGCCCCGAGGCGATCAAGGCGGTGCAGGCGCCGGCGTCCAAGCTCCGCGACGACGCGGCGTTCCAGGCCGCCACGCGGCAGATGCCGTCGAAGGTGGACAGCGTCCTTTGGGTCAACGGCGAGGAACTCCTTCCGAGCCTGGAGGCGCTCGGCGTGCTGAAGGACGCGCCGAAGGAGGCCCTCCCGAACCTCCGCCCGCTCAAGAACATCGCAGCGTGGAGCACCGGCGGCGACACGCCCACATTCGAGGCGTTCCTGACCATCAAGTAGGCGGCCGGCGAGCGGGGCCCGCCGGGGGCGGGCCCCGGGGCTGCGGCCGAGGCGATTGCTATGCTCGCCGCCGTTTTCACAGTCACCTCGGCCACAACGCCCTCGACTTCACTTGGGAGCACACAACCATCGGCGACGCGTTCGCCGGCACGTCCCGGGAGGGATGCCATGAAGCGCTCCGTCATCTTCGCAGTGTTGTTCGGTTTCGTGCTCGGCGCGGCATTGGTCATGCGCCGCCGCGCCGACGCCTAGCGCCACACCGGCCCGCCGCCGGGAGGTCGCCGGCACGCCCGCCCTGGCGCGGCGTCCGGTCGCTGCCGCCGCGGCCCAGGTCGTCCTGCTCGTCACGACCCGGGCCCTGGACCGGACGCTCGACTACGCAGTCCCCGAGCCGCTTCGGCCGGTCGTGGGGGTCGGCTCGCTCGTTGCCTGCCCGCTCGGTCGGCGCACGGTGCTCGGCGTCGTGGTCGGCGAGGGCCCCCCAACGTGGGAAGGCAGCCTGGCCCCGATCGCCGGGGTCGTCGACACGCCTCCGATCGCGCCTGCCCTGATGGAGCTCGCCACCTGGGTCGCGCGCTACTACGCGGCTCCGCTGGCGCCGTGCCTTCGCCTCGTGCTTCCGCCCGGCGTCGACGGCGCGCTCAAGGCGACCTCCGGCGGCGGGTTTCGCATCGGCGGGCCGACCGGCCCGCCCACGCAACTCGTCGCCAGCGACCCCGGCGACGGCGGTACCCCCCGCCAACGCGAGGTCCTCCACGTCCTTCGCGGCGCGGGCGGCCCGGTTGCGGCGGCCCTGCTGTGCCGGGTGGCCGCGACGACCGTACCGACCCTGCGGCGCATGGCCGAGGCCGGTCTGCTGCGGCTCGAGCGCGCCGAGTTGCCCTCCGGACCGGTGGGCGGCGCGTTCCCGATCGAGGGCCCGCCCGAGCTGAACGCTGAGCAGGCCAGCGCGGTACGGGAGATCGATGAGGCGATGGAGAGCGGCCAGTATGCCCTCCTGCTGCATGGCGTGACCGGCTCCGGGAAGACCGAGGTCTACATGCGGGGCATCGAGGCGGCCCGGCGTCGCGGCCGGGGCAGCCTGGTGCTCGTGCCCGAGATCGCGCTGACACCCCAGACCCTCGGGCGGCTTCGCGGCAGGCTGGGCGACGGCGTGGCGGTCTGGCACTCCGGGCTCTCGGACAGGGAGCGAGCGGTCGAGGACCGGCGGATCCGGACCGGTTCGGCCGATGTCGTGCTCGGCGCGCGAAGCGCGGTGTTCGCCCCGCTCGCGAACGTCGGCTTGATCGTCGTCGACGAGGAGCACGAGTCCTCGTACAAGCAGGACTCCACGCCGCGATACGACGCGCGCCAGGTCGCCTACCGCCGCGGCGGTCTGGAGCAGGCGCTGGTGGTCTACGGCAGCGCGACACCGCGGCCGGAGTCGTGGGGGACGCTGCGGCGCGTCTCCCTTCGCGAACGGGCTGACGGCGCCGCCCTCCCGCGCATCGAGGTCGTCGACATGCGGGTCCAGGCGCCGGGGCCGATCTCCCGCCAGCTCGCCCGCGCCCTTCAGGGTGCGGCGGAGCGTGGCGAGAAGGCGATCCTCCTGCTCAACCGGCGTGGCCTGTCGCGGATGGCCCTCTGCCGCGCGTGTGGATGGATCGCCCGCTGTCCGGGCTGCGACGTCCCGCTGGTCGTCCACGACCGTCCGGAGCACCTCGTGTGCCACCACTGCGGACACGACACGCCGGTCCCGGCCCTCTGCCCGGCGTGCCGGGCGGCGGAGGTCTCGCGTCAGGGCGCCGGCACCCAGGGGCTCGAGGAGGCGCTCGCCGCGGTGCTGCCCGATGTGCCGCTCATCCGCCTGGACGCCGACGCGGTGTCCCGTCGCGGCGAACTCGACGCGCGCCTCGCGCGGTTCGCGCGCCCGGGCGCCGGGGTGCTCCTCGGCACGCAGATGGTGGCCAAGGGGCACGACCTGCCGTCGGTCACCGTCGCCGGGGTCCTCGACGCCGACGGCGCGCTCCAGCAGCCGGACTTCCGGTCCGAGGAGCGCGCCTTCTCGCTGATCGTCCAGCTCGCCGGTCGCGCCGGACGCCGTGGCGAGCCCACCACCGTGATCGTCCAGGCCTGGGAGCCGGACGGGCGGTCCGTCCAGCTCGGCGCGCGTCACGCGGTGGAGGAGTTCCTCGACGGCGAGCTCGTTCGCAGGCAGGAGCATGAATTCCCGCCGTTCGGTCATCTGGTGCGGGTGGTGGTCGACGGTCCGAACGCTGCGGCGGTTCACGGTGTCGCGCAACGCTTCGCACGCCGCGTCGAGGCGGCCGCCCCCGAGATGCGCGTGCGTGGACCGGCCCTCCTGCACCGGTTGCGCGGCCGGTCCCGACGGGCCATCATCGTCCGGGCCGAGCGCGCGACCGATGCGACCGCCCTCCTGACGCGGCTCCTCGCCGATGGCGTCGCGGAACGCCGGACGGCCGGAGTGCGCGTCATGCTCGACGTCGACCCGCAGGACACCTGACGTGAAAACGGGCCTTCACCGGTGTTAGGACGCGGCTTGCAGGGCGAGACGGTCTGACTCCCGCTGGGTGTGGGTGTCTCACGCGTGATACATTGCGCGGGATGATGAGAGTCACCATCCGTGAGCTTCGCAACCAGGGCGGCCAAGTCGTCGATCGGGTTCTTGGCGGCGAGTCGGTCGTCGTCACACGGTCGGGGAAGCCGGTCGCCGAGTTGCGGCCGGTACGATCGCGGGGTCTCGACGCCGCGACGCTGCTCGCCCGCTGGCGACACCTACCGCGGATCGACCCGGACGCGTTTCGCGCCGACCTCGACACGGCGCTCGACCCGACATTGTGAACGCTCTCAGGGCCACCGGCCTGCTCGACACAAGTACCGTCATCCTCTTGCCCCGGCTGAGCGATCCTGCTCGCCTGCCTGCCGAGCCGCTCATCAGCGCCGTTACGCTCGCGGAGCTCTCCGTCGGTCCCCTCGTCGCGCGAACTGCCTCAGAGCGCGCCAACCGGCAGGCGCATCTCCAGCAGGCCGAAGCCGATTTCGAGCCGTTGCCGTTCGACGCGGCGGCAGCCAGGAGCTTCGGCCGCGTCGCCGCCAGCCTGCACCGGCGGGGGCGCAAACCCGCAGCGCGGGCGTACGACGCCTTGATCGCCGCCACCGCTCTCGCAAACGACCTCCCGCTGTTCACGGTCAACCCAGGCGATTTCGCGGGCATCGACGATCTCGACCTGGTCACCGTTCCGCATCCGGATCACGATTCCTTCGCTACGATTCCGCGGTCCTGATCACCTCACGACGTCGAAGGAGCGCTCAGCCCCATGCCGGTTCCCCGCCTGTTCGAGGCACCCTCGGATCAGCGTGAACGCTGGATCCACGTGCTGGCATGCCTGATCGGCCTGTCGGGTCCGGAGACCCGGCCCGCCCTCGTCGCGGAACTCGTCGGTGAGGATCTGCCCGGCGTGGAGGACGCACAGACACGCGAGGCGCACCCACTCGGCGGAGCCGGGGTGGACATCCTCGTTCGCGATCGTGAGCGCCGCTGGGTGCTCGCTGTCCAGGCGACACTCGGATTCGACGCCGACGCGCACACCGGCATCATCGCCGCGCATGCGGGGCTCGCCGATCAGGCCGAGCGCGTCATCGGCGTCATCGTGACCCCCGACCGCAAGTCGTCCGCCGCGATCCTCGCCGCGCACGCCGACGGTGTGGACGCTCGTCACAAGAGTTGGCTGCGGGTGCGCGACTGGGTGCAGGAACGCCCGGAGCGGGGCGCCGCGAAGGGGGTCGACCTTGCGCTGCTTCGCGAAGCGGAGTACTTCCTCACGCCCCGTGTGGCCGAGCTCTACCGGCTCGAGGAGCTGATGCCCACCGTCCCCGCGGCGCTTCGGCCGGCCCTTGCGTCGGTGTTCTTCGACCTCAACGACATCTCCCCGGCGCCTCACATCGCGACGGGCCGATCCGGCGCCTCCGAGGCGCGCATCGCGTTCCCGCGCACCGGCGACCCCGCCGCCGAGATCGTCCTGCGCGACGGCGAGCTCTCCCTGCGACTTGCCGACCGTGATGCGGGCGGCGCGTTCCTGGTCAACGGGTCCTCGTCGACGCTTTCCATCCGCGAGCCGGCCGACTGGGTGCGCGGTCGCTCGGGCGCGCTCGCCGCGGCCCGACGTCTGCTTCCGGTCCCCCGCTAGGCGACGCCGCTCGAATGGCAGAGCGCGCATTCGAAGATCCCGAGCGCGAGGAGCGACGGCAGCGGGCGCTTGCCCACGTGCGGCAGTTCGGCGACCCGGTGTTGCGCACGCCGTCGTCACCGATCGAGGTGTTCGACGACGCCCTCCGCGAGGAGGCGAAGCGGATGGTGGAGCTCATGGTCGAGGCGCGGGGCGTCGGCCTGGCCGCGCCGCAGATCGGCCGCCTTCGGCGGCTGATCGTGATCGAGCCGGATCCGGAGGAACCCCCGGTCGCACTAGTCAACCCCGAGGTCACGTGGCGGTCCGATGAGGAAGAGGAGGGGCAGGAGGGGTGCCTGTCGATCGGCGAGATCGTGGTGCCGGTGCTCCGGCCGGTGTCGATCCACGTGCACGCGCGAGACGTGTCGGGCGAACCTGTGGAGATCGACGCCGAGGGGTTCGTTGCGCGGGTGATCCAGCACGAGGTCGACCACCTCGACGGCATCCTGATCCTCGACCGCACAGGGGCCGAGGAGCGCAAAGAGGCCCTCAGACAGCTGCGCGAGCAGGGGTAGGCACGCGCCGTGCGGATCGCGTTCGCAGGAAGCCCGGCACCGGCGGCGACCGTCTTGGGTGCCCTCATCGAGGCCGGTCAGGACGTCGCGGTCGTCATCTCGCAGCCCGATCGTCCCCGCGGCCGCGGTGGTCGGACCGTGCCGACGCCGGTGAGCGCAGCCGCGGACCGTCTGGCCGTGCCGCTTCGCCGGCCGGCGTCCATCAACGAGCCCGCGATGCTCGACGAGCTCGCCGAGCTCGGTGTCCGGGCCGTGTGCGTGGCGGGCTTCGGGCAGATCCTGCGCGACCGGCTGCTCGAGACCTGGCCCTGCCTCAACGTCCACTTCTCGGTGCTCCCTGCGTACCGCGGCGCGGCCCCCGTGGAGCGAGCGCTGATGGACGGGTGCAATGAGACCGGCGTCACGATCATGCAGATGGACGCGGGCCTCGACACCGGTCCGATCATCTCCATCGGCCGGACCCCGATCACGCCCGAAGACGACGCCGGATCGCTGCTCGACCACCTGGCCATCCTCGGTGGGGAGCACCTCGTGGCGGCGCTCGACGACCTGGACGCCGGTCGCCTGCTGACGACCCCCCAGCCGGCGGAGGGCGTGTCGCTCGCCCCCAAGATCGGCGATGACGACATCGCCCTGGACCCATCCCGGGCGGCCGTCGAGGTGGCGAACCGCATCCGCGCGCTGTCGCCGCACATCGGCGCCGCCTGCCTCGTCGACGATCAGCGGTTCAAGCTGTGGAAGGCCCGGCCCGCATCCTCCGGACAGATGCCCGCGGGAACCCTGTGGGTCGAGGAAGGGCGCCTGCTCCTGCCGTGCGCCGACGGCGCGGTGGAGATCCTCGAGCTGCAGCCACCCAACCGGAGCCGGATGGACGCATCGGCGTTCCTGCGCGGATGGCGTGGCGGGCTTGCGCTCGGCACGGTCCGCCGCGACACCCCGTGACGTCCGCCCCGGCGACCCCGGAGCGCCGGGTGGCCTTCCGGGTGCTGCGGCGGGTCTCCGACGGGGCGTACGCCGACCGCGCACTCGCGGGTGAGGCGCGCCGCGACGGGCTCGATCCGTCGCTCAGGGCCCAGGCGCACCGGCTGGCCTTCGGCGCGGTCCAGCGACGGCGGACCCTCGACTGGCTCATCGACGCGGCGCTCGACCGGCCGGACGCGATCGAGGACGCGGTGCGCGACGTGCTCGGCCTCGGCGCGTTCGAGCTGACCTATAGCGACGGCGTCCCGGCGTCCGCCGCCGTCGACCAGGCTGTGCGCCTCGCCCGGGAGATCCCCGGGGTCACCCGCCGCGCGACCGCCCGCGCGGGCCTCGTGAACGCCGTGCTCCGCAACGTCGCGGCCACCGCGCGTCGGCGC
>CAYTRV010000013.1:0-3023 GCA_964440285.1 uncultured Bifidobacteriaceae bacterium
CGGCCATTGCGAAGCTGGTGGCACTCGGCGACGGCGGAGACGGTGCCGCCGCCGGCGCCGGCGGCACCGTGCGACTGCTGCTGACGGAACGCACCGCGCCCTGACGGACCGGAGTCGTGATCTCCCTACGGCGACTCCGCCGGGGTCGTGACAGTCAAGACCGGGATGTCCTGCCCGGTGGTGACGAGCACCCGATCCGGCGGGCCGCCGCGCGCGACGTAGCCGATCACCGCGCCGGCGAGGAGTGCTGCGACCGCCAGGAGCACGGCGAGACCGAGGGTGGCCTTCCGTTTCACCGACGGGCGCGGGGGGCTGGGCGGCGCGGGGTGGGGTTCGTTCACCACAGCCCCGCGTCGACCGCCCGCCGCATGTACATGGCGAAGGCCCCGTCGAGCGCAACGGACGGGTCGTGCGCCTCGGCGTGACGGGGCGCCACCCGGATGGCGAGCGGGAGGAACCAGTCGCTCGCGTCGCGATGAGCGGACGCGAGATCCGCCACGGTGAACGATCGGCCGAGGCGGCGCTGCAGTTCGGCGTGCACCGCCTCCACGACGGCGAAGCACCACGCGCGAGTGGCGCCGGTCGTCGCCGCGAGGCGCCGGGCGCCGTCCTGCCACTCGAACACCGCGGCCGCCGCCGCCGCGTCCGTGCTCATACAGCGCCCTCCTCGTGCCCATCGAGACAGCACGCATCTGACGGGGTCGCGCCGATGCGGGCCAGGATCCAGTCGCCCACCGGGTTGCCGCCGGTTGCGAGCGCGAACGCGAGTTGCGCGTGCAGGCACTTGACCCGACCCGCGTGCCCCACCCCACCGACCCGGTACCCGTCGTGTCGGCGCGCATGCGACGCGTGGGCATCGGCGATCGCGTCGCGCATCGCCTCGTCCGCCTCGAGCAGCCGGACGCCCCCCGCGGCCTCGAGCCGGCTGACGGCGGAGGCGAGCGAACGGCACGTCAGCCAGTAGCGGGTCGGGAAGGGCCGTCCCGCCAGATCACGCGGCTCGTTCTCGAGCACCGACGGGGCGCCATGGGGGCACCGCAGCGCAACCCGGAACCGTGTGAACGGGGTGCGCCCGAGCAGGCGGGCGACCGCGTCGAGGTCAGAAGATGTCGGGGAGCCACTTCCAGAAACCGCCGCCGCCGCGGGGCCGGGCCGCGGGTGCGGGAGACGCGAGCTCAAGGCCGGTCACCCGCAGCGGAATCTCGCCCAGTTTCGCGTAGCCAAGCTCGCGGGCGCGAGCCTCCGCCACGCTGGGATCGTCGAGCGAGCGCAGCCGAGCACGGATCCCGTCGCGTTCGGCCACCATCGCCGTCAGCGCGACCTGCTGGCGACCCAACTCGTCCCGTTGCGTGAGGTACCCGCGGACCGAGCCCAGGTACGACAGACCCAGGGCGATGACGATGCCCAGGATGAACAGGCGTTTCGGCGACAGCGAGCGTGTAACGAGGGTCCTCCTGGCTGTCGGCCCCTCCGCGGAGCCATTCCGAAGCCGCGTACGCCACCGGGCCTTCGGTTCCTGCCCTGGACCGTTGCGCGACGTCGCGATCGGGGACACTCGGACTGTGCGCCATCGCCTGTGTGGTCGACCGAGCCACCGTCGTTCGTGCCTAGCGCTTGAACGCGTCGCGGCCCGGGTAGGCGGCCGCGGGACCGAGCCGCTCCTCGATCCGGATGAGCTGGTTGTACTTCGCGACCCGCTCGCTGCGCGCGGGGGCGCCGGTCTTGATCTGGCCGGCGCCGGTGGCGACCGCCAGGTCCGCGATCGTCGTGTCCTCGGTCTCGCCCGAACGGTGCGAGATCATCGCGGCGTATCCCGCTCCGGCGGCCATGTCGATCGCGGCCAGCGTCTCGCTGAGCGTCCCGATCTGGTTGAGCTTGATGAGGATCGCGTTGCCGACGCCGCGGTCGATGCCGTCGCGCAGCCGGGTGGGGTTGGTGACGAACAGGTCGTCGCCGACGAGCTGTACGCGGTCGCCGAGGCGGTCGGTCAGCGCCTTCCACCCGTCCCAGTCGTCCTCCGACATGCCGTCCTCGATCGAGACGATCGGGTAGGCGTCGCTGAGCTCCTCCAGGAAGTCCACCATCTCCGCCGGGCTGAGCGAGCGGCCCTCCCCCTCGAGGTGGTACGCGCCGTCGCGGAAGAACTCCGTCGCGGCGACGTCGAGCGCGAGCGCGACCTCATCGCCCGGGGCGTAGCCGGCGGCGGTGATCGCCTCGACGATGACGTCGAGCGCCTCTCGGTTGCTGCCGAGGCTCGGGGCGAACCCGCCCTCGTCGCCGACGCTGGTCGCGAGGTTGCGCGACCGCAGCACGCCCTTCAGCGCCTGGTAGACCTCCGCCCCCGCCCGCAGCGCCTCGGCGAAGCTGCCCGCTCCGACCGGGACGATCATGAACTCCTGGAGGTCGACGTTGTTGTCGGCGTGGGCGCCGCCGTTGATGATGTTCATGAGCGGCACCGGCAGCTTGTGCGCGCGGGCGCCGCCGATGTAGCGGTACAGGGGCAGCCCGGCGTCGTTGGCCGCGGCCGCCGCCACCGCCAGGGAACATCCGAGGATCGCGTTGGCACCGATCCGCGCCTTCGTCGGTGTGCCGTCGAGCTCGATCATGAGGCGGTCGAGGGTCGCCTGGTCGGTCGCGTCCCGGCCGACGAGCACGTGCGCGATCTCGTGCTCGGCGTTCGCCACCGCCTTGAGCACGCCCTTGCCCGCGTATGCCCCGCGGTCGCCGTCGCGCAGCTCGAGCGCCTCGTGCGCCCCCGTGCTCGCCCCGGACGGAACCGCTGCGCGTCCTACCGTCCCGGACTCGAGCTCCACCTCGACCTCGACGGTGGGCTGTCCTCGCGAGTCGAGGATTTGACGGGCGTGGACGCGGGCGATCTTCGACATTCGGCCTCCGGGCGTGACGTGACGGGGCCACGAGTTTACCGACGGGGCTCCCGGCCGCCCCGGGCGCCCAGGCCGGCGGGCCGAGTATCAACGACGAACAACGATGCGGAGCACGAACGACCTCTTGCGCGCCCCGGG
>CAYTRV010000013.1:3123-23504 GCA_964440285.1 uncultured Bifidobacteriaceae bacterium
CGTTGTCGAGTCCGATCGCATCGCCCGCGGCGATCCGGAATCCGCGACGGGAACGTGTTCAGGCCCGCCGTGAGAGTCTGCGCCGTACTATCGGGGGTGGGCACCATGTACCTGCCGCCCCCGAACGAGTGAATCACGCGGAGCGTCGATCGCCGCCGGCGGTCCCGCTCTTCACCCGCCAGGCCGTGATGATGCCGTGGAACGGTGCCGTCGCCGCAGGCACCCCGCCGAGCGTCTGGAGGTACGTGCACGCCACGCCCGACGTGCAGATGTTCTGCGTGGCTTCGGGGGCGAGGCTGCTGCCGATGAGCACGGCGCCGTGGGCGGCACCCGCGGCAACGAGGCAAGCGCCGATCGCGGCGGGGGCGACGAACGGCGCGTGACCGTCGCTCGCGTCTCGCTTCCCGCTTCCGGCGCCGCAACCGAGCCGGGTCAGTCCTTCGCCCGCAGGTACCACGCCAGTTGCTCCTCTGGGCCGAGGTCCTCGAACCGTTCGCCGCCGACCGTGGCGAGCTCTGCGGCGCGCTGGACCCGTGCGCGGAACCGTTGCGCGGCGGACCGCAGCGCCAGCTCCGGATCGACCTTCAGCGACCGGGCCACCGCGACGCAAGCGAACAGCACGTCGCCGAGCTCCCGGTCGCCGGGTTCCGCGCGGAGCTCGCCGACCTCCTCGTCAAGCTTCTCCAGCGCGTCCCCGGCATCGGCGAACTCGAAGCCCACCGACGCCGCGCGTCGCTGGGCCTTCGTCGCATAGGCGAGGGCGGGCAGCCCCGCCGGCAGCTCATGGAAGATGCCGCCGCCTCGCCCCTCCCGCTTCTGACGCTCCCACAGGTCGCGGACGCCGCCGGCGGTCTCCGCGACGGCCTCGCCGTACACGTGCGGGTGGCGCGAGATGAGCTTACGCGCATGTGAGTCGGCGATCTCGCCCAGGTCGCCCTCGCCGGTCTCCTCCAAGAGCTGTGCGAGGAACACCGCCTGGAAGAGCAGGTCGCCGACCTCGTCGGCCTGGCGCTCGACGTCGCCGGCGGCGACGGCCTCCGCCACCTCGAACGCCTCCTCGATGGTGTGCGGCACGATGGTGGCGGCGGTCTGCTCACGATCCCAGGGACACTCCCGCCGCAGGTGTGCCCCGACCTCCACGAGATGGGCAACCGCCGCCCCGATCGCGCGGGTGCGAAGGGCGGCACGACCCGGGACCGTCGCCGCGGCGGGGAGCCGCTGCGCGAGCCGGTGGGCCTCCAGGTCGGTGGCGACGACGGTCGCCCCGTCCGGGATCGCGCCGATCTCGCCCAGCCGCCCCGGTGCGCGCCCGATCACGCCGATCAGCTCGGGGGTGAGCTCGGGCGCGATGAGCGTGTTCGCGCTCGCGAGCGCGCGGATCGCGCCGACGGGCACGGCGTCGGGATCGCCGGATCCGAGCCCAACGATCGTGATCGCCACCGAGTGCCTCGCCCTACGGGGTGGAGGGACCCGACGTCGACGTCGGCGTGCCGCTGACGGTTGGGGCCGTCGCGGTCGTGCCGCCTGTCGAGGACGTCGTGGTGGTTGTCGTAGCAGCCGTGGTCGTGCCGGTGGTCGCCGCGGTCGTGGTGGCCGGGGTGTCGGGCTCGACCTTGGAGTTCAGGTACTTCGCCCGATCCTGCTGCCTCTTGACGACGGTGTCGCGCCACTTCTGGAGGGCGGCCGCCCGCTTCACCTCGAGCTCCTGCGCGACGATCCCGTCCTTGACCTCGTCGAAGCTCTTCGTCCGGGCCTTGATGGCCCGGACGAGCAGGAGATGCCATCCGAACTGCGTCTGCACCGGTCCGGAGATCTGACCGGCCTTGAGGGTTCGAGCCGCCAACCTGATCTCGGGAAGCAAGGTCGCGCTGCTCACCGGACCGAGGTCCCCGTCGGAGCCCTTGGCCGCCGGGTCGGTCGATCGTTCCCTGGCGAGCTGGGCGAAGTTCTCAGGTGTGGCCTCCGCGCGGATCGCCGCGGCCTCCGCTTTCGTCGCGACGAGGATGTGGGAGAGGCGCCTCTCCGCCTGAAGCCGGTACTGGGCGATGTTCTTGCGGTAGTAGGCGAGCGCCTCCGCGTCACGGTAGACGACCTTCTGCTCCTCGCGGGTCGCCAGCCGCTCCTCCTGCTTGGCGGCGCGAATGCTGGCCCGGAGGTCCGCGATGGTGATCCCGCGCTGGCCGAGCGCTTCGGTGAGGTCGGCCTGCACACCGTTGAACTGCTGGTCCACGATGCTCTTGATGTCGGCGTCGACGCTCTTCTCGGTGACCTTGCACGGAGCGCCGCACCGTGCGGCGAGGATGCCGAACACCCGCTCGTCGCGGAGCTGCTCCGCAGCCTGCAACCGGAACTCTCGGAACTCCTTGCTGTCCTTCGCCGGCGGCTCGGTGGGCGCCGCGTCGGTCGGGGCGGTCGCAAGGAACTGGGCCCGGCGCTCGATCTCGCCGTTCGTGATCTTCTGCGCGCCGATCTCGATCGCGACGTCGCCATCGGGACCGAGGGTCGCGTCTCCCCCGCCTCCGCCGCAGGCTGCCAGGCCCACGCCCATCGCGAGCGCGGCAAGGATCGTTGCGATCTTCCTGGGGCGCCCCCGGCTCACGACGCGGGCGATCGTAGCATGGGCCTTTCCGGGCGCCGCCCTCACGCGGCCACTGCGACCGCGTCGATCAGCGCGTCCAGAACCCCCTCCGCCGCCTCGATGCGCTCGGCTGGACCGGACGGCGCCGGGACCGAGACGGTGCGCTCGCCCGACGAGTACAGCGCTCGCGGCGACTCGTTCCGCAGTGCCTTCAGCGCGGCGCTCGTGAGGCCGACCGGCGCGAGCGTTACCCGGCCGGCCCGGACCGACAGCCGGTTCGCGCCGACCCGCATCAGTTTGAGCCGCAGGCGCTGCACGGCGATGAGGGCCTCGACCGGGGGCGGCGGCGGGCCGAACCGGTCGGCGAGCTCGTCGGAAAGCCGGGTGAGCGCGTCGGCATCGGCCGTTGCGATACGGCGGTGCAGATCGATCTTCGCGGCCTCGAACCCGACGTAGTCCGCAGGGATGTACGCGGAGATCGGGATCTCGACCCGAGCCTCCTGCTCGGGTACGAGCTCGCCGCGCCGAGCGGAGATCGCGTCGTTCAGCATCTGCAGGTAGAGCTCGAAGCCGATGGCCTCCACGTGCCCGCTCTGTTCGTCGCCGAGCAGGTTGCCGGCGCCGCGGATCTCCAGGTCGCGCATGGCGATGCGAAGACCGCTCCCGAGCTCCGTGTAGTCGGCGACGGCACGAAGGCGCGCGGCGGCGTCGCGTGTCAGGTCCGCGTCGCTCGGGTACAGCAGGTAGGCGTGCGCCGCGACCTGTGAGCGCCCGACCCGTCCCCGCAGCTGGTAGAGCTGCGAGAGTCCGAGCTTGTCGGCGCGCTCGACGATGAGCGTGTTGGCGGTCGGGATGTCGAGGCCCGCCTCGATGATGGTCGTCGACACGAGCACGTCGGCCTCGCCGCGCAGGAACGTCGTCATGACCTCCTCGAGCGCGTGTTCCCCCAGCTGTCCGTGCGCGACGAGCACGCGCTGATCGGGTACGAGCGCCCGGACGGCGTCGGCGGCCTCCTCGATCGTCTCGACGCGGTTGTGCAGCCAGAAGCTCTGGCCTCCGCGGTCGCGCTCTCGCTGCAGCGCCTCCCGAACGAGCAGCTCGTCGAACTCCCCGACGTGCGTGGCGATCGCCCGCCGACCCGCCGGCGGCGTCTCGATGACGCTGATGTCGCGCATGCCGGACATCGACATCTGGAGTGTCCGCGGGATGGGCGTCGCCGACAGCGACAGGACGTCCACCCGCAGGCGCAGCTGGCGCATCGCCTCCTTCTGCGCGACGCCGAAGCGCTGCTCCTCGTCGAGGATGACGAGCCCGAGGTCCTTCGGCTGGACGTCCATACCGAGCAGCCGGTGCGTGCCGATGAGGACGTCGAGCGTGCCCGCGCGGAACCGGGCGAGGATCGCCTTGGACTCGGCGGCGGAACGCAGGCGGCTCACCATGTCGATCTCGACGGGCGTGTCGGAGAACCGCTCACGGAAGGTCCCGAGGTGTTGCTGCGCCAGCAGCGTGGTGGGAACCAGCACCATGACCTGCTTCCCCCCGATCGCGGCCTTGTAGGCGGCGCGCATGGCGACCTCGGTCTTGCCGAAGCCGACGTCGCCGCAGATGAGCCGGTCCATCGGCCGGGGTCGCTCCATGTCTCCCATCACCTCGTCGATGGCGCGTTCCTGGTCGGGGGTCTCCCGGTAGGGGAACCCTTGCTCGAACTCGTGGAGCGCGGCGTCGTTCTCGGGGAACGAGAAGCCCTCCACCCGTCCGCGGCCCTCGTAGAGCGCGAACAACTCGCCCGCCATCTCGTGCACCGCGGCGCGTACCCGGGCCTTGAGCCGCTCCCAGGCCTTGCCGCCGAGCCTCGAGAGCGGTGGTGCCGAGCCGTCGGAGCCGATGTACCGGGTGACCTTGTCGAGCTGGTCCTGCGGCACCCAGACCCGGTCGTCGCCGGCGAACGCCAGGGCGAGGTAGTCGCGGGTGACGTTCGCGACGGTCTGGGTCTCGAACGCGACGAGGCGTCCGATGCCGTGTTCCTCGTGCACCACGTGGTCGCCGACGCGAAGCTCGAGGAACGACCGGAGTCGCCGCCCGATCGGCGCCCGGGTGCTCGCCCGGCGCCTGCGGAGGATCTCGGTCGCGGGGATGATCGCCACGCCGAGGTCGGCGGAGATGAACCCGCGGCGGATCGGCAGGACCGCGAGCGAGACCTCGCCGGCGGCCGGCGTCTGCTGCGCGAGGTCGATGGTCCGGGGTTTGGCCCGCTCCAGCGGCCGCACCGCCCGTTCGAGGTCTCCGCGTCGGGTGAACGCCACCAGAACGCGCAGGCCACCGGCTGCGAGACGGCCGATCTCGGCGGCGGCCTCCACGTGTCCGCGTGCCGCGAAGCGCGCCTCGCGGGCGTCGACGAGTCCGGCGGCGGCACCCGCGGGCGGCGCGAGGTCGAGCGCCGCCCCTTCGGCGAGCGCCGCAAGGAGCGCCGGCGGGTCGCACAGGGCGCCGGCGGCCGCCTCGTCCTCGACCAGCTCGAGCGCCTGCGCGAGCGCAGCGGGCTGCTGGCTCGGCGCGAGACGCACCAGCGCCGCCCGCCCGAGATCGTCGAAGGTGTCGGTGAGCTCACCACCCGGCGGCTCCCTCGCCGGCCAGATGCGCACCGTGTCGATTTGCCGGACCGTGACCTGGGTGAACGGCGAGAACGATCGCAGCTCGTCGATGTCGTCGCCGAACAGGTCCACCCGGACCGGCTGGTCGGCGGTCGTTGGGAACACGTCAATGATTCCGCCGCGCACGGCCATCTCCCCGCGCTCCTCCACCTGGGCGACCCGTTCGTAGCCGAGGTCGGCCAGGATCTCCGCGAGGTCACGCGTGAGGCTGCTCCCCCGCCGCAGCTCGAGCGGTGGGGCGGCCGCTGCCGGCACGCGCTCTACGAGCGCGGCGACGCTCGCGACGACCAGCGAACCGGGCTCCCCGATTCGGCCGCGCGCGCGGGCTCGCAGCCCCACGAGGTGCGGTGACGGACCGACGGCCCCGCCTGTGGGCACTCCCCGGGTGGGCCACAGCGACACCGCGTCCGCGCCCGCCAGAGTCGAGAGCTCCCCGGCCAGCTCTCGGGCCTCCTCGTCGCCGGGCACGACCACGAGGAGCGGCCGGCCCGACGCACGGTGGAGCGCGGCAATGGTGAACGGCCAGGCCGGGCGAGCGAGCGTGACCTCGCCGCCGGGTGCGCCGGCCGCCAGCGCGGTCGCAGCCGCCCTGAGCTGCGCCGGGGCGAGCAGCAGCGGGTCGAGCATGACGCTCACCAGGCGTCGGGCGGGGTGGTGTCCGCCTCATTGCCTGGCCCGTCCCCTGCCGCGTCGTCGCGACGCTGCTGACGGTCGCGCGCGCGGGAGCCCGGCTCCCCGGCGTGAAACCGGGCAATCGCCGCATCGATGCCCGCGGCGACGGTCACCTCGGTCATCGCGAGCGCCTCGGCGAGCATCGCCTCGACGGCGTCCCCCGGCTCGACGAATCCCGTGAGGACCCACGCCGCCTGGTCGCCGCGAAACTCGGCGGGCGGCCGTCCGATCCCGATGCGGATGCGCGGATAGTCACCGCTGCCGAGGGCGGTGGTGATCGAGCGCAACCCGTTGTGTCCCGCGGTGCCGCCCCCCAGCTTGCCCCGCACCACGCCGAACGGGAGGTCGAGCTCGTCGTGGACGACCAGCACCTGGGCGGGGGCGGCCTTCAGCCGGCCGGCGGCGGGGCCGACCGACTCGCCCGACAGGTTCATGTAGGTCGTCGGGGTGAGCAGGGCGAGCGGCCCGGCGGGGCCGTTGAGCTCGACGAACCGCCCGGCGTACCGGTTCTTGAACTTGCCGGCGCCGAGCCGTTCGGCCAGGCGTTCCACGACGAGCTGCCCGGCGTTGTGGCGCGTGCGGGCGTAGCGCGGCTCCGGATTTCCCAGGCCGACGACCAGCCTGACGGGGAGGTCCTGCTCGGCCGTCGGCTACTCCGACTCGTCGTCGGCGGCACGCCCCACGATCTCGGGCTCTTCTGCTTCGACGTCGATCTCTTCCTCGTCGCCGGTCTCCACGCGGGAGGCTGCGGTCACCGACGCGACCACAAGCTCGGGATCGCCCACGATCGCGACGCCCGCCGGGGGGGTTACGTCGCTGAGGTGCAGCACGTCGCCGGCCTCGAGGGCGCTCACGTCGATCTCGATGCCGTCCGGGATCGCGTCGGGAAGGGCCCGCACGAGGACCTCGTGCACCGGCTGTCCGAGGACGCCGCCGTCGCGCACGCCGACGGCGATGCCGGTCAGCACGAGCGGCACGTTCGCCTCGACGTCCTGCGCGAGGTCGACCTGCTGGAAGTCGACGTGGATGAGGCTGCCGCGGACGGGGTTGAGGTCCCAGTCCTTGAGGAGCGCCGGGACGGTGGGGTGACCGTCGACGGTGATCTGGAAGACGGCGGTCTTGCCGTGGCCTCCGTGGATCGCCCGGTTGAGCTCGCGCTCGGGGAGCGTGAACGCCAGCGATTCCTTGCCCGCCTGATAGAGGACGCCAGGAACGAGCCCGGCGGCACGAAGACGCCTGGTCGGCGTGGTGCCGAACTCGGTGCGCGGCGTGGCCTTGAGCTGGACGTGATCCGACGACATTTCGAGACTCCTCCGGGGGGACTGGCGGCGCGACAGTGTAGCGAACGTCACGCCGATCGGGTTCTCCCGACCCGGCGTCCCCCCGGTGCACGATCAGCCGGGCGGCGGCGGTCGCGAGCAGGAGGCCGATGGCGTTGCACGGCGCCGTGACGTCGACGATCAGCCCGCGTGCCGACGACCGGGGAGGTCCGCTGGGACCTCCCAGAGGGTCCCTTCACGTACTGGCGGGGGACGGTGACCGCATTGCAACTCATCAACCGAGAGGAATGAAAACGACAGCGCTTCGCAGATCGCTGGCAGGCATACTGGTCACACATCGGCTACGACGCGGTCGTCGTCGAGTTGGACGGGGACGCGGCCGCAAGCGCCTCCCATCGTCGCTCCGCCGGATCGCGGTTTTGCCGCACGCGGTCTTCGAGGAGTTCCCGATGGAACACAAAGCGGGAAGAGCAAGGATTGACCCATGAGCGAGACATATCAACACATCGCGGTGTGCGTCGATCATTCCGACGCGTCGTCCGCCGCCCTCGATGAGGCGTGGCAACTGCGGAGCGCCGAATCCGGACGATTCAGCCTCGTCCATGTCGTCTTCACCCCGATGGTGGTTGCCGGTCACGGGGCCATGTGGGTTCCCGACCCCACGACGCTGAAGGCCGGCGCGCAGGAGTGGCTGGATGACACCGTGGCCCGTTACCCGGGCGCAGAGGGCGTGCTCCTCGACGGATATCCGCCGGGGGAGGCCTGCGCGTGGGCCGCGGAGGCGGGTGTTGATCTGCTGGTCGCCTCGTCGAGCCGCGGTCTTTTCGACCGCGTGCTCCTCGGGAGCTTCGCCGGGTACCTCGCCCGCCATTCGCCCTGCTCCGTGCTGCTCACGCGACCCGCCGTCGCGCATGAGTTCGCGTCCGGCGGACCTGGGACGGGCACGACGGAAGTCTCGTCGTGAGGCTCCGCGATGTGATGAGCATCGAGCCGGTGACGGTGGGCAAGGACACCCCACCGGATGTGGTGCGTCGTCTCATGGAGGTTGGGAGGGTTCATCACCTGCCGATCGTCGAGGGCGAGCGCCTGGTCGGCATGTGGGTGGCGACGGATGCAGGACCGGTCGTCCTGCGACCGGACCGTCTGCTCGAGGCATCCCCCGACGTCGACGCGCTCGAAGCGATTTCCATGCTGATCGGGGGTGAGGCGATCGTCGCCACATCAGGCGGCGCACCGGTGGGCATCCTCTCTCGCACCGACGCGCTCGATCTCGTCCGCGCGGGGCTCGCTTCCACCCGCCCGGGCTCCGCCCCGCCCCTTGTGCTTCGTTTCGTTGGACCCCCGCAAAGCGGCAAGACAACGCTCTTGCTGCGCACCATTCCGCGTCTGAGGCATTGTCAGGTCGGCGTGATCGAAGCGAACCCCGATCCGCCCCGCAAGCGGCTGCCGTCGCCCGTCTCAGGAGCCGTCGTCACGCATGCGCCCGAGGCCCACTGGCGCAAGGGGTTCCGGAGGGCGATCGAGCACATCGGTCGCGTCGACATCGTGCTCGTCGAGGATCGCGACCAGCCGCCGCGGGCGGGGATCGGATTGGGGGAAGACGTCCAGGTGGTCGTCGTGCCCGCCGCCGACCTCGGGACGATCCACCTGCCCAGCCTCGCAGAGGCTCAGGCGGTGGTTCTGACCAAGCCGGATGACGCACCCGGGTTCGACGTCGCCGCCGAGCGCACCCGATTGCGCCGGGCCAACCCCGACCTGGCCGTCTTCGTCATCGGACCGGGTGACGACGATCCCGGCATGATCGCCTGGCAACAGTGGCTCGAAGCCCGGTTGCTCCAGCACCGGCGCTGACGTCCGGGCCTGCCGCAGTTCCGAGAGCCTCCCGTTCGGGCCGGGCGAGGACGAGCCGCTCGTATGCGGACATCGTCTGGTCGAACACCTTCACCGTGTTCAACCTGATCCTCGGGGCACTCCTCGCATTGATCCTCGCCCTCGGGAGCTGGCGCGACGGGCTCTTCGGCGGGGTCATCGTCGCGAACACCCTCATCGGGATCATCCAGGAGGCGCGGGCAAAGCGGACGCTCGACCGGCTCGCGCTGCTCGTCGCGCCCCGCGCCCGAGTCCGGCGCGACGGCGAGTTCCGGGAGATCCTGTCAGACGAGGTCATCCCGGGCGACCTCGTTCGGCTCGAGCCCGGCGACCAGGTCGTGGCGGACGGCCGGGTCGCGGAAGGCCGCGGGTTGTCGATCGACGAATCCATCCTCACTGGCGAGAGCGACCCGGTCCGAAAGGCGCCCGGAGACGAGGTTCTCTCGGGCTCATACTGTGTCGCGGGCTCGGGCGAGCTCATCGTCGCGGCCGTCGGAGCGGAGAGCTACGCCGAGCGGCTGGCGGCGGAGGCCCGGGGCACCCGCGCTCAGCTCAGCCCACTCCAGATCGACGTCAACCGCGTTCTTCGCGCAACGGTCGTCGCAATGGCGCCACTTGCGCTGCTTCTGATCGGTTCGCTGCTCCTGAGGCGCGAGGAGCTGTCCCCGGGTGCCCGGACCGTCGTGGCGGCACTTGTTCCACTCGTCCCCGAGGGGCTCGTGCTGCTGACCTCGCTCACATTCGCGGTCGCGGCGGTCCGGCTCGGGCGGCTCGGCGCGCTTGCGCAGCGACTCAATGCGGTCGAAAGCCTCGCAAGCGTCGATGTCGTCTGTGTCGACAAGACCGGCACGCTCACCGACAACCGGCTGACGGTCGCCGCGCTCGAGCCGGCGGAGTCGGGAGGCGAGGCGCACCTCCGGGCGGCCGTCGGGGCCTTCGCGGCCGCCGCCGGCGAGCGGAACGCCACGATGCAGGCCATCCACGAGGCGATTCCATCGCCGCCACGGGCGGTGCTCGCCGAGTCGCCGTTCTCGTCGGCCCGGAAGTGGAGCGGTCTGACGATGGAGGGGCTCGGCACGATCGTGCTCGGCGCGCCTGACGTTCTCGAGCGCCACGGCGTCGACCTCCCCCCGCAGCTTCAAGAGCGTGCCGCGGAACATGGAGCACGCCGTCGCCGTGTGTTGCTGGTCGCGACAGGCCACGACCCGGTCGGGGAGGAGGAACCGCCTCCTGATCTACGGGCGGTCGGCCTCGTCGTGCTGAGCGAAGGGCTTCGTGACGACGCGATCGAGACCGTCGCGTTCCTGCGGGCTCAGGGCACGGAGCTGAAGGTGATCTCAGGGGACGGCGTCGCGACGGTCCAGGCCGTCGCAGAAGCCTGCGGCCTGCCCGGTGCGGATCGGGCGGTGTCCGGGGGTGATCTCCCGTGCGACCCCGCGGCGTTGGAGCGGGTTGCCGACGAGACGGTGGTCTTCGGCCGCATCACGCCGGAGCAGAAGCGCGATCTCGTAGCCGCGCTCACACGGCGGGGGCGGTACGTGGCGATGATCGGCGACGGTGTCAACGACGTACTTGCGCTCAAGGAGGCGCGCCTGGCCATCGCGATGGGGTCAGGCAGTCAGATCGCCAAGGGGGTCTCGGACCTCGTCTTGCTGCGCGGCGGCTTCGCGACTGTCCCCGCGGCGATCGAGGAGGGGCGGCGGATCATCCGAAACACGCACCGCGTGGCCAAGCTCTTCGTGACGAAGACCGTGTACGCGGCCACACTCCTGGCGACGATCGGCCTCGCCCCGATCGCGTTCCCGTTCATCCCTCGGCACCTCACTGTCACCGCGTCGCTGACGATCGGGATCCCGGCGTTCTTCCTGGCCCTGGCACCCAGCTCCGGTCCGGTCCGGCGGGAACGGTTCATGCACGACCTGCTCCGGTTCACCGTCCCGGCCGGCCTGGTGACCGCCGCCGCGATCATCGCCGGCTATCTGGCCGTGCGCGGCCCGCTGGACGGCGACATCGTCGCCGGGCGTACCGCGGCCGTGATGGTCGCGACCGCGATGGGTCTCGCCGTCGTCGTCATCCTGGAGCGCGAAAGCCGTGGCGGTGTGCGGTGGTGGGTATGGTCGATGGTCGCGGCGTTTGCGCTTGCGTTCACGGTCGGTCTTCTTCTGCCGCCGCTGAGAGCGTTCTTCGAGGTGAGCCTGCCAACGACCGCCGCCTGGCTCACCACGGGCCTCATCGCCGCTGCCGCCATCTCGGTGCTCGTGGCCGGTCGACGACGTCAGACTGCCGTCGGCGTCCGGACGTTCGGCTGCCGACGTCGGCGACGCAACCCCGAGGACGGCGCAGCCTGCGGGTTGTCCGCGCATGCGATCAGCGAAACCGCCGATGAGCATCCGCGCTGCGCCGTTGAAGCTCCGACCAGGAGCCCTTTGCACCGGCGTGAAGGAGCGGACGATGCAAGACGGTTCATTCGATAGGCAACGCCGCCGTTGCGGGATCGCCGCGCGCCTGGGCGCAGAGGTCCCCTGCCCCGACGGGGGATGCCGCCTCCTCACCAACCTCGGCTTCGACCTCGCTCGGGAGCACGGCGACACCTGCCCCATCGAGGAGTGTGCCGAAGCCAGCGGGTTCGACCCGACGGTGGTTCGCGCGCTGGATGAGCTCCGCCGGGAACTCGACCGGGTGGAGACCGCTCGCAGCGCCGCGCTCGCCACCCGTTCGCGATCCGCACGCCACGACGAGGCGCTTCCCCGGTGGCCCCCCAAGTCCTGACGCGCCCGGCGTGGCGCTGCAATCTCGCCGAGATCCTGCTCGACGATCAGCTCGCCCGCGCCGGCGGTCGCCCGGCGCTCCGATCCCCGGACCGGGTCTACTCCTACGACGATCTTGCGTCGCTCGTCGCGCCCCTCGCAGGCGGGCTCGCCGAGTTCGGCGTGGGCCCGGGGCGGCGCGTCGCGCTCGTCCTGGCCGACTCGCCGCTCTGGGTGGCGACGTTCCTCGCGCTTACGCGCCTCGGTGCCGTTGTCGCTCTGGCGAGCCCCGCCATACCCAGAGAGCGGCTACGCGACGCCCTCGACCGCGCCGGCCCATCACTCCTGTGCGGCGACGATCACGAACTGCTGCCCGCCACCCCCTCGCTCGACTCGCTGGCCTTGTCAGGCATCGCCGAAGCGGGAGCCCGGGATCCCGGGCCGGCATCGACCCGTCGCACGGATCCGGGCTACATGCTGCTGACCACCGGGACGACAGGTCCGCCGAAATGGGCCGTTCACCGACACGCGGACATCCCCGCCTGCCTGGCGACCTACGGCCGTCACGTGCTCGGCCTGCGTCCGGACGACGTGAGTTGGTCCGTGGCCGCGCTCCCCACGAGCTACGGCCTCGGCAACAGCCTGTACTTCCCGCTGGGGGCCGGAGCGTCGTCGTGGATCACGGGCGCACCACCGAGCCCGGCCGAGGCGGTGCGGGCGTGCGCGGAGGGCGGCGCGACCGTCGTGTTCGGCGTCCCGACGTTCTGGGCTCGGCTCGCCCGGCACGTCGCTGAGAGGCGGCTGCCGGCGGCCGTGTTCGGCGGGGTACGCCTGGGCGTATCCGCCGGGGAGCCGCTCCCCTCAGCGGTCTGGTTCACGGTCCGCGACGCACTCGGACTCGAGCTGGTCGACGGCCTCGGATCCTCGGAGGCGACGAACCTCTACCTCTCGAACCGGCCGGGACGTGCCCGTCCCGGTTCGATCGGGTCGGCCGTCCCCGGCTTCCAGCTTCGAGTCGCCGGCGAGAACGGGCAGCGCCCCGCCGATGGGATCCCCGGCGAGCTCCTCGTTCGTGGCGCGTCGATCATGACCGGCTACTTGGATGCCCCGGAGGCGACCGGCCGGGCGATCCGGGAAGGCTGGCTCCACACAGGTGACCTCGTGGTCCAGCGGCCGGACGCAACGTTCCGGTTCGTCGGACGCCTCGGCGAGCGTTTCAAGACCGGAGGCTTCTGGGTCGACCCCGTTCGCGTCGAGGAGGTGCTTCACGCGCATCCCGCGATCGCCGAGGTCGCGATCCTGGGCACGCCGGACGCGGACGGCGTGATTCGTGTCACGGCGCTCGTGGTGGCGCGAGGAGGGGTGGACGGAGTGGCGTTGTGCGGCGAGCTCGAGGAACTGGCGAAGGCGCAGCTCGCCTCGCATGAGGTGCCTCGAGACGTCATCTTCGTGGATCGGTTGCCGACGACGGCCTCGGGCAAGGTCCGCCGGAGTGACCTGCCCGGCATCGCGTCGGAGGCCATGAAGACCCCCCTCAGCCGATGAGCTCCGATCGTCTCCTCGAGCACTGCCATGGGGCTTGCCATCCTGGACCGCGACTCACCCCTGGGTATGCGGAGCCGAAGCTACCCGCTGTCCGGTTTGCGGCCTCCGCCGGCGCGCGCCGCCTCACGCCCGCTGAACAGGTCGAAGATGATGCACCCGAGCAGCGCCACCGCCCAGTCGTTCCACGTACCGAACCACTCCACGTTCTGCATTCCCCGTGCGAGCCAGACGATGAGCCAGATCAGGCTGGCCATGACGCTCCCTCCTTTGAGGTCTCACTGGGCTGCGTGCGCTCGACCGCGCTGGCCGCCTCTTCGAGGATAGGCGCACCTGGTTCGGGCTGCCGTCGGTCCCGCTGCGGTATCGCCCCTCGGGTTCGCCGCTATGGCCAAGCGGTGGTTCGCCGCGTCGCGCTTCGTCGGATCCCCGATGCGGAACGCGCCCGAGACCGGACAACCTGGGGGTGTTCACATCGAGGAAGGGGACGGCCATGAGGGCAGTGATCGGGGATCGACTCATCGTCAAGGGGCACCATCAGGGTGAGCACGAGCGGGATGCGGAGGTAGTTGAGGTGCTCGGCGAGGACGGGGGACCACCGTTCCGCGTTCGCTGGAGCGACGACGGGCATGTCAGCCTCCTGTTCCCCGGCTCGGACGTTTCGATCGAGCACTTCACCCATCACGAGGCTCGCCGGCGGGAGGCGACGCACCATTCCTCGGGGTGAGGCCCCGGTGACCATCATTGGACAGGTGGAATCGCGAACGTCTCGGTGATGGAGGCCGACGGAAACATCACGGTCCGCATCCGTGACGACGGTCGGGGGATGCGCGGCGACGTCTCCGACACGAGCTTCGGGCTCATCGGCATGCGTGAGCGGGTCGCACCCGTCGGGAACGCTCAGGGTCGAATCCCGGCCGGGCTCGGGAACACTGGTGGAGGCGACCATCCCTGCGCATCGCCACGATCAGGCTGGAGCCTGTCGGATTGAGCGGCGTACGTCAGCTGGCGCTCGCGGCTCAGTCGCGCCGCGGTGGGCACCCATCCGTCTCGACAACCTCGGGGTGCCAGCGGCGGAAGTGCTCGGTGTGCTGGGGGGTGAGCGCCCCGGGCGGGTAGTACTCGGCGTAGAAGTCCGGGTCGACATGCTGGGCCTGGCAGGTGAGCCGCTGGTACATCGGGTCGATGAAGACCGGGAACCGCCCGTACGTGTCGATGCAGTACTGGCAGTAGTCCTTCACGAGATCGACAGTGTCCGGATGCGGACGGGGGACGGCGCTGACCACGCGGTCGGGCTCCTTGTACGGCTTGGGGACGTCGTTCTCGAACGCCGCCCACTTCACCGCCATGAACGCGTCGACGGCCTCGTGCATGTCGGAGTAATACGGCGGGCAGAACGCCTCGAACACGCCGTCCCTGCCCACCGGGACCGACGCCCCGACCTTGGTGTCCTGGAAGCGGAAGCCGAGGCCAGGCACGTCTCCGCCGCCCATGACAAAACGGGCGAGGTAGCCGGTGAACGTCCAGCCGCCCAGACCGAGGCACTGCAAGGCGAGATTGATGTTCTGGCAGATGAAGGCCTGCTCGACGACCAGCATCGAGAGGACCCGCTGCTCGAGTTCGACGATGCCCATCTGGCGGGCGGAATCCAGGCGGCCCGAGGCGACCGCCGCGTCGAGACCGGCCGAGCGGCGGCCGTGCTGTTCGTCGACGAGTGAGAACCCGTAGCTGCGGGCCAGGTAGATGAACAGGAGGTTGATGTACTCGAGCGTCGTGTTCGTCACAGGGACGAACAGCGTGGTGCCGGGCTTGTTGGCGTTCCACTGGTTGAAGTCGAACAGCCCGGGCAGCGTTGTCGGCAGCGGCGCGCGTCCGGGCGAGAGCTCCCTCCGCGCCCCGCGGTACATCTCGACGATCCATTCGACCTGAGCGTCCTCGCCCTTCCCGGACAGGGTCGCCACCTCGCCCGGCTCCGGGACGAGCCCGAACATGTCGAGCATGTAGAGCCCGTCGTCGTTCGTGAAGAACAGCTCGGTTCCGTGGTTCGAGCACGATGATGGCCACGTCCGCGTCGTCCATTGCACGAGGGTGCTCATCCCGCGTGCCGGGTCGAGGTCGCCGAGGTTCAGGCCGGTCAGACCGGTCCCGGCGATGCACAAGAGCGCCTCCTCCAGCTCCGACAGGGGCACCGCCTCGTATGCGCTGGTGAAGCCGAGGATCTCGGACCCCACGGTCATCCCGAGCCCGACGCGGCGGCTCTTACGGTCGAATGCCGCCTGGAAGAACGGGTATTGGAGTGCGTTCCACAGTCCCTCTGGGGCGGCCTGCAGTACCTCGTGCGGGGTCAGGGGTGGTTGGTTCACGATCGGCTCCCTTGAGCTGGTGGGGTTGTTCTCGCCGGGCGTCGCCCGGCGCTCATGGTCCGGCGGTCGTTGCCACGAAGTCCGCCACCTGGTCGATCTCCGGCGGCGACAATTGGCCGGCGAACGCGGGCATCGCGCCCCGTCCCCGCGACACGATCGCCGTGACCGCTGCCTTCGGTGGCTTCAGCTGGTCGAGGTTCGGCCCGACCGTGCTGGCGGATCCGGCCGAAGCGAGCGTGTGACACCCCCCGCAGCCGGCGCTTGCGAAGACCGCTGCCCCCGGGCTCGCGGGCGTTACCGTGGCCGCCGATGCGGGGGTCTCGCTGGCGTTCATCGTGATGATGAGACCGGAGACCAGCAGCACGGCCAGGCCGGTCGCCAGCCCGAGGCCGACGTTGACGCTCGGACCCTCACGGACCGGGCGGCGGACCGGCGGCTCCATGTCCTCGGTCGCGTCGGTCAGGCCGCCCGCGCCGCGGAGCGTTTGGAACATGTTGATCACGAACAGCACCTGCGCGATGACGAGCACGCCGACCATGACCACGGCCAACTGGTTGAAGAGCGCGTACTCCTCGAACGGCACCGCGAACCGCCGCACCGATCCGCGGAGCCCGTCGATCATCCAGTACGCGGAGTTGACGGTCCCCGCCAGGAAGGTGAGCCACACGTGCCACTTCGCGAGATCGTCGCTCCAGAGACGCTTCCCCGTGAGCTCGGGGACGAAGTGGTAGATCGCGCCGAAGATGAGCAGGCCGATGTTCAGCAGCGCCATGTGGTGGAAGTGGCCGACCACCCACATCGTGTTGTGCACCACGACATCCGCGGCGATCGTCGCGTTGACGATCCCGGAGAGGCCCGCCAGCAGCCAGGACACCATGCCGAGGAACAGTGCGAGCGACGCGCCGGTCCACCTGAAGTTCGAGCGCACCACCGTCAGGCCGAGGCTGTAGAGCGACAGGGCGGACGGGATGACCAGCGCAAACGTCATCGGCTGCATGAGGGTGTTGATGAGCCCCTGGTGCGTGCCCTCCGGGTAGTCGAGGTACACGTGGTGGGCCCAGACCAGGACGTTGGCGAGGACCGCAATCGTCCATGCCACGGCGATGATGTTGCCGGCGACGAGCCGGCGCCCCGCGTACTTCGGGATGAGGTAGTAGTAGACCGCGACGGCGGGGAACAGGAGCAGGTACACCACCGGGTGGCCGAACCACCACAGCACGTTCTTCGCGAGCAGGGGATCGACGGAGACGCCCGGCGCCGCCGACTGGACGACCATCTCCACGAGCAGTACGGCGAGCGGAAGCGTCGCGATGATCATGTCGATCGCGATGACGGTCAGCGGGATGACCGCGTAGGGCACGGGCGTCGGGTTCGTTTGGAACCGGCGGGGCCACAGGTAGCCGAAGCCGAGTCCGAGTCCGAGACGGTTGCCGATCGACGATCGGACGGCGTGGAGGGCCGGTCCGACGACCGTGTGGAGGATGCCGAGGCACCATGTGACGATGCCGAGCCCCACGAGCAGCACCGAGGCGGAGAACAGCCCCGTGGCCAGATCGCTCCACTGCCCCGCCGACTCGAACGGAAGCGGGTAGAGGAACACCCACGACCCGGCGAAGGACATGCCGAGGGTGGCGACGATCACCCCGGCGGTGCCGATCACGAACAGCCAGAACGTCGCCCGCACCATCCACAGGCCGAACGGGCGGAGCTCGAAGCCGAGCTTGGCGAGAACCCAGATGCCGAGTCCCATCACCGCGAACCCCGCCCACCCGAGGAACGCGCCCAGGCCGTGGGCGGTCATGACCGCGTAGTAGGTGTTGTCGCCGACCCGCCCGATGTCCGCGAGGCTCGATCGCAGCAGCGCGCCGAAGAGGCCGGACACGAGGAAGATCGCGGTCGACGCCCACAGGTAGCGCAGCGTCCAGGCCCGTGCGTCGCAGAGGCTGTCGGTCACGGGACGACCTCGATCTGGGAGAGCATCACGTGATGCCCCACGCCGCAGAACTCGAAGCACACGACCTTGTACGTGCCGGGCGCCCGGAACGTGTGGACCACGTGCTGGGAGTGCTCGGGAGCGATCTGCGCCTGGAACAGCAGCTCGTTGTCGGCGGTGGTGACCCCGAACCCGTGAGTCGTGTCGGCGCTCGTCAGGTGGAACTCCACCGGCCGGCCGGCGGCGACCTTGTCGGGCGTGATCTGGAAGCCGAACTGTCGGGCGACGACGGTCACGACCTGCCCGTCCGGGCCGGTGCTCTCGCCGTAGGGCACGAGCAGGATCGTGCCGAGCAGCGTCGTGATGAGGAACGCGACGACCACGGCGAGCCAGGTCTTCTCACGCTCCGCCGCCTTCGCCTCGTCCAACTCCTTGGGATCGACGCCGCGCGTGGACCGCCAGATCAACACGGCAACCCACACCCCCAGGACGACCGCGATCGAGTAGGTGACCGCGATCGCTGTGGCCGTCGTCCCCATCGGACCGGAGGTTCGCCTCGCCGCCGGACCCGCTCATCCGGGCGGCCGCGGGTCGACGCTGCGGCAGCTCCCCCATCGCCCTTGCGGGGAACCCGTACCGGCGGCCGCGACCCGATCGCCGCCGCGTTCCTCTCTCCCGCTGGCGGTTTCGGAGTGACCCCCTGGGGACGCCGGCGAGCGACGAGGCCCGTTTTCGTTTCGACGTAAGGAGCACCGCATGGATCCGGACGGGCGGACACGCGATGGGGTCGGCTCCGCCCTACGCAGGTTGCGAGCTGAGCGCCGTTCGCGCCGTGTGACGAGCGATGACAAGCTCCTCTCGGGCGGGGACGATCCGGACGACGCAGGACGCGCCGTCTGCGCTGACGACCGGATCATCGCCTGCGTTGCGGGCCTCATCGAGGCGGACCCCGAGGTGGCCGAGACCTCCGCAGATCTCGGTGCGGATCGCCGGGGCGTGCTCGCCGACGCCGCCGGTGAAGACCAGCTGGTCGATGCCCCCGAGGGCTGCGGCGAGCGCCCCCACGCTCTTCCGCGCCGAATGGCAGAACATCGCGATCGCCAGCGCGGCGCGGGCGTCGCTCGCTCGGGATTCGAGAAGGGTGCGCATGTCGGACGTCGTGCCCGACACGCCGAGGAGGCCCGACTCGTGGTTGACGAGGTGGTCGATCGCGTCGGGGCTCAGGCGTCGCTCCCGTAGCAGGTGGACGATGAGGCCGGGATCCAGGTCGCCGCTTCGCGTGCCCATCATCAGTCCTGCGGTCGGTGTGAGCGCCATCGTCGTCTCGGTGGGGCGGCCGTCATGGATCGCCGCCATGCTCGCGCCGTTGCCGAGGTGCGCGACCACGACGCGGCCGCAGGCTGGCCCCAGGACCCTGGCCACGTGCTCGTACGAAAGGCCGTGGAAGCCGAAGCGGCAGATGCCCTCCTCCCACGCCCATTCGGGCAGCGGGAAGCGCTGTGCGACCTCGGGCATCCGCCGGTGGAAGGCCGTGTCGAAGCAGGCCACCTGGGGCAGGGACGGAGCACGGCTCGCCACCGCCTCGACCGCCGCGATCTGCGGAGCCAGGTGAAGGGGAGCGAGGGGCACGAGCCGTCGGAGCTCGTCGACCACCGAATCGTCGAGGAGCGTCGGCTCGACCAGGCGGCGGCCGCCGTGCACGAGCCGGTGACCGACCGCGGCGACCGGGGGGCAGGCGATGCGGTCGAAAACGCTCAGCGCGAGGTCGACGGCCTCCCCGTGATCGCCGACGTGCCGCGCCTCATCGACGAGGGAGGCATCGTCGGCATCGCGGAGCCAGAATCGCGATCCCGGTTGACCGATGCCCTCTACGGCGCCCGTGGCCAGTGCGATCGACCCGCCGATGGGGTAGACGGCGAGCTTCAGCGACGACGACCCGGCGTTGACGCAGAAGATGCTCGTCACGCGATCAACCCGGCCATGCCCAGTCCTTGATCTCGGGCGGGTCGTCCCCGTACTCGCGGATGTACTCACGGTGCCTGGTGCGCAGGTCACGAGCCTCCTGGGTCACGTAGGCGAACCGCACTGCGAGACCAGGGATCCGCGCGATCGCCTCGACGGCGAGGTGATAGCGGTCGAGGTCGTTCCGGACGGTCATGTCGAACGGCGTGGTGGTGGTGCCCTCCTCCTTGTACCCGCGCACGTGGAGGTTGTCATGGTTGGTCCGCCGGTAGGTGAGCCGGTGGATGAGCCACGGGTAGCCGTGGAAGGCGAAGATGACCGGTCGGTCGCTGGTGAAGATCGCGTCGAACTGACGGTCGCTCAGCCCGTGGGGATGCTCCTCCTCGGGCTGGAGCACCATGAGATCGACGACGTTCACCACGCGAATCCGCAGATCGGGAAGCCGCCGGCGCAGGAAGTCGACGGCCGCGAGCGTCTCCAGCGTCGGGACGTCGCCGCAGCACGCCATCACGACATCCGGCTCCGCCCCCTCGTCGTTGCTGGCCCATTGCCAGATTCCGACGCCGGCGCTCGCGTGGGCGATCGCCGCGTCCATGTCGAGGTACTGCAGGGCGCGCTGCTTGCCGGCGACGATCACGTTGACGTAGTTGCGGCTGCGAAGGCAGTGGTCGGTCACCGACAGCAGCGTGTTGGCATCCGGCGGAAGGTAGACCCGCACGACCTCGGCCTTCTTGTTGACGACGTGGTCGATGAAGCCGGGGTCCTGGTGCGAGAAGCCGTTGTG
>CAYTRV010000014.1:0-23427 GCA_964440285.1 uncultured Bifidobacteriaceae bacterium
GGAGTTCGCCGCCGCGGTCGAGCTCGCCCCGACCGACCACTACGCCCATTTCGGCCTGGGCCGCGCCCTCGAACGGCTCGGCGACATGGCCGCCGCCCACCGCCACTACAAGCTGGCCCGCTGCTTCGGCAGCAACCTTGTGTAGGTCAGACCTCGTTCGACGGTGCCGGTGGCGGCGCTCCGACCACCACGGTGTCGGGCACGGCGAACCCCGTTCTGAGCACGCCCTCGTAGACCTCGTCGACGAGGGCCGAAAGACCCCCGAGGAGTCCGTCGAGAGCGTCGGCGTCCACCCCCTCGACCGCGGCGTCCGCCACCGCGTAGATGTCGCCGGCGCCGTCGAGGGCGAACCGCCACTCGCGCGTCATGAGGTTCTTGCGGAGCAGGCGCTGGAAGATCTCGAGGTGCCCGCGGTCCGGGGCGCGGATGACGAACGCCCGGATCGTGACAGTCCGTTCCGTCGCCGAGATGTGTGCGGCAAGGTCGCCGCGCTTCGCCGTCGGCACATGGACCACCCACCCGCCGCCGGGGGCGGGGACCGCCCCGACCTCCAGCTCCTCGACGAGTCGGGCAACGGGGCCGGCCACAGACCCATCGTAGTCGCTCCCGCTCTACGATCCGACTGATGCGGATCGTACTGCAGCGGGTCACCCAAGCCTCGGTTCGCGTCGACGGTGAAACCGTCGGCGCGATCGACCACGGGCTGGTCGCTCTGGTCGGCGCGGCAATGGGCGATACGACCGACGACGCCACGCGCCTCGCCGCCAAGACCGCCCACCTTCGGGTCTTCGCCGGCGATGGGCGAGGCGGCGAGCGGTCGGTCCTCGACGTCGGCGGTGGCGTGCTCGTCATCAGCCAGTTCACCCTCCTCGCCGACACACGCCGCGGCGACCGCCCGTCGTGGTCCGCGGCGGCTGCGCCCGAGGATGCCGCCCCCCTCGTCGACGCCTACGCCGACGCCCTCGCGCAGGAGGGCGTGAAGGTCGCCACCGGACGGTTCGGCGCGCAGATGACGGTCGATCTCACGAACAACGGCCCGCTGACGATCCTGCTCGACAGCGCAACCTGACGGCGGTCCGCCGCGCGGAGGCGTGCTATTGTCGCCGGTGCTTCAAGCAATCAAAGTTGGTTGGCGAGAAGTGGGTGCCGAGCCCACTTTTTTATTGGGCGAAAGGGGAGATGACGACGACGGCAACCGGCCACGAGGCCATCGAGCTCGAGGTTGAGGCGCAGCTCGCCCGTGAGCTGCCCACAGTCGATCTGCGCGAGGTGCAGGTCGTCGGCGCTGCAACCAGCGGCACCCTCCGCGTCGTCATCGATCACCCCGACGGCGTCGACCACGAGCTGTGCGTCGCAACCACGCGAGCCCTGGAGCGCGCCGGGCTGCGGGATCGTTTTGGCATCGAGGTCTCGTCGCCAGGGCCCGAGCCACCGCTTCGGACCCCCGCGCACTACCGTGAGGCGATCGGCCGGCGCGTGGCGCTGCGAGTCGTGAACGAGGGCGCCACACGCGCCCGCTCCGTCAACGGTACGCTCACCTCGGTCGACGCCGACCGCGTTGAGGTGGCCACCGCCGACGGGCCAACGTGGATTTCTACCGGGGCGATCCGCCGCGCCCGCGTCGTGGGAGGGAGCGAGTCGTGAACAGGGAGATCCTCGAAGCAATCAAGATGATCGAGCGTGAGAAGGGCATCAGCTCCGAGACGCTGATCCTCGCGCTCGAAGACGCGCTCCTCGCGGCATACAAGAAGACCCCGGGCGCCGCGGAGTTCGCCCGCATTCTGATCGACCGCGACGAAGGCGACATGCGGGTGCTGCAGCTCGTCCTCGACGACGACGAGGAGCCGCGGACCCTTCCCGTCGTCGAACCGGAATGGCCCGAGGGCGGGCCGCCGGAGGACTACGTCCCTCCGCCTCCGGACATCGACTGGTCCGCCTACGACGAGGCGGAGCTCGAAGAGGTGGACGTCAGCACCGACAACTTCGGCCGCATCGCCGCGCAGACCGCGAAGCAGGTCGTCCTGCAGCGCATCCGCGAGGCCGAGCGGGAGATGATGTACGAGGAGTACGTCGACCGCGTCGGCGACGTCGTCACCGGCATCATCCAGCAGTCCGACTCGCGCTACACCCTCGTGGACCTGGGGCGCGTCGAAGCGCTCCTGCCTGAGAGCGAGCAGGTCCGCGGCGAGCGCTACGACCACGGCGCACGCATCAAGGCCGTCATCGTCAAGGTGCAGCACTCCACGAAGGGTCCTCAGGTCATCGTGAGCCGGCGCTCGGATGAGCTCATCAAGCGGCTCTTCGAGCTCGAGGTCCCCGAGATGGCCGACGGGCTCGTCGAGATCCGCGCGGTGGCGCGGGAGGCCGGATGGCGCTGCAAGATCGCCGTCGTCTCCCGGGCTCAGGGGGTCGACCCCGTGGGCGCGTGCGTGGGTCCTCGCGGCTCTCGCGTGCGCATGGTGGTCAGTGAGCTCCGTGGCGAGAAGATCGACATCATCCCGTTCAACGAGGAGCCTGCGCGGTTCGTGGCAAAGGCGTTGTCGCCGGCCCGCGTCCGGGAGGTCCTCGTCGACGACGAGAACCGCCAGGCCACGGTGGTGGTCCCCGACGACCAGCTGTCGCTCGCCATCGGCAAGGAGGGTATGAACGCCCGCCTCGCGGCCCGCCTCACCGGGTGGCGGATCGACATCAAGAGCGAGTCGACGTTCGCTCTCGAGGAGTCCGCGTCCGAGTACGGCGGCGGCGAGGGCGAGCTCCAGCGGTGCGCGGCGCTGCTTCGCAACGGCAAGCGGTGCGTGAACGCGGCGGTGCCGGGCACCCGCTACTGCAGCCTGCCCGCCCACGCCCGCCTCGCCGAGATGGAGTCGCAGGGAATCGACATCGCACCGGATCAGGCGGTCGGCGCGGTCGTGCCGGCGCAGGCCGACGCACCTGCCGACGCCGTCGCAGCCACCGGTGGCGCGAACGGGGCGGCCGAGCCGGGGACCGCCGGCGCCGCGGCTGCCGAGCGCGCGGACGAACATGAACCGGCGGACGACCAGACGCAGGCGGCGTCGCCCGAGCCGCCGGTCGAGGTCGCCGCGGAATCCGAGGAGGAGCAGTCGTAGCGCACGACTCCAGATGGTGGGCCGCACACACATCCCAGCGCGTCGCTGCCTCGGGTGCGGGGCGCGCGCGCCGAAACCGTCACTCCGGCGGTTCGTCGCGCTGCCAGGGCCAGACGGCCACGATCTCGTGCGCGACCTCACGGGCCGCCAGGGCGGTCGCGGACTCTATGTCTGCGCGGACCGCGCGTGTTTCGACCGTGCGCTCGAGCGCCGGGCGTTCCATCGCGGGGCCCGGCTCGCCGGCGGGCGGCTCACCGTGGATCCGTCGCTCGCAGACGACCTCGAACCCTGACGAGAGGCGCCGGTGGATCTGACCGAGAAGCGACGGGTCCATGAGATCGCGCGTGACGAGGGACTCCCGAGCAGCCTCGTCCTGCAACGGCTCCAGCGCGCCGGCCTGCCGATCAAGACCGCGTCGTCGACGGTGACCGTCGGCGAGGCGTTGCACCTGCTGAACCCGAACCGCTACCCGAAGCCGGACACGCTCGATGCGACCCTTGCGGCGGCGGTGGAGGCGAAGGCGGCGCCCCCCAAGGCGAACGCGAAGGCCGACGAGGCCGACGCCCCGCCCGCCGAGGCGAAGCCGAGGCGCACCCGCAAGCCCCGAGCGGCGACGGAGGCTCCGACGACCCCGGAGGCACCACCCGTCGCGGAGTCCCCCGCCGCGACCGAGCCGGCCCCGGCCGAACCGCCAAGCCCGCCCGTCGGGGACCCGCCCGCCGCCGAGGCGGCGACGCCCGAGGCGCCCGCTGAGCCCGCCGCGGCCGAGCAGCCAGCCGTGGAGGCCGAGATCCCGGTGGCCGAGGCCATCGCCGACGCGCCCCCTGCCGAGGCCATCGCCGACCTGCCCCCTGCGGAGGCACCAGCCGCCGACGCGCCCACGGCCGAACCCGAGGCCGGCTCCGAGACTGCGAAGGCCGGGGCGACTGACGAGGCCCCCAAACCGCCCCGTCGCAAGGTCGCGCCACCCGCCCCGCCTCCGCCGCGGCCACCATTGCGCCGCGCGGAGCCATCGCCGCCCAGACCGCCCCTGCGACGCGCTGAGCCGCCTCCAGAGCCGGGCGCGAGCACCAATGGGGGGTCGGACACACCTGTCGTCGGCGGACGCCGTGGAGGCGCTGCTGGGCCGTCCGAGTTCCGTGATGCCGGCGTGGGAGGCGGAGGTGGCGGAGGCGGAGGCGGCCGCGGCAAGCGCCGCCGCGTCGTCATCGACGCCCAGGCCAGCCGCCGCGGCCCCGGAACGCAGGGGCGCGACCGCCGCGGACCGAAGTCGAACCGCACCGAGGAGCGCGAGCCGGCGCCAACGATCGAACCCGCGGACATGCCGCAGGTCGACATCCGCTCCGGGGCCACCATAAAGGAGATGGCCGAGGCGCTCGGCATCACCGCCACCCGCATCATCACCACCCTCATGGGGATGGGCGAGATGGCGACGATCACCCAGTCACTGTCGGACGAGGAGATCGAGCAGGTCGCCGCGGAGCTCGAGCGGAAGGTCCAGATCGTCCACGCGGAGGAGGAGGACGAGTTCGCCGAGCTGGTCGAGGACAGCCCGGACAGCCTGGCCGCCCGCGCGCCCGTCGTCACGGTCATGGGCCACGTCGACCACGGCAAGACGTCGCTCCTCGACGCGATCCGCGAAACCGAGGTCGTCGCAGGCGAGGCCGGCGGCATCACCCAGCATATCGGGGCCTATCAGGTCCACCACAACAACCGCGAGCTCACGTTCCTCGACACTCCGGGCCACGAGGCGTTCACCGCCATGCGTGCCCGTGGCGCCAAGATCACCGACGTGGCGGTCATCGTCGTCGCGGCCGACGACGGCGTCATGGAAACCACCATCGAGGCGATCGACCACGCCCGCGCCGCCGACGTCCCGTTCATGGTCGCGATCAACAAGATCGACAAGCCGAACGCGAACCCCGACCGCGTGCGACAGGAGCTGTCGACCCGCGACGTGATCCCCACCGCCTGGGGCGGGACCTACGAGTTCGTGGAGGTTTCGGCCCTCGAGAAGACCGGCCTGGACACCCTGCTCGAGACGGTGCTCCTCGTGGCCGACGCCGACGCCGACCCGAAGGCCAACGCGGGGGCGTCCGCATCCGGCAGCGTCATCGAGTCACGCCTCGACCCGGGTCGCGGTCCCGTGTGCACGCTGCTGGTGCAGCGCGGGACGCTGCGCGTCGGCGATGTGCTGCTCGTGGGCCAGACGTTCGGGCGTGTCCGGGCGATGCACGACTTCAAGGGCGACGTGCTGACCGAGGCCGGACCGTCGGTACCGGTCGAGGTCCTCGGCATGGACGGCGTCCCCGACGCCGGCGAGCGCTTCCGGACCGTGGAGAACGAACGCGTCGCACGCCAACTCGCGGCGCAGCGGTCGCACCGGATCCGCTCGGAGGAGCTCGCCAACCGGCGGCCCGTCTCGCTCGAGGACCTCTTCGCCCGAGTGCAGGAGGGCCTCCAGGAGCTCAACATCATCATCAAGGCCGACGTGCACGGCTCCGTTGAGGCGCTGCGCGATGCACTCGAGAAGATCGAGCAGACCGAGGTGCGGCTGCGGGTCATCCACACCGGTGTCGGCGCGGTCACCGAGTCCGACGTCAACCTCGCGGCGGCCTCGGAGGCGATCGTCATCGCCTTTAACGTCCGCCCCCGTCCCGAGGCGCGCATGCTCGCCGAGCGCGAGGGCGTCGACGTGCGCAACTACCGCGTCATCTACCGCGCCATCGAGGACATGCGCGACGCGCTCATCGGCATGTTGGCGCCCGAGATCGTGGAGCAGGCCCTCGGCACGCTCGAGGTGCGCACCACGTTCCGGGCATCGCGAATCGGGACCATCGCCGGCTGCTACGTTACCGACGGGATCGCCCGGCGCGGCGCGAGCATGCGGCTCGTCCGGGACGGCACCGTGGTCTTCGAGGGCAAGATCGGTTCGCTCCGCCGATTCAACGACGATGTCCGCGAGGTCGCGCAGGGCTTCGAGTGCGGCGCGGTGATCGAGGGCTACAACGACGTCAAGGATGGCGACGTCATCGAGGCCTTCGAGCTGAAGGAAGTCGCCCGCACCGAGCAGGCACCCGGCCCGGCGTCCAGCGCGTAGGCCCAGGCCGGAGATGGCATGCGGCTACGTCGGGTCGCTCACGGTTGACCTCCACCTTCCCGAGGCCGGTTCGCTGAAGGACAAGCGCAAGCACCTGCAGCGCGTCAAGGCCGGCCTCGTCAGGCGATTCAGCTGCGCCGTGGCCGAGGTCGACCACCACGACCTCCATCGGCGCGCCCGGCTCACCCTGGCGGTCGTCACTCGTGAGGCCGGCGAGTGCGACCTGCTGCTCGACGCGGCGTCGCGATGGCTCCACGGCGATCCCGCCTTCGAGGTGCTCGGCGAGTCGCGCGACCTGCGACGCGTCGAGGACATGGCGACGTTCCGGATCGGAGCTTGAGGTGGGTCAGCCCGGGGGGAGGTTGCGCCGGATCAACGAGGCGCTCCGCGAGGTCATCGCCGAGGCCCTGCACCGGGATCTCTCCGACCCGCGGCTCGCGATGGTCACCATCACCCAGGTGCGCGCCACGCAGGATCTGAAGGAGGCGAAGGTCTACTGGACGGCACTCGACCCCTCGCGCCGCGACGCGGCGGGGAAAGCCCTCGAATCGGCGCGGGGCGTGCTGCAGGGACGGGTCGGCCGGGAGCTTCGGGCCCGCCAGACCCCGCAGCTGCAGTTCATCTTCGACGAGCATCAGGAACGCGCGGTCGATCTCACCCGGCTGATCGACGAGGTCACCGCCGACCTCCCGCCGCGGGAGGAGCCGTGACGCGAGGCCCCGCTCGCACCATCGTTCCGCAAGACGCGACCGTCGCCGACGTCGGCGGGTACCTCTCGACCGTCGCCGGCCGCTTCATGGTCGCGACGCACCGCAACCCCGACGGCGACGCCATCGGGTCGCTCCTGGCGGTGACCCGGGCCCTTCGCAACGCCGGCCGCGACGCGGTCATGTGGCACCCGGACGCGCCGGCCGTGCCCGACGAGTTCGCGTTCCTCCTGGAGCCCGGTGAGGCCGTCACGAGCACGCTCCCCGACGACCTCGCCGACCGAACCGTCGTGGTCGTGGACTGCGCGACCGCCGGTCGTCTCAGCGATCATCCGCCCGGTGCGCTCGGGGCGCGGATCGTCAACATCGACCACCACCACGACAACGGTCGGTACGGGGATCTCAATCTCATCGACGGGGGCGCGTCCAGCACGGCGGAGATCGTCCTCGGCGTGCTCGACGAAGCCGGCTGGCCGCTCGACGCCGCCATCGCCCGTGCCCTCCACGTGGGGCTCGTTACCGACACCGGCCGGTTCTCCTACTCGAACGTGACGGGCGACACCCTCCGGGCCGACGCCCGGCTCGTCGACGCCGGGGTCGACGTCGCCGACATCGGCCGACGCCTGTACGGGAACGTGCCGATCGCGCAGGTCCGCCTGCTGGGCATCGCGTACGCCCGCGCGGAGGCCTACCTCGACGGGCGGCTCGTCGTTGCGGTGCTCGATCTCGACGATTTCGCCCTCGCCGGCACCGACGACGCCGATGGGATCGCCGAGGCGCTCCGGGGGGTCCGTGGCGCCGAGGTCGGTGCGCTCGTTCGGCACCTCCACGGCGGCGGCCTGCGAGCGTCGCTGCGCGCGGCGTCCGACCGGGTCGACGTCTCGGCGATCGCCCGGACGGAGGGTGGAGGCGGCCACCGCGCCGCCGCAGGGCTCACGTCGTCGAGCACCGCGCCGGAGTTCGTGGCGTGGCTCACCGAATCCGTGGCAGCCCAACTCGATGGAGCATGACCCCGCGACGCCGTTCGGTGTGTGGCTGGTCGACAAGCCAGCCGGTCCGACCTCGCACGACATCGTCGCCCGCATCCGCCACCGGCTCGGGCGCGGCACCCGGGTCGGCCAC
Organism: uncultured Bifidobacteriaceae bacterium; assembly: GCA_964440285.1. GTDB lineage: Bacteria > Actinomycetota > Thermoleophilia > Miltoncostaeales > Miltoncostaeaceae > CALMEC01. The sequence continues at coordinate 8,037 of CAYTRV010000014.1, forward strand.
GCGGGGACGCTCGACCCCTTCGCGACCGGGCTGCTCATCGTCGTCGTGGGTCGCGCGACCCGTCTCGTGCCCTACCTCACGGGCCTCGACAAGACGTACCTCGCGCGGATCCGCCTCGGCGCGACGTCGGCGAGCGGCGACACCGAGGGGCCGATTACGGTGACCGGGGCGCGTGCTCCCGACCGTGCCGAGGTGGACCTCGCCGTCGCGCGGATCGTGGGCCCCCAACGCCAGCGCGTCCCGGCGCTCGCCGCGGTCAAGGTCGGAGGTGAGGCGCTCTACGCGCGCACGCGGCGAGGCGAGCAGGTGGAGCGGCCGGAGCGCGACGTCGTGATCCACGCCGCCCGCGTCGTCGCGGACGACCTTGACGGCGGAACCCTCGACCTCGAGGTCCGCTGCTCGAAGGGGACGTACATCCGCCAACTCGCCGTCGACCTCGGTGACGCCCTCGGATGCGGCGGGTACTGCGAAACCCTCCGGCGGACGGCGATCGGCTCGCTGAGCATCGCGGACGCGGTCGCCCCGGAGGCCGTCGCGGCGGCCGGCGGCATCAACCCCCGCGTCGCGCTCGCCGACGCGCTCGAGGAGCGGGCACTGACGCCCGCCGAGGCGATTGACGTCGGTCACGGGCGACCGGTCCCCGGCCGGGCGCGCGGTCCCGTGATGCTGGTCGCGGACAACCGGCTGGTCGCCATCGCGGAGCCGCGTGACGACGCGACCCTGCGCCCGAAGGTGGTGCTGACGTGAGGCGCTACCGCTCCATCGGCGAACTGCCGATGGGCGCTGGGAGCAGAGCGGTCGCGATCGGGGCGTTCGACGGCGTACACCTCGGCCACCAGGAGATCATCAGGCTCGCCGTCGACACGGCGAGACGCCGTTCGATGAGCTCGATGGTCATCACGTTCGACCCCAACCCGCTCACCGTGCTCCGCCCGGAGTTCAAGACCACCGGGCTGACCAGCTCGGCGTTTCGTGCCCGGTTGATCGAGCGGCTCGGTGTCGACGAGCTCCTCGAAATCCCCTTCACCAAGGCGTTCTCGCACATCCGGTGGGACCGCTTCTGCGAAATGCTCTCCGCGCCGCCGATCGGCGCACGGACCATCGCAGTGGGGCGCAACTTCCGCTTCGGACACGGCGGCGAGGGCACCGCCAAGATGCTTCGCGAGGCCGGTCGGGCCCGCGGCATCGACGTGTCGATCCCGGGTTTGGTCACCAGCCCCGACGGAAAGCCGATCTCGTCGACGCGAATCAGACGGCATGTCACCCAGGGCGACATCGACGAAGTGAACGGCCTGCTCGGACGGGCGCATTGCCTGGAGGGCGTCATCGTCCACGGTGACGGGAGGGGCGCCGGACTGGGCATCCCCACCGCGAACATCGAGGTCTCTCCGCAGGCCGCCGTGCCGGGACGGGGGGTTTACGCCGGCCGTGCGCGGGTCGGGGACGGAGTGTGGGCAGCTGCGATCAACGTGGGCGTCGCCCCGACCTTCCGGGACTCCGGTTCGCTGCGGATCGAAGCCTTCCTGATCGACTTCCCCGGGCGCTCCATCTACGGGGAGCGCGCAAGCGTGGCGTTCCTCGACCGGATGCGCGCCGAGCAGCGGTTCCCCTCTGCGGATCTCCTGGTCGCCCAGATCCATCGGGACGTCGAGCGGGCAAGGGAGACTGCGACCGGGTCCGAAGACCCCCTCTGCTAGACTCGACTCGAAGCTGGGTTTCCCTCGTTCGCACGACACGATCCCGCACTCCGGAACACATTTGACGGTCGGCGGGGTGTCGGCGGGTCCGGAAGGACCACACGCGAACGGGGTGCTCCGCACAATGTTGTCGACCCGGCACGGGGGAGATGTCCTGCTGTGCCGCGGCCGTGGACAGGAGAACAGATGCTGAAGAAGGACACGAAGGCGGGCGTCATCGCGGCGCACCGGCGGCATGACACGGACACGGGCTCGCCGCAGGTCCAGGTTGCGATCCTCACGGAGCGGATCAACTCGCTCACGGATCACCTGAAAGCGCATACGCACGACCACCACTCCAGGCGAGGCCTGCTGATGATGGTCGGACAGCGACGCCGGCTGCTCAACTACCTGCAGCGCACGGACCTCGAAGGGTACCGCGCGCTCATCGAGCAGCTCGGCCTCCGCCGGTAAAGGGCCTGGAGACGACAGGCCCCACGGAACAGACGCGTCCGGCCATCGGGGCCGGCGAAATGGAACGCGCCCGGCCAGGTGGCTGAGGCGAGACAGGGGAACGGAATGGCAGTGGAGGTAGTGACCGCAGAGATCGGCGAGCTGGCGATCTCATTCGAGACCGGTCGACTCGCGAAGCAGTCAAGCGGCGCGGTCGTCGTCCGGGCAGGTGACAGCATGGTGCTCGTCACCGCCGTTGGACTCACGGACGCGCGCGAGGGAGTGGACTTCTTCCCCCTCACCGTGGACGTGGAAGAGCGCATGTACGCCGCCGGCAAGATCCCGGGGGGCTTCATCAAGCGCGAGAGCCGCCCGAGCGACCGGGCCACGCTGACCGCCCGCATGACCGACCGGCCGATCCGGCCGCTGTGGCCGATGGGATACCGCAACGAGACCCAGATCATCGCCACCGTCTTGTCAACCGACCAGGTCAACGCCTTCGACATCCTCTGCATCAACGGGGCGTCCGCGGCGCTGATGATCTCCGATCTCCCGTTCCAGGGGCCGATCGGGGCGGTGCGGATCGGGCTGATCGACGACGAGTTCGTCATTAACCCGACGCTCCAGGAGATGGACGAGTCCGACCTCGACCTCATCGTCGCGGGCAGCGCCGACGCCATCTCGATGGTGGAGTCCGGCGCGAAGGAGGTCGACGAGGAGACGATCCTCGAGGCCCTCGCCATCGCGCATGAGGAGATCAAGAAGCTCTGTGCCGCCCAGGATGAGCTGCGCAAGAAGGCCGGGAAGGAGAAGTGGCAGGTCGAGCCGGTCACGGTCGACCCGGACCTGCTCGCGAAGGTCGAGGCCGGCGGCCGCGCCACGCTCGAGGAGGCCACGCTCGAGCAGCGCAAGCTGGAGCGCCGCGACAAGGTGAGCGGCGCGAAGGCCCAGATCGCCGCGAAGGTGCTCGGCGACGAGCCCACCGCCGAGGAGAAGGCGGCGTTCGGACGCGCGTTCGACGCGCTGCAGAAGTCGATCATCCGCAAGCGGATCGCGGTCGACAAGCACCGCCCGGACGGCCGTGACGCGGCCGAGATCCGGCCGATCGCCTGCGAGACCACGGTCGCCCCGCGCGTCCACGGCTCCGGCCTGTTCACGCGCGGGGAGACACAGGTCATGACCCTGCTCGCCCTCGGCACCCTCAAGGATGCCCAGCGCATCGACGGGATCGGGACCGAGACGTCCAAGCGCTACATCCACCATTACAACTTCCCGCCGTTCAGCGTCGGGGAGACCGGCTTCATGCGCGGCCCCAAGCGCCGCGACATCGGCCACGGCGCGCTCGCCGAGCGGGCCCTGCTGCCGATGATCCCGCCGGAGGACGAGTTCCCCTACACGCTCCGGCTGGTGAGCGAGACCCTCGAGAGCAACGGCTCCTCATCGATGGCGTCGGTCTGCGGATCGACCCTCGCCCTGCTCGACGCGGGCGTGAAGATCACCCGGCCTGTCGCGGGAATCGCCATGGGGCTCATCAAGGAGGGCGACGACTACATCATCCTGAGCGACATCCAGGGCGACGAGGACCACCTCGGCGACATGGACTTCAAGATCGCCGGGACGTCGGAGGGAATCACCGCCCTGCAGATGGACATCAAGATTCAGGGCGTCACGTTCGACATCCTCCGCGACGCGCTCGCGCAGGCGAAGGCGGGTCGGGAGCACATACTCGGGATCATGAACGGGCACATCTCACAGCCGCGCGAAGAGCTGTCCCCGTGGGCGCCGCGGATCTCGACCATCAAGATCGATCCGGAGAAGATCGGCGCGGTCATCGGGAAGGGCGGCGAGACGATTCGCGGGCTCGAAGCCGACTACGACGTCGAGATCTCCATCGAGGACGACGGGACGGTCAACGTCTACGGCGTCGAAGGGCTGAAGGCCGACGAGTGCGTCGAGCAGATCCGCCGGATGACGAAGGACGTCGAGGTCGGCGACACCTACACCGGGGCGAAGGTCGTCAAGACCACCACCTTCGGGGCGTTCGTCGAGCTCACCAAGGGCGTCGACGGGCTGCTGCACATCTCGAACCTCTCCAAGGGACGGGTCGAGAAGGTCGAGGACGTCATCAACCGCGGCGACACCGTCGACGTGACGGTCGTCGAGGTCGACAAGGCCCGCGGCCGGATCGGCCTGCGGATCGTGGGGATGGAGGACGTCGACGGCGGCTCTGCCGGCGCGAACGGCGACGGGGATGGCGACGGCGAGCCTCGCCGACGTCGCCGCCGCGTGAGCGCCAGCGACGTCGCGGGGGAGTGATCGAACCCCAGGTGACAACGACGGCTGGGGGGCTCCGCGTCATCTCGGAGCCCCTCGCCGGCGTACGGTCAGTCGCCCTCGGAATCTGGGTCGGCGTCGGATCGCGATTCGAGCTGGCCGAGGAGGCCGGCATCTCCCACTTCATCGAGCACCTGCTCTTCAAGGGCACGCCGGCGTATTCGGCTCAGCGGATCGCGGAGCTGTTCGACGGGCTCGGCGGTGAGCTCAACGCCGCCACGGGACGCGATTACACGGTGTTCTACACCCGCATCCTGGATTCGCATCTCGACGAGGCCGTCCCGGTGCTGACCGACATGCTGCAACGCCCCGGGTTCTTCGATCTCGACCAGGAACGCGATGTCGTGCTCGAGGAGATCGCGATGTACGAGGACGACCCGCAGGACAAGGTGCACGACCTCGTCGGAGCGGCGGTGTTCCCCGGGCAGCCCCTCGGCCGACCCGTCATCGGCACCGAGCAGGTCATCGGCCGGGTGGGGGAGGACGACGTCCGCGGGTACTTCGGGCGCCACTACACCGCTCCGAACATGGTGCTCGCCGCCGCCGGGAACCTCACCCACGACCGGCTCGTCGACATCGGCGAGCGCCTCCTGGCCGACGTCCCCGCCTCCGGGACGAACCAGGTGTTCGAGGAGGCGTCACCGGGCGCGCAGACCCTCGTGATCCACGAGAAGCCGACCGAGCAGTACCACCTCGCCCTCGGGGGCCCCGGCCTGTCGCGCAACGACCCGCGCCGGCACGCCCAATCGGTGCTCGACACCATCCTCGGCGGATCGATGAGCAGCCGCCTCTTCCAGGAGATCCGTGAGAAGCGCGGACTCGCGTACTCGGTCGGCTCGTACTCGGTCGGGTACGCCGACGCCGGCCAGGTCGGGCTGTTCCTCGGGACGCGCGAGGAGAACCTCGCCACCGCCTGCGAGGTGATCGGAACCGAGCTCCGCCGCCTCGCGGTCGAGGCCGTCCCCGACGACGAGCTGCGTCGCGCGAAGGAGCACCTCAAGGGCCGGCTCGTGCTGTCCCTCGAGAGCCCCGCGATGCGGATGAACCGCATCGGGAAGGCCACGGTCACCGGCACCGAGCTGCTTGCGATCGACCAGATCATCGACCGCGTCGACGCGGTGACCTCATCGGACGTCCAGGAGCTGGGCGCCGAGTTCTGGCAGCCGGAATCCCTGTCGCTCGCAGCGATCGGTCCCGATCCCGACGCGGTGCGCCGCGCGGTCGGCGGCCTCGCGCCATCGCTCTCCGAGGCCGCCTGACCGCAACCCGCGGGCGCCAGGATGCCTGGCTTCGCGCATTTGGTTACGCTGCCGAAGTGCTCCGGGTACTCGTCGTCGGCGCCGCCGGCAGGATGGGACAGGCCGTCGTGACGGCGGTCGCCGGGGCGGACGACATGCAGCTTGCGGCGCTCGTCGATCCCGCCCTCGGCGACGGCGCGGCGTTCCCGAACGTGTCGGCGGCGCTCGCCGCGACACGGGTCGACGTGGCCGTCGACTTCACACGTCCCGACGTCGGGTTCGCGAACGCTCGCACCTGCCTCGACGCCGGGGTCCACGTCGTGATGGGAACCACCGGGCTCGGCGATGACGAGGTCGACGAACTTCGCCGCAGGGCCGACGCGGGCACGGCCAACTGCCTGCTCGCCCCGAACTTCGCGATCGGCGCGGTGCTGATGATGCGGTTCGCCGCGGAGGCCTCCCGCCACATGCCGAAGGCCGAGATCATCGAGCTGCATCACGACGGCAAGCTCGACGCCCCGAGCGGCACCGCGCTTCGCACCGCTGACCTGATGGAGGGGGACGTCCCGATCCACTCCGTGCGGCTCCCGGGCCTCGTCGCGCACCAGGAGGTCATTTTGGGAGGCTTGGGCGAGACGCTCACGATCCGCCACGACTCCCTCACACGCGAGAGCTTCATGCCCGGAGTGATCCACGCCGTCCGCGAGATCCCGAACCGCCCGGGACTGACCCTCGGCCTCGAACCCCTCCTGTTCGGATGACCCGGCGGATCCGGAAGCTCCTGGTCGCGAACCGGGGCGAAATCGCGATCCGGATCTTCCGCGCCGCCACCGAGCTGGGCCTCCGGACCGTCGCGATCTACTCACAGGAGGACCGCTACGCCCTGCACCGCTTCAAGGCGGACGAGGGGTACCTGATCGGCACCGGCCTCGACCCGGTCAAGGCGTACCTCAGGATCGACGAGGTGCTGCGCATCGCGCACGAATGTGGCGCCGACGCGATCCACCCCGGGTACGGCTTCCTGTCCGAGAACCCCGACTTCGCCGAGGCGTGCGGGAGGGAGGGGATCACCTTCGTCGGGCCCCCTCCCGAGGTGATGCGGGCGTTCGGCTCCAAGGTGGAGGCTCGGGCGATCGCGCAGCGTGCCGGCGTGCCGGTCATGCCCGCGACCGGGCCCCTGCCGCAGGACGAGCGCGAGGCGGCGCGCCTCGCCGAGGAGGTCGGCTACCCGTTGATGGTCAAGGCGAGCTGGGGCGGCGGCGGGCGCGGAATGCGGATCGTTCGCGACTCCGCCGAGCTGGCGGAGGCGGTGGCGGCCGGCCGGCGGGAGGCACGCGGCGCGTTCGGCAACGACGAGGTGTTCCTCGAGCGGCTCGTCGAGCGCGCCCGTCACGTGGAGGTTCAGATCCTCGCCGACCGCCACGGCAACGTGATCCACCTGTACGAGCGCGACTGCACCGTCCAGCGCCGCCACCAGAAGGTGGTCGAGCGCGCCCCCGCCGCGTTCCTCACCGACGCCCAGCGCGACGCGCTCTGCGCCTTGGCGGTGCGCCTGGCCCGCGAGGCCAGCTACGAGCTGGCGGGCACCGTGGAGTTCCTCCAGGACGCCGTCACCGGCGACGTCTTCTTCATCGAGGTCAACCCGCGTGTGCAGGTGGAGCACACCGTCACGGAGGTCGTGACCGGCGTCGATATCGTCAAGGCGCAGATCCGGCTGGCGGAGGGCGCCGTGATCGGCACGCCGGGCAGCGGAGTCCCGCGGCAGGAGGACGTTCGCCTGAACGGCCACGCGATGCAATGCCGCATCACGACCGAGGATCCCGAGAACCAGTTCATCCCCGACTACGGACGGATCACCGCCTATCGGGAGGCGACCGGCTTCGGGATCCGGCTCGACGGGGGCACTGCCTACGCGGGCGCCGTGGTCACGCCGTTCTACGACTCGATGCTCGAGAAGGTCACCGCCTGGGCCCCGACGCCGGAGGAGGTGCTTGCGCGGATGAACCGGGCGCTGCGCGAATTCCGCATCCGCGGCGTCAAGACCAACCTCGTGTTCCTGGAGGGGCTCATCGGCCACCCCCGATTCACCGCGGGCGACTACACAACCCGGTTCGTCGACGAGACCCCGGAGCTGTTCCACTTCGTGCCGCGGCGTGACCGCGCGACACGCCTCCTGTCGTTCCTCGCCGAGGTCGCGGTCAACGGGAACCCCGACGTGGAGGGGCGCCCGCGCCCCGAGCATCTGATCGCGCCCCCGGTGCCCGAGGTCCCGCCGAGCGACCCGCCGCGCGGCACGCGACAGTTGCTCGACGAGCTCGGTCCCGAGGGCTTGGCGCGCTGGATGCTCGACCAGAAGCGGCTGCTGGTGACCGACACGACGATGCGCGACGCCCACCAGTCGCTGCTCGCGACGCGGTTCCGCACGTTCGACATGGTGCACATCGCCGGAGCATATGCCCGCCTGCTCTCCGAGCTGTTCTCGCTGGAGTGCTGGGGCGGAGCGACCTTCGACGTCGCGATGCGGTTCCTTCGTGAGGACCCGTGGGAGCGCATCGCCGCGCTTCGGGAGCGGATGCCGAATCTACTGCTGCAGATGCTCCTGCGCGCCTCGAATGCGGTCGGCTACACCAACTACCCCGACAACGTGGTGCGGTTCTTCGTCCGGCGCGCCGCGGACGCCGGCATCGACCTGTTCCGCGTGTTCGACTCGCTCAACTGGGTCGAGAACATGCGCGTCGCGATGGACGCCGTGGGCGAGAGCGGAAAGCTCTGCGAGGCCGCCATCTGCTACACGGGCGACATCACCGATCCCCGCCGGGACAAGTACAGCCTGGGCTACTACGTCGATCTCGCGCGCGAGCTCGAGGCCGCCGGCGCCCACATCCTCGGCATCAAGGACATGGCGGGGCTCTGCAAGCCGGAGGCGGCCCGACGGCTGGTGTCGGCGCTCAAGCAGGAGGTGGGGATCCCGATCCACTTCCACACCCACGACACCAGCGGCATCTCCGGCGCCAGCGTGCTGGCGGCGGCCGAGGCCGGAGTCGACGCGGTCGACGCGGCGATGGACCCGATGAGCGGCCTCACCTCCCAGCCCAACCTCGGGGCGATCGTCGAGGCGCTTCGCAACTCGCCGCGGGACACCGGCCTCGACCGTGACGCCCTCATCGGCGTCGCCGGCTACTGGGAGGCGGTGCGCCGCGTCTACCTCGGCTACGAGAGCGACCTGCGCTCCGGCGCGGCCGAGGTCTACGAGCACGAGATGCCGGGCGGCCAATACACGAACCTGCGCCAGCAGGCACGGGCGCTGGGCATCGAGGCGCGCTGGCGGGAGGTCGCGAAGGCCTACCGCGCCGTGAACGACATGTTCGGCGACATCATCAAGGTCACTCCCACCTCGAAGGTCGTCGGCGACCTCGCCGTCTACATGGTCACCAACGACCTCACCCCAGAGCAGGTGCTCGACCCGGCGGTTCCCGTGACGTTCCCGGAGTCCGTGGTCGAGTTCTTCCACGGCGACCTCGGCCAGCCGCCCGGGGGATTCCCGCCGTCGCTCCAGCAGAAGGTCCTGCGGGGGGCCGAGCCGATCACGGTCCGGCCCGGCGAGGCGCTCGCGCCGGTCGACCTGCAGGAAACCCGCCTGGAGGTTGAGCGCCGGATCCGGCGGCACATCACCGACGAGGAGCTCGCCTCGTACCTGATGTACCCGAAGGTGTTCGTCGACTACGCCGAGCACCAGCGCGTCTACGGCGACGTCAGCGTCCTGCCGACACCGGTGTTCCTCTACGGGCTCGAGCGCAACGAGGAGATCGCGGTCGACATCGAGCGCGGGAAGACCCTCATCATCCGCTACCTCGCCACTGGTGAGGCGGACCCCGAGGGTCGCCGGACGATCTTCTTCGAGCTGAACGGGCAGCCCAGGGAGGTGAAGGTCGTCGACCGGAGCCTCGCCCAGGCCGCCCCGACCCGTCGCAAGGCCGACGAGGCAGACCCGGCGCACGTCGCCGCGCCCATGCCGGGCCTCGTCGTGAGCCTGTCCGTCGCGGCGGGAGAGCGTGTCCAGCCGGGCGATCGCCTGCTGTCGATCGAGGCGATGAAGATGGAGACTGCCGTGTTCGCGGAGCACGGCGGCGTGGTCGACGAGGTCGTCGTCGGGCCCGGCACGCAGGTGGAGACGAAGGATCTGCTCATCGTGCTGCGTGCCGCCGACGGCGACGGGCAGAATGGCGGGGTGACGACAGAGGAGGACGGATGAGCACCGAGTACACGAAGGTCGCGACGGATGCCGTCGAGGAGAAGGAGCGGCGAGGCGGCGGCGCCTCGTCGAGGGACCTCGCCGGGGCGCTCGGCGCCGAGCACGTCACGTTGCGCTGCTGGCGCTACGGCCCGGGGCAGGCGATGGCCTACCACCGCCACAAGACGCAGGAGGAGCTCTACCGTCTCGTGTCCGGTGGCCCGCAGCACGTCCAGATCGGCGACGAGCTGGTTGAGGTCCAGGACGGAGACTGGCTCCGCTTCCCGAAGGACACCCCGCGCCGCATCATGAACAACTCCACCGACCGGGAGGCCATCTGGATCACGATCGGCTGCCCGCCCGGCGACGGGATCATGGACGGCATCCGCCTCGACCCGGAGACGGGTCAGGAGATCCCCCGGACCGCGTAGGCGACGCCCCGCATGCGGGTCACGCGGAACGCGCTGGTGCACCTCACCCCGGACGGCGACCTCGTCGCCGGGGCGGTGCCCGGGCACACGCGCCTCTGGCCGTTCACTCAGAGCTGGCGGTTCCCATGGCGGTCGGAGAACCCGGACTGGCTCGACCCGATCAACCTGATGGTGCTCCGGGCGACGCCTGAGACGGTCCGCGACGCGCTGATGGGAGAGGGGTGGCTCCGGCCGGACGACGGCGCGACCCACCGCACGTGGGTGAACGGGACGTTCCGGCGCATGCGCGACCACGTCGCCCTCGGTGAACGGGCAGAGCGCATCCACATCCGGCTCTTCGCGCTCGGCGACGGAACGCTCGTCGCTGCACACCGCGAGGTGACCGACGGCCGGGGCGCGCATCGCGTGACGTCCTGGGATCGGGCGCGCTGTGAGACGGCCGACGCGCTCGAAGCCGCGGGCTTCGCCCGCCTGTCGCCGACCGGTCCCATCACACCGCAGGACCTCCGCGGCGTCCCGAACGACGGTCGAGCCTGGCGGCTCGTCGGCCCGACGGGCTGACCGGGGCCCCGGCTATACTCGCGGCCGTGCCCGACCTCGGATCCATCCTCACCGCCATGGTGACGCCCTTCGACGAGCGCGGAGCGCTCGACGAGGACGCCACAGTTTCGCTGATGCACCACCTCGTGGCGAACGGCTCCGACGGACTCGTCCTGTCGGGCACCACCGGCGAGGCATCGACGCTGACGGACCCGGAGAAGATCCGCCTGTTCGAGCTGGGCGTCCAAGAACTGCGCGGCAGCGCGAGCATCGTCGCCGGCACGGGATCGAACGACACCGCCCACTCGGTACACCTCACGGAGATCGCCGCGAAGCTGGGCGTCGACGCGGTCCTCGCGGTCACCCCGTACTACAACCGGCCTCCCAGGGCCGGCCTCATCGGCCATTTCTCGGCAATCGCCGCGGTCGGCGTTCCGGTGATCCTCTACAACATCCCGTCCCGCGCCGTAGTCAACCTTCCGCCCGACCTCATCGCGGAACTCGCGGAGATCCCGGGGATCGTCGGGTTGAAGGAGGCCAACCCGGACCAGGCCGACGCGGTCCTGGACATCCCCGGCGTCAGGGTCTACGCCGGCAACGACGACCTGCTGCTTCCGATCGCGCTCGGGGGAGGCGCGGGCGTCATCTCGGTCGCCTCGCACATCGTCGGACGTCAGATGCAGGCGATCTGCGCCGCCGCCCGCCGCGGAGACCGCGCCGAGGCGACCCGGCTCGACGAACAGCTCCACAATCTCTATGAGGCCCTGTTTGCGACGTCGAACCCGATCCTGATCAAGGCGGCGCTGGAGATGGCCGGCGTGATCCCGTCCGGGCGTGTGCGATTGCCCCTCGTCGATGCCACCGCCGCGGAGCGGGCTGAGCTCTCGGCGGTGCTCGAGGCGCAGGACATCCTCGTGCGCGCCTCGTGACCGACGCGAGCGCGCTGCGCGCGACCCCCATCGGCGGGGCGGGGGAGATCGGGAAGAACATGTACCTCGTCGAGCTCGACGGCAGGGTCGTCGTGATCGACTGCGGGGTGAAGTTCCCGACGCCGGAGCAACTCGGCGTCGACCTGGTTCTCCCGGATTTCGACGTCCTCGCGGACCGGTTGGAGGACATCGACGCGCTCCTGCTGACGCACGGGCACGAGGACCACATCGGGGCGGTTCCGTACTTCATCAAGACCGTCGGCCGCGTACCGATCTACGGAACGCGGTTCACGCTCGCGCTGGTGCGGAGCAAGCTCGAGGAGCACCGGCTCGGGGACGTCGAGCTGATCGAGATCGCCGCAGGCGAGCGGCGGGAGGTCGGCCCGTTCGAGGCGGAGTTCATCCGGGTCAGCCACAGCATCCCCGACTGCGTCGCGATCGCGCTGCGCTCACCCGCCGGTATGCTCGTCCACACCGGCGACTTCAAGTTCGACCACGCGCCGATCGACGACGAGCAGACCGACGTCGCGGCCCTCGCCCGGCTCGGCGACGAGGGCGTCCTGCTGCTCCTCGCCGATTCCACCAACGCCGAGGTCCCGGGAGTGATCGCCCCGGAGCGGACGGTCGGTCCGGAGCTTCGCCGGCAATTCGCATCCGCGCCCGGACGGGCCATCCTCACGCTGTTCTCCTCGCACATCCACCGCGTGCAGCAGGTGCTGGACGCCGCTCATCACGACGGTCGCGTGGTGGCGCTGGTCGGTCGGTCGCTTCTGCGCAACTTCAACATCGCCGTGAATCTTGGCGTCGTCAGGGTGCCGGACGGCGTGCTGATCAACATCAAGGCCATCGGCGACCATCCCGACGACGAGCTGGTGATCATCACGACCGGCAGTCAGGGCGAGCCGCTGTCCGGTCTTCGCCGCATGGCGTACGGCGACCACCAGAACGTGACGATCACGCCGGGCGATACGGTGATCTTCAGCTCGCGGATCGTCCCCGGCAACGAGCTTGCGGTGAACGAGACGATGAACCGCCTCATCCGGTCCGGCGCGCGCATCGTCTCGCCCGACTCCGCGCCTGTGCACGTCTCCGGGCACGCCGCCGCGGATGAGATGCGCCTCATGCTCCGCCTCGTCCGTCCGCGGTTCTTCGCGCCGATTCACGGGGAGATCCGCCATCAGAAGGCCCACTCGGAGATCGCCCGGACCGTCGGGGTCACCGCCGACCGCACCTTCCTGCTCGACAACGGCCACGTCCTCGAGGTCGCCGAGTCGGGTGCCGCGGTCGTCGACCGCCTGGAGATCGGCCTGATCTACGTGGACGGCCTGGGCATGGGCGACGTCGCCGACGGGATCCTCCGCGACCGCCGCCATCTCGCGGAGGACGGGCTGGTGCTGATCGTGGCGACGCTCTCCGCCCGCGACGGCCTCCCGATCGGGGACGTCGACGTCGTGACCCGCGGGTTCGCGGCGGGCACCGAGGAGCTGATCGAAGCGACCCGTGCCGAGGTGGAGCGGACCCTGGCGGTGTCGGTCACCGAGATCGACATGCTCCATCGGCTCCTGCACGATGCCGTCGCGTCGCTGCTGTGGAAGCGCGCGCGGCAGCGTCCCCTGGTCCTGCCGGTCATCGTCGAGGTGTAGGGCCCGACCGGCTCCGACTTCACGTGATCTGAGCCGCGCCCTCCGTCGCCGACCGATCGTCCGACGCTCTCAGGCCGGCCCGTCAGGCGTCGCGTCGGTCGGGAAGGGACCTCCGCGCACCGGATCGCCGCCGGCCACGCGCCGTTCGTTGTCGCGCACGCGCGGCTCGTAGTGGGAGAAGAACACCTTACCGACAAGTTCCCGCCGGCTGCGAACACCTGTCTTCTCGAACACGCTCTTCAGGTGCTGCTGCACGGTATGGGGGGAAACGCACAGGCCGTCGGCGATCTGCGCAGTTGAGTCGCCCCGCAGGACGCGACGGGTGACGTCCTGCTCGCGGTCGCTCAGCTGGTAGGCCGCCATGAGCAGCGGGGAGATGCGGGCCGGATGGGCGGCCTCGATGATGATCGCCACACGCCGCGCGCCGCCGGCGACGAGCGAAGCCCCGTGGAGCACCATCCACCGGCCTTCTCGCGAGAGCACCCGGGCGAGCGCGATCTCGCCCGGGTGCTCGTTGCCCCTTGCGGTCCGTCGCGCGCGCCCCGCGACCGCCAGCACGGACGGCGGCAGCCTGCCGTGAGCCTCCCAGTCGCCATCGGGGAGCTCCGAGAGCAAGCGCTCGGCCCCGGGGGTGAGCGACTCGACGCTCCAGTCCTCCGCGAGGACGACCAGGCCGGGGGCTTCGGGTCCCTCGGGGTGGGTGGCTTCGCCGACCAGCAGCCCGCGCTGGGCGCCCTCGGCGAGGTATGGCGACACCGCGCGCAGGAAGTCGAGTTCGTCGGCATCGAACTGGGGCTCGTCAGGCTCGCGGTAGAGCCCGAGCATGCCCCAGGCCTCTCCCGCCTGCGTTCGCAGGGCCACGAGCAGCTCCTGATCGGCTCCGTACGGACGCAGGTACGCGTTCCAGGCGTGGCTGCGACTCGGGTCGCCACCGGTCGCCTCGTGCAGCGTCGACACCCCGCGCTCGGAACGAGCGACGTCGGCCATCTTGTGGAAGTCGTCCTCGTAGTACTCGTGCGCGAGCCACTCCGGCGGGAGTTCCGGGATCTCGGCCTGGTAGTGGCTCGTGGCCAGAAGCGACGCCGGGTCGAGGGTGTACCAGCAGGGCGACATGTAGTGGGGCACGACGGCGGCAACGGCCTCGCTCGACTCGCGCCAGAACGTCACGAGGTCCAGGCCCTGCCCGGCGAGCCGTACGATCCGCTCCCTCGCTCGCTCCTTGGCATACAGGCCCACGGGCGGATGCTACGCCCACCCGCTCCAAACGGAGATGCCACCTTTCTGGAAGGGACAGGCGCCACCGACGGAGCTACCTTCGGCCTCCATGGGACCAGGAGCGCAAACGCCGGAGGAGCTCGAAACGCTGTTCGAGGACGCCTTCGTGACGCGCGACCGCAAGGCGCTTGCCCTGCTGTTTGAGGATTGTGCGGTGCTCGTCACGAGCGACGGATCGCAGGAGGCACGTGGCGGCGAGGAGATCGCGCGGTTGGCGAACGCGATGTGGGAGCGCGACCGCACGTATGTCGCCGATCCGCGACGGGTCCTCCAGGCGCGCGATACCGCTCTCGTCCTGGCGGAACACGCCGTCAACGTCGTGCGCCGCGGAGGCGACGGCGCCTGGCGATATGCGATCGCGCTCATGGCTCCCGACCACACAACCGCGAAGGAGGAGCAATGACAAAGGAGTCGAGTCAGGCGCTGACGCCGATGGCGGTGTCCAGTGGAGAGGGCGAGGCGCGCTGGTGGTTCGGCAGCCTCGCCGTGATCAAGGCGACCGCAGCCGACACCGGCGGCCAGATGACCATCATCGAGGTTACGGAGCCTCCCGGCTCCGAGGCGCCGCTGCACGTGCACCACCGCGAGGACGAGGGCTTCTGGGTCCTCGAGGGCGACGTGACCTTCGAGGTCGGCGACAC
>CAYTRV010000015.1:0-23052 GCA_964440285.1 uncultured Bifidobacteriaceae bacterium
AGAAGAAATGGCCGCGCTGCACGCAGTCATCGATGCGGACGGCCATGTTGTCGCGGAGGTAGTCGAACCCGAACTCGGAGTTGGTCCCGAACGTCACGTCGCAGGCGTACTGCTCGCGGCGGATGGCTTCGGGCATCATCGGCTCGATGACGCCGACGCTGGTCCCGAGCAGGTCGTAGATCGGCCCCATCCACTCCGCGTCGCGCTTCGCCAGGTAGTCGTTGACCGTCACCATGTGGACGCCGCGTCCGAGGATCGCGTTGAGGTAGACGGCCGGCACGGCGGTCAGGGTCTTGCCCTCACCCGTCTTCATCTCGGCGACCGCGCCCTCGTGGAGGACGCCCGCGCCGACGAGCTGTACGTCATAGAGTCGCAGGCCGAGGGTGCGTCTCGCCGCCTCTCGGACCACCGCGAACGCCTCCGGCAGCAACGCCTCGAGCGATGCCGGGTCGTCAGGGTCGACCCGTTCCCGAAACTCGTCGGTCTTTGCGCGCAGCTCCGCATCCGAGAGCTGCTCCATCTCGGGTTCGAGCGAATTGATCGTCTCGACGAGGGCGAAGCGCCGCTTCATCTGGCGGCCCTCGCCGACGCGGAACAGCCGATTGAGGAGCTCAGTCAATTCGTGATGCCTTCTCGGGTTGCGGCGACCGGAGAATGGTAGCAACCGCCTCCGGGCGCCCCGCCGGCGAGGGGCGGGGCCGGTTCCGTGCGCAGTCAGCCCGGGGCGATGAGCCCGAGGTCGCCGTCCCGGCGACGGTAGATGACGCTCACCGCGGCGCCGTCGTCGTCGTTGCGGAACACGTAGAAGTCGTGGTTGAGAAGCTCGATCTGCATCGCCGCGTCCTCCACGCTCATGGGCTTCATCTCGAAGCGCTTCGTCTTGACCAGGCGGGGCTCCGGCTCATCGTCCTCGGCGTTCGCAACGACCACGGGGGGCGCGTCCGCCGCAGGGGGGATCTCGATCTGGGACGGGGCGCCGGTCCCGTGCGGCGGCCGATGCCGGCGGCGACGGTCCCGGTACCTGCCGGCCTGCCGCTCCAGCTTCTGGACCGCGTGATCGATGGCCAGGTACATGTCGCGGTCGCTCTCGCGCACGCGGAGCACCGGCCCCTTCGTCCGGACGGTGACCTCGCAGACCTGGTTGCGGTCGATGCTGGGGTTTCGCTCGACCGACAGCTCCAGCTCGACATGCGGCGGCTCATCCCATGGGGGAAGAATCCGGGTGAGCTTCGCCAGCTTCCGCTGAGCGTGATTGAAGAGCGCGTCGGTGACAGGGATGTTCTTGCCCTTGACGTGAAGATCCATCGGGACCTCCTTGCGCTTGGCTACCGTGCAGTCAGAATCGTAGCGCGCGGAGAGCTTTCGATGACCCGGGCGAACGTGATCGCGCCGACCCGCGCAACCCCCGCGGCGCGAAGCGCCCGGCCGCACGCCGCAAGGGTCGCGCCGGTGGTGTGCACATCGTCGACGAGACAGACTGCCGGCGGCACGTCCGCCGCCCGGACCGTCGCGAAGGCCCCCCGAACCTGCAGGCGTCGCTCGGTCACCGACGACCCGCGCTGTGCCGGCGCCTCACGCACGCGCACCAGCAGGCCGGCCACCGGACGCTCCCAGATGCGGCCGAGCTCGCGGGCGATGAGCGCCGCCTGGTTGAAGCCCCGCGCCGCCTCGCGGCGCGGGGCGAGCGGCACCGGCACGAGTGCGACACCCGGCGGCGGACGGGCGATGCGCACCGCCATGAGCGCCGCGATCTGCGCGGCAAGCGACCGGCGTCGCAGATCCTTCAGCGCCGCGACGATCGCGGGAACCGGGTCGACGTAGCCCACGGCCTGACGTGCGACGTCGATCGACCGGGGGCACTCGGGACAGCCGGTGACCGGGATCGGCCATGGGTGGCCGCACCGGTGACAGCACGGCGGTTCCATCGGGACCAGCCGCGACCTGCAGGCGGCGCACACCGCGTCACCGGGGAGGCCGCACCCCGCGCAGGTCGGCGGCAACAGGACGTCGAGCGCCGCGCCAAGCACCGTGAGGACGCGCATGGGCCAAGCGTTGCATCGGCACCGTCACACGTTGCGCGCGGACGGGCGCGGCCGGCGCGCGACTGTGTTTCAGTTCTGTGCCAGTGTCAGTGTGCGCTCCGGGTTGTCGGGAGCACGGCGAGGCCGCCGGCGCGCCGCCGCCACAGGATGTGCGCCCACAGGCCCGCCCCGCCCAGCAGCGCAGCGTGAAGCGCGCCGATCTCGTGGCGGTCGAAGCCGCTGGTTTCGCGGTCGGACATCCCTGCCTCCTCCGTCGAACGTACAACCGAGGTATCGGCACCTCGGGGCGTGCGCATGACCTCCTCCGGCCCGGATCCACGCGCTCCGGAGACCGTGCGCTCCCGCTCGGCCTCCGGCATCGGGCCGGGCGGGTCGGCGGGCCGCCGTCCTGGGCGAGCGGGTAAGCTCCCGCGCCGTGATACGCAAGATCCTCACGGCCCTGCTCGCGCTCGGGCCGCTCGTGATCATCGTCAACCACTCCGGGGCGGGCGACCTG
Organism: uncultured Bifidobacteriaceae bacterium; assembly: GCA_964440285.1. Classification (GTDB taxonomy): domain Bacteria; phylum Actinomycetota; class Thermoleophilia; order Miltoncostaeales; family Miltoncostaeaceae; genus CALMEC01. Next base: position 2,539 of record CAYTRV010000015.1, read on the forward strand.
ACGGTCTTCGCGCTCGCGGCGGCCGCCCTGATCCCGCTCGCGTGGCTCATCGGCGAGGCGACCGAGCACGCGGCGCACCACACCGGCCCCGGCGTCGGCGGGTTCCTCAACGCGACGTTCGGCAACGCACCGGAGCTCATCATCGCGCTGCTGGCCGTGAATGAGGGCCTGACCGAGGTGGTACGCGGCTCGCTCACCGGTTCCGTGGTCGGGAACCTGCTCCTGGTGCTCGGCTTCTCGCTGCTGTTCGGGGGCCGCGGACCGCTCGACCGCGAGTCGAGCCTCGTCTCGATGGGCCTCGTCGGGTTGGCGGTCGGCTTGTTCCTCATCCCGGCGATCCCGGGCTTCAGCGGCGACCCCGAACGCGACTCCCTCGCCCGTCTCTCGATCCCGGTGTCGATCGCGCTGCTGGTGGTCTACGTGATCATCACGATCCTCGCCCTTCGCCGCCACCGGTCGCTGCACGTCTCGGACGAGCCGGGGACGATGGCCGCATGGTCGTTCCCGCTCTCGCTCGGCGTGCTGGGGGCGGCGACCGTCGTGACGGCATTCGTGGCGGAGGCCCTCGTGGGCTCCCTGGAGGTGTTCGCCGACAAGGCCGGGCTCTCGGAGTTCTTCGTGGCCGCCGTCATCATCGCGATCGTGGGCAACGCGGCGGAACACGGCGGCGCCGTCGTCGTCGCGGCGAAGGGCAACATCAAGCTCGCCGCGGAGATCGCGCTCGCTTCGAGCGCCCAGGTGGCCGTCTTCCTGATCCCCGCGGTGGCGCTTCTCTCCTGGGCCATCGACCCCCTCGCGCTGTCGTTCCGGCCGGTTGAGATCGTCACGCTCGGCGCGGCGGTCCTCTTGACCGCCGTGGTGCTTTGGGGCGGACGCTCGAGCCGGTTCCGCGGGGGCCTGCTGATCGCGGCGTACGTCGCCGCCGCGGTCGGGTTCTTCATCGCCGGCGACCGATAGTGCTCGTTCCGGAAGCCCTTTGCTGATCTGGCGAACGACAAGCCCGCCGGATATGGAAGTGGGACTTGAAGTGTCCCACTTCCATACGCCGTGGACGGGCGGCCACGCCCGATCCACTGACACGGACGCGGCCTGCGCCCATATCGGTGTATATGGGTGCAGGCGAGGACACAGCTCCCGAGGCGGAGGTTCCCGTCTCAACGGGTCGAAATCCGGCGGAGCTTTGCAGCCGCCAGATCGCGAAGAGACTTTCGGAACGGAGCACTAGAATGCGCATTCGATTGCTGCGACACGCGACGTTGCTCGTCGAGACCGCCGGGAGGCGCTTCCTGGTCGATCCGGTCCTCGGCCCGGCCGGCTCGCAGCCTCCGATCCCCGAGACCCCGAACCCGCGGCCCAACCCATTGGTCGGGATCCCGGTGGAGCCGCTGGACGCCGTCGCGGGGATCTCCGCGACGCTCGTGACCCACCTGCACCCGGATCACTTCGATCAGGCGGCCCTCGGCGTGGTGCCCCGTGACCGGCCGGTGCTGTGCCAGCCGCGTGATCATCAGATGCTCGGCCGGGCCGGGTTGCCCGCACAGATCGTCGGCGACCCGCTGGATCTCGACGGCGTCCGGATCACGCGGACCGGCGGCCGCCACGGCAGGGGTGCGATCGGGGCCGAGATGGGCGACGTCAGCGGCTTCGTGATCGCGGCCGACGGGGAGCCCACCGTCTACCTCGCGGGCGACACGATCTGGTGCGATGAGGTCGAGGCGGCCATCACCGCCCACCACCCCGACGTGATCGTCGTCAACGCGGGAGCGGCGCGGTTCGTCCACGGTGACCCCATCACGATGGACGTCGACGACGTCGTGGCCACCTGCAACGCCGCGCCGGACGCCGTGGTGGTGGCCGTCCACATGGAGGCGATCAACCACTGCCTCCTCACCCGCGACGCCCTCCGCGCCGGCGTCGCCGCCGCGGGGCTCGACGGGCGGGTGCTGACCCCCGCCGACGGGGAGACCCTGGAGCTCTCGTTCAGCTGACCGCGGCGTCCCAGGCGGCGCGCAGCGTACGGTCGTATGGCGGGCGGTGGACGCCCTGTTCCGTGACGATCGCAGAGACGAGCCGGCTGGGCGTGCGGTCGAAGGCGGGGTTCGCGACGCTCGCCCCCTCGGGGACGGCGCTGCGCCCGAACAAGCCGATCGCGAGCACCTCGTCGCTCGTGCGCTCCTCGATCGGGATCTCCGCGGCCGACGGCAGCGACAGGTCGAGCGTCGACGTCGGCGCCGCCACGATGAACGGGATGGCGTGCTCACGGGCGAGGATCGCGATGGCATAGGTCCCGATCTTGTTCACCACGTCGCCGTTGGCGGCGATGCGGTCGGCGCCGACGACCACGTGGCTTATGCGCCCCTCCGCCATGAGCGTCGCCGCCATGCTGTCGGCGATGAGCGTGTACGGGATGCCCTCCTGCTGCAGCTCCCACGCCGTGAGCCGGGCGCCCTGCAACAGCGGACGGGTCTCGCCGACGATGACCCTGACGGTGGGGTCCGCCGCGTACGCGGCGCGCACCACGCCGAGCGCGGTGCCGTACCCGCCGGTCGCGAGGGCGCCGGCGTTGCAGTGCGTCAGGATCCGGGCGCCGCGGTGGATGAGCGCGAGCGCGTGCGCCCCGATCCGTTCGCAGCGTTCTACCTCGTCGTCGTGGACGCGGCGGGCGGCGGCCACCAGGAGCGCGACGAGGTCTTCGGCGGTTCCCGTGTGGGCGGCGACCAGGGCGAGCTGGGCATCGACCGCCCAGGCGAGGTTGACCGCGGTCGGCCGCGCGGACCGCAACGCCCGACCCGCCTGCGCGAGCTCGCCGGTCAGGCCTGCGAGGTCGCCGGGTCCGTGCTGCGCGGCGAGCGCCATTCCCATGGCGCCGGCAACGCCGATCGCGGGGGCGCCGCGCACCACCATCGTCTTGATCGCGTCGACCACCTCCGGCCAGACCCGCAGCGTGACCGTCACGGTCTCGCCCGGCAGCCGGGTCTGATCGAGCATCCGTACCTCGCCGTCCCCCAGCGCGAGGATGTCGTGCGGCGCGAGCCCCGGGGGTGGCGCCGCCGTGCTCATTCCTGCGACGGGTCGGCAGACCGGCCGTACCCGGTGTTCGCGAGCCGGTCCTTGAGGCGGTCGATCATGGTGATCGGCCCCGGATCGACCTGCAGAAGACACGCGAGGTAGAGCGATGCGTAGTCGCCGAGCAGCACCAGGTCGAGCATTCGGGCGAGCGCTCCCTGCCCCTCCGCCTCGATGCGCGTGACGCCTTCGACGTACGGGCTGACGAGCTCCTCGGTGATCCCGAAGCGGCGCTCCACCTGGCGGTGGTTCCGGGGGTCGAGCAGCATGATCACACGGGTGCGGGCCCCGACCGCCCCCGTCCCCTCGATCCCGACGATCTCGTTGTGGTTGTGCTCCGGCAGCGTCGCCCACGACGCCGGGATCTTCGCGTTCTCGTTGAGCTGGCACTTCCACCGGTAGGCGATGGGACCCGTGAGCTGTGCGCCCCAGATCAGCGGAGCCCGCTCCAGCAGGAGCCCCGCGACCTGCTTCGCCGGGTTCGCCTCCTCGGGCGAGGACGGTCCATAGTCGCGGACGGCGGCGGCGAGCGCCTCGCGTGCCTCCGCGAGCTCGGCGTCGAGCGGGGGGAGCACCTCGAAACGCTCCAGCACCACCAGCATCGAGGCGAGCATCTGAACGAGCGCCGCGCGCGGCATGGGCGCCGGCGGCGGTTCGACGATCGGCACGCCGCGCTCGCCGTAGAACGACGCGAGCTTGCCGCCGGTGGAGATCGCGACCGCCGGACACGTGCGGTCGAGCGCCTCCATCATGCAAGTGAGCGTCTCCTCCGTTGTGCCCGAGTACGACGAGCCGATCACCAGCGTGTCTTCGCCGACCCAGCCGGGCAGGTAGTAGTCGCGGATCACCTGGACCGGACGGCGCAGGCGCTCCCAGAACGCCCCGATGATGAGGTCGCCTGCGATCGCCGAGCCGCCCATCCCGCAGATCGCGACGTTCGCGATCGCGTCGGCGGGGAAGGGGACCTCCACCGCGCGGGCCCGCTCGATCGCCTGGTCGAACACCTCGACGGCCCTGCCGGTCTGCGCGACGAGGCCCATGGAATCGATGTCCAGGATCTGCGGATGGTCAAGCACGCCCACGCTGTACCCCCTCGTTCGTCGACGACGCGTCGACATTCGCTCCGGTCGCCACCGTGACACCTTCGAGCCGCAGCCTCGCGGCGATCGATGCCCCGTCCCCGATGACGACCCCGTCACAGATCTCGGCGCCGTCGCCGACGCGGACGCCCGCACCGACGATCGCGCCGCTGACGCGTGCGCCGCGGCCGATGCGGGTGCCGGAGCCGATGACGCTGCGCTCCACGGTCGCGCCGTCGCCGACGACGCTCGCCGGCCCGATCGTGCTCCCGTCGGCCACCACCGCCCCGGGCGCCACGTGGGCGGCCGGTCCGAGGTACCGCTCGCCGACCGGGGACTCGGTCCGCACGGCTCCGGCCAGCACGTCCAGGTGTGCCTGCAGGTACGACTCGGGCGTCCCGATGTCGAGCCAGTAGCTGTCGCTGGGGAAACCGGCGAGCCGCCCCGCGGTCGCGAGGACGGGGAAGACGTCCCGCTCGATGGAGCACGGCTGCCCCGGCGGGATGACGTCGAGCAGTTCCCGCTCCAGCAGGTAGGTGCCGGCGTTGATCAGGTGCGGCTCGCCGGGGCGCAGCTCCTCATCCGTGGGCTTCTCCACGAACGCCTCGACGCGGTGGTCGGCGTGGAGGCGAACGAGGCCGTACCGGGAAGGGTCGTCAACCGGGGTGAGCGCGAGGGTTCCGGACACGCGGGACGACTCGTGATGGGCCACGAGCGCCGCGACGTCGAGGTCGGTGAGGATGTCGCCGTTCAGCACGAGGATGCGCTCCCCGCCGAGCAGCGGTTCGGCGTTCTTGATCGCGCCGGCGGTCCCGAGTGGCACGGGGTCGACCACGTAGCGGACGCGCATGCCGATGCGGCTGCCGTCGCCGAAGTGCTCCTCGAGCGCCTCCGGCCGGTACCCGCACGAGAAGATGACGTCGGTGACGCCGAACCGGCGGAGCCGGTCGAGCTGGTGGGTGACGAACGGACGGTCGACGAGATTCATCATCGGCTTCGGGCGGGTGTCGGTCAGTGGGCGGAGACGCCGCCCCTCGCCGCCGACGAGGATGATCGCCTCCATCACGCCCGGCCGATGCCCTCGTACACGAATCCGGCGGCCCGCAGCGCGGTGGGATCGACGGCGTTGCGGCCGTCGATCAGCACCGCCCGCTTCATGGTGGGCGCCAGCCCCGCCCAGTCCAGATCGACGATCTGCCGCCACTCCGTGACGAGCACGGCGGCGTCGGCGTCGGCGACCGCGCCGGCGGCGGTGTCGAACAGCTCGACGCCTCGAAGCCGCTCCCCCGCCGCGACGCTCGCGACCGGGTCGTAGGCGCGGACCTTGGCCCCCTCGGCGAGGAGCCGTGCGGCGAGCACGAGGCTCGACGCCTCGCGCATGTCGTCGGTCTCGGGTTTGAAGGCCAGGCCGAGCAGGGCGACCGTCGCGCCCTCGAGCTGCCCGAGGTGCTTGCGCAGCTTCCCGATGACCCGCCGCTTCTGGAGCTCGTTGACCTCGATCACCGAGTTCAGGAGCTGGAAATGGTACCCCGAGTTCCCGGCGAGCTGCTTCAACGCGGAAACATCTTTGGGAAAGCAGGAGCCCCCGAAGCCAATCCCCGCCTTCAGGAACGCCGTACCGATCCGCTGGTCGAGGCCCATGCCCTGCGCGACAGTCACGACGTCGGCGCCGACCTCCTCGCAGACGTTCGCGATCTCGTTGATGAAGCTGATCTTCGTCGCGAGGAACGCATTTGACGCGTACTTGACCATCTCGGCCGTGGGTACGCTGGTGCGGATGACCGGGGCGCCGAACGACGCGTAGAGCTCCGCAACCCGGTCACCCTCCTCGGGCACGAACTCCCCGATCACGATCCGGTCCGGGTTGAGGAAGTCGGCGATCGCCGCCCCCTCTTTCAGGAACTCCGGGTTTGAACAGTACCCGACCGCGCCGAGTCCCCGCGCGTCGAGCTCCGCCCTCACGCGCTCACCGGTCCCGACCGGGACGGTGCTCTTCATGATCAGCAGGTGGCGCGGGTCGGCGCCGGCGGCGGCGAGCTCCTCGATGAACCCCATCACCCGCGAGAGATCGGCATCGCCGGAGTAGGTCGGCGGGGTGTCGACCGCGATGACGATCAGATCCGCGTGCGTGAGGAGGCGGTCGAGGTCGAGCGTGAAATCGAGCCGGTGGCGGTGCGCGGCGATGAGCTCCTCGAGGCCGGGCTCGTAGATCGGGATCTTGCCGTCGTGCAGCGCGGCGACCTTCCGCGGGTCGATGTCGCGCAGGGTGACGTCGTGGCCGAGCGACGCGAGGCACACACCAGTGACAAGGCCGACGTAGCCGGCCCCGATGACCCCGACGCGGGCTATGGCGTCCGACTCTTCTCTTCGATCGGGATCGCCGTGTCCTTCTGGGCGGCCCTCAGCTTCGCCCGGGCGGGCCGCACCATGAACTGCTGCATGTCGCGGATCGTCACGTCCGTGAGGCCCTCGTCAAGTGAGTTGGTGATCCAGTACGTCATGTTGCCACGCTGCCACAGGAGGCGGTGCATCTTCTTGCCGTTGTAGAAGGTCGAGAAGCCGCGCTTGTCGACGCCGGTGCGGGTCTTGACGATCTGCGGGTTCTTCAGGCTCGTCTGGGTGATGGTGACGTACCGGTTGCCGGAGAGCGTCGACTTGTACCGCGCCCGCAGCACGATGGTGAGCGCGTTCGCGTTCCCCCGGTCGCCGCGCTCGATGTTGTAGGGGCGCACCCAGGCGACGTCGTAGCCGCGCGGCAGGTGGAGCGGCACCAGGAGGTCCATGCCGGTGAGGCTCTTGGCGGTCTGGATGCGCCGCTTGAGGCTGGTCGTCGCGACGATGTCCGGGGCGACCTTCGTGCCGGCCGTGGCAGCGGCGGCCTTCGGCGAGACGAGCCCGTCGTAGTCGGATCCGATCATCACGAGCACGTCGGCGTCCGTCGGCTGCCCCCTGCGCCGCGCGACGATGCTCGCCCGGTCGCCGAAGAGCAGTTGCAGGGCCCTCGCCTCGTTGCGCTTGCCCGGCGCGTAGAAGATCGATGTCGACTGGTAGAAGTCGTCCGGGGCGTTCCCGCCGACGAAGACCTTGTATCCGCGCCTCGCGAGGGCCTCGCCGGCCTTCGCTCCGAGCCGCAGGCGCCTGCTGCCGTTGTAGACGTTGACGGTGACCTTGGTCGGTTCGCTCGGTGTCGTCGGTGCCTGGCTGATGAACTCGGGGTACTTCCACTTGTCCACGGCGTCGCGCACCTGCGCCTGGGTCGTCCGCACGACCGATTGCCCGTTGGCGAGGTCGCCGTACCCCGTGACCTGAACCCGCGCGATGCGCTCCTTCTCGACCTCGAAGAGGCCGAAGATCAGGAAGTCCTTGAGGCGGGAGGTGGAGCGGAGGCTGGTCTTGACCTCGTCGTGGATGGCGTCGACGATGTTGTCGAGGCCGCGGGCGCTGCGGCTCTGGCGCTTGAGGTCGGAGAGGAACGCCTGCTGGCGGGCGCCGCGGGCAAAGTCGGAGTCGCCGTGGCGGTAGCGCACGTAGTCGAGCGCCTCGCTCCCCGCGAGCTTCTGGTACCCGGGCTTGATGTCGAGCTGCTCGAAGTCCTCACCGGGGCCGGAGTTGTCGTTGAAGTACCACCGGTCGATGTCGAGGAACACGCCGCCCGAGTCGTTGACGAGCCGCACGAACGCGTTGAAGTCGACGTTGAAGAAATGGTCGATGCGCTCGCCGGTGAGCTGCTGCACGGTTTCGATGGCGAGCTTCTCGGTGCCGTACGAGTACGCCGCGTTGATCTTGTCCTGGCCGTGGCCGGGGATGCTGACGTAAAGGTCGCGGGGGAACGAAAGCAGGGAGATGAACCCACGCTTGAAGTCGAGCCGGGCCAGGATGAGCGTGTCGCTGCGGCCGTTGCCGACACCCTTGCCGCCCCGCGTGTCCGAGCCGATGACGAGGATGTTCCAGGGCCGGTCGGGCAGGCTCTTGGGCTCCGGCGCGAGCACCTTGATCGCCTCCTTGACCTCCGCGCTCTGGTTGTCGGGATTGGACAGGGCGCGGTTCGCGTAGCGCTCGGCGAAGAGCAACCCGGACGCCCCGAGCCCCACCAGGGCGAGCACGCTCCACGTCATCGCGGCGAGCACCGGCCGGCGGCGGCCGGGGATTTTGTAGTACGTCGCGTCGCGATGGTCGAGGGGCCGCTGCGACGGACCGATTGGCGGCTCGACGACGCTCACGCCGCCGGCACCTCCGCCTGCGCGCCGGCGCCGCGCCGCCCGACGAGGCGGGCGAAGTCCGTCAGCGCCCGCCGGTACGAGGAGAGGCACCCGGCCTCCACGTACTCCGCCGGACCGTGATGGCCCGCGCCCCGCGGCCCGAACTCGACCGCCGGCACCCCGACCTCGAGGAACGCGACGACATCCGACGCGCCGTCGCGGCCGACCGACGTGGCGGTCGGCTCGTAGGCCCCGACAGCCTCCAATAGCAGGGCGACGAAGTGGTGCTCGGGGTCGACGTACGCCGGCGGCCGCTCAACGAGCACGTCGATGCGCCAGTCGCCGACCGACCGGATCTGGGCGAGCACCTCGTTGGGGTCCTGGCCCGGGAGGTACCGAACGTCGATGTCGAGGCGGCAGTGGTCCGCCACCTTGTTGGTCGCGTCGCCGCCCTGGATACGGCCGAGGTTGATCGACGGGCGCGTGAAGAGTTCGGTGGACGCGGTGGCGAAGGGCAGCTCGGAGATCGCGCGGTACATCTCGACGCCGTCGAGGATCGCCGACCGTCCGAGCCACGGCGTGGAGCCGTGGGCGGCCACGCCTTCCACCTCCGCCCGTATCATCAGGACGCCCTTCGCCTGCACGCCGACCTGCATGTCGGTCGGCTCCCCGCAGATCACGAAGTCGGCGCGGAGGCCGTCGGCGACGAGCATCTCGGTGCAGTTCGGGCCCGGTTCAGACCGTTCCTCGTCGGGGACGACGATCAGCTCGACGACCGCGCCGTCGCAGCCCTTCGCGAGATCCGAGAAGGCGAGCATCATCGCGGCGAGGGCACCCTTCATGTCGTAGGCGCCGCGGCCGTAGACCCGGCCGTCCTCGATGCGGGCGTGGAACTGCTCGCGCCGGCCGGGCACGACGTCGACGTGCCCGTTGAAGATGACACGGGCCGACCCGGTGCCGACGCGGGCAACGATGCATTCGCGGCCATGCATTCCGCGACGTTCCACGGTGGCGCCGCATCCCTCGAGCCACCCTTCGACGAAGTCGAGTGCGGGTCCGAGTCCAGCGGCGGTCGAGGTGTCGAACGCGATGAGGCGCTCGGTGAGCTGCACTTCGTCCAACGCGGGGCATGTTAGCCGAGGCCCATGCCATCCGGACCGCGCAGGGTCCCTCCGGATCTCCCACCCCACGCAGAGAATGACGGATGCCAATGCGAGTTACGGGTGCTCACGGCCAGCCGGCGACGGCACCGGCGGCTGGTTCTCCACGGGCCCGGTCTGGGAGGCGCGATGGCGGCTCGCGAGCAGCCCCTCGCGGACGCCTCCGTGCGGGGCGCCCTCGATCCCGTCGATCGCCGGGACGCGGTGGGTGAGGCTCCAGAGCCCCCAGGCGCCGAGAAGGGCGGCGCACGCGCCGAGGCTCCAGCGGATCCCGACGAGCTCGGCGAGCCCCCCGGCAGCCTGCGCGCCGATGGCGATCGGTCCGAGCACCGCGAGCTGGTAGAGGCCCAGCATGCGGCCGAGGAGCTCCGGGGGCGAGCGGAGCTGGATCGCGGCGTTGGTGGCGATGAACATCCAGATCCAGAACGCACCCCCGACGAACATCGCCACGAGGGCGAGCCAGAACCAGGGTGCCGCGGCGAGCACCCCCATGGCGGCGGCGAAGGCGAATGTTGCAGTCGGCAGGGCGTGGTGGTGCGGGTAGCCGCTGCGGCCGAACCGTTCGAGGAGCCACGCTCCGATGAGCGCGCCAGCGCCCATACACCCGAGCAGGAGGCCAAGCCCGACTTCCCGCGCGCCGAGCTTGGCGACGACGACCGGGGCGAGCTCCTGTGCGGGCGCGGCAAGCGCGGCGAAGATCCCGATGCCGAGCAGGAGCCGCCGGGGAGCGGGGTTCTGGACGGCGTGGCGGAGGGCCTCCCTGACGCGAGCCCGGGAGCCGGGCGCTGCCGGCGGGAACGCGCCGAGCCGGGCGAGCACGAGGATGAGCACGACGAACGACACCGCGTTGACGGCGAAGCACGCCGCAGGACCGCCGAACGCGAGCAGGACGCCGCCGAGGGTCGGGCCGGCGAGGCGGGCGACGTTGATGCCGGCGGCGTTGAGGGCGATGGCTTCCGGGAGCTTGTCGCGCCCGGCCAGGACGCCGACGAGGGCGAGCATCGCCGGCAGGCCGAGGGCGAAGCCGACGCCGACGAGGAACGTCGCGGCGTAGATGACCGCCGGGGTGGCGAGGTCGAGGGCGGCGAGGACCGCGAGGCTGCCGGCGCCGACGGCTTGGAGGGCGAACGAGGCGATGCCGACGGCGCGCCGGTCGAGCCGATCGGCGAGCTGCCCGGCGTACCCGGAGAGCACGAACGCCGGCCCGCGGGCCACGAGCGCAAGGGCGCCGACGGCGGCGGGGCTCTCGGTCAGGTCATAGATGAGCCATCCGGCGCCCACCACCTGGAGCCACGACCCGGCGTTCGACGCGAGGCTGGCCAGCCAGAACCGCCGGAACTCCGGGACGCGCAGGACTGCGGGGACCCCCATGGATCCACACTAGCCGCGGGCTCCAGCACCCCGCCCGTGTCGGGCAATTGACGATGACACGCTCGGTTCTGATGGACGTCTACGGCAGCATGGAAGGGAAGCGAACCATGGGGACATCCCTCGTGCCGGCCGTACCGGAGAAGTGCACGATCGTGTCCTTTGGATAGGGCCCGTCGAGCACAAGGCCGTTGTGCTCGATCGGGAAACACCTGCCGTTGACCGTGCCTCTGTGTAGGCATCCGGAACGATCGCGTGGGCCAGGGTGATCCTTCGCTGCTTCCCCGCAATGCCGAAGCCGATGTCACCCCCACCGAGCGGACCTGCCGTCCCGCAGCCGATGCTGCCCGAATCCTCGGTCGTCCAGGCGGGACGACACCGTCCCGACCGGCACCCTCAGCGCCTCGCGATCTCCGCAGGCGTGTAGTCGAACCAGTTACCTGAGCACGAGCGGTCGCGGAGCTTGTCCCGCCTTCGGATCCAGAAACGGTTCGACGCGCCTGCGGAGAACACGGCGTCAACCAGCGACTGGGCTTGAACTGTCAAGCGCCGAGCGGTCCCCCTACCGACCGACGGCGCCGCCCAGGGGTGTGGGCCTGCCGACCAGATCCCGATAGAGGTCGATGACATCGTCGACCTGGCCCTCGAAGGTGAAGCGGTCGCGCTTCGCAGCGACGGTGCGACGCAGCGACGCCATGTCGAGATCGCGCACCGCGTCCGCGACGTCGGCGACGTCGTCGAGCACCACCCCGACGCCTTCGTCCTCGACGAATCGGCGGAGTGCCAAGTGGTCGCGGAGGGTCACCACTGGCAACCCCGCCCCGAGATACTCGAACAGCTTGTTCGGCAGCACCGTGTCGAGGTGCGCCGCGTTCAGCGTGGCGTTGAAGCCCGCCCAGCCGAGGTCGTACCGCGGGAGCGTCCGCATCAGCGTCGCCGGATCCAGGGGCTCATGGCACCGGATGTTTCGCCGCTCGGCCGCCAGGTCCGCATAGGCGGGGGCCGGCCTCGACGGGTGAATGACAAGCGCAACGCCGGCGTCGGCGACCGTACGGAAGAGGTCGCGCAGGTCGTAGTGGCCGCCGTCGGTCGAGAGGCTCCCCTCGTACACGATCGTGCGTGACCCCTCGCCGCTGCGCTCCGGAAGGTCGACGACGCGGTCGCGGCGCAGCGCGAGGTTACCCAGCACCAGCGTCCGCCCCGGCAGCTCGTACTGCGCGCGCAGGACGTCCACCAGTTCGGGCGAGACCGTGATGAGCGCTGCGGCGCCCTCGATCGCGGCGCGCTCGAGGCCGAGGGGGTCGACCGGCTCGGGGAATCCATCGCGGTACGGCGTGTGGCGCAGGCTCTGAAGATCGTGGATGTCGTGCACCACCGGGATGTCATCCCCCACCAGTTCCAGAGCCAGCGCGGTGAGCACATCCGGCAGGTTGTGGCTGTGGATCAGGTCCGGCTGGAAGTCGTTGAGCACCGCCCGCAGCTCGTCGACCGGCCGGGCGTCCTCGCCCAGGTCCCACCACCCGTCGAAGAGATCGTCCCCCGAGCCGTAGAACTCGGTCAGCGTGCGCCCCTGATACGCGAACCCCAGCTCGAGGTCCGGCCAGGCGCCGCGCAGCCCGACCGCGTACTTCATCGCGCGCACGCACGGTTGGCGCTGCAGGAAGAGGACCCTCACGAAGCCACACGGCTCTTGATCGCCTTCGCCGGGTTCCCGACGACGATCGAGTACGGCTCGACGTCGCGCGTCACCACGCTGCCCGCGCCGACCACGCAGCCGTTACCCAGGGCGACGCCGGGGAGGATGCAGACGCCCATGCCGATCCAGCAGTCCGCTCCGAGCACGACCGGGCCGAGGTTCCAGCCCTGCTCCGGGATCGGTCGGTCGGTCTCCATCTCGTGGTTGGCGGTGTGGATCATGGTGTAAGGCCCGATGATGGTTCTGTCGCCGATCGTCAGGCCGCCAAGACCGTTCACGTAGCAGCCGAAGTTGAACCCGACCTTCTCCCCCATCTCGATGCGGTCGCCGTTCAGCCAGATGATGTGGTCGATGTAGAACGACCCCTCGCCGACGCGCTTGGCATCGTGCGGGCGAAACGGGATGACCCGTTTGCTCAGTTCGTTGATCAGCATCGTTGGTCTCCCGGGCTCGAAGGATCGGGGATGCGGCGCCACGGGGCGGGAGGCCCGGCTCTCGGCGCCGGCGGCAAGCCTGCCACATTCGTCCGCCGCGCTCCCCTCCGCCCTGGCCAGCGACGCGATCGGGTCCACCCGAGAGGGTGACCACTCGTTCCCGGGTGGTCGCTGGTTCGGGCAACGCGGGCCGTTCCGCGGCCACGATCGATCGTCGAAGGCCCGCGGTCTCGGCCTATATCCTCGGGCCGTGACGAGCTGTTTCGGATCCCCGCCCGGCGCGAGGAGCCCACGATGAGCACCGAGGCCGACGAGCGGCGCGAACGGGTGCTCGAGGCGCTCGCGCTCGCCGGCGACAGGGGCGTGTCCGGACAGGCGCTCGCCGACAAGTTTGGCTGCTCGCGCGCCGCGATCCACCGGCACGTGGAGGCGCTGCGACGGACCGGACTGGGCATCGAGGGAGTCCACGAAGGCTACCGACTCGCGCCGGGGGCGGATCCGGTTGCGCCCGGCCTCGTCCAGGCGCGGCTCGTCGCCCCGATCCTCGGTCCCGTGATCTGGAGCCGGCGTACCGGTTCGACGAACGACGACGCGGTCGGCGCCGCACGGGCCGGGGCGCCGGAGGGGCTCGTCATCGGGACCGACTTCCAGGAGTCCGGACGAGGCCGCAGGGGACGCACATGGCTCGCCGAGCCGGGGGACGCGCTGCTCTTCTCGATCCTGCTGCGCCCCCGGGTACCCACCGCCGACGTCGGCGTGCTCCCGATCCTCACCGCGGTCGCCGTGGCCGAGGCGCTCGGCGACCGCGCCGGCATCGTCTGGCCGAACGACATCCTGGTGGACGGGCGCAAGGTCTGCGGCATCCTCTGCGAGCTCTCCGCCGACGAGACCGGCACCGCGTGGGTGGTCGCCGGCATCGGGGTCAACGTCCGGTCGGCGCCGCGGGTCGACGACCGGCGCTGGGAGGCCGGGGCGATCGGCGACCACTCCCCCGCGCCGCGCCGCGCCGACCTGCTGGTCGAGATCCTTCACCGGCTCGCGGAGCGCTACCGAGCGTGGCTCGAGACCGGCTCGGGTCCGATCCTGGCGAGCTTCGCGGACCGCGACCTGCTGCACGGCGCCGGCGTGACCGTGCGGACGGGCGAACGCGACACCGCCGGAACAGCCGCCGGGGTGGACGACCTCGGTCGGCTGCGCCTGATGACCGAAGCGGGTGAGATCGCCGTCAGCGCCGGCGAAGTGACTCGAGTCGAAACCGGCTGACGCCGGCCCGGAGGCGGCCCGGGGTCAGTGCGATGAGACCCCGGGCGGCGGAGCGTCGTCCGCGTCGAAGACCCGACGGAGCGCGTCACCGCTCAGGCCGGCCCCGAGCGCTGCGATCAACGCGATCCGCGCCGCCGCCGGCGAGCGCCGCCCCGCGACGATCACGCCGGACGCACGCAGATCGCGTTCGCTCCCGCGAAACCCGTATGTGTCGCGCAGCACCGTGCCGCGCTCCGGCCGGACGGTCGCGACCACCGGAACCCGCCGGGCCGCCGCCTCGACCGCGTCGAGCGCCCCCGATGGGAGATGCCCAGCCCCCAGCGCGACGACGATCAGCCCGTCCGCGCCGTCGGCGACCGAGGCGCGAATGAGAGCGCCGTCATCCCCGAGGCCCACAGCGATCACGTCAACGCGGGCGTCGAGCGCCACGGGATCGATCGGGTCCGGCCGCGCGGGACGCGTCAGGATGACCGGCGTCCCCTCCTCCACCCACCCGATCGGCCCGGTCTGGAACGAGCCGAAGGCGGTGGGGCCGGTCGCGTCGACCTTGCGCACCCACCGCGCGGCGTGGATCTGACCGCCGAAAACGACGACACACCCCAGGCCGGCGGCCGGCGGCGCCGCGGCCACACCGGCCGCGTCGCGCAGGTTCGCGGGACCGTCCGCGCCGGTCGCCGAGGCAGGACGGATCGCACCGGTCACGGCGGCCGGCGGTTCGCCGTCGTGCATCAGGTCGATGAGCACCGCGAGCTCCTCGATGGTGTCGGTGCCGCTCGTCACGACGACCCCACGTCCGTCGCGCGCGGCCCGACGCGCCGCGCGGGCCACGGCCAGCGCCCCGTCGAGCCCCAGCGCGACGCCCGGGTCGTTGCGGACATTCTCGACATCGAGTCCGCTGAAGCCCGCGAGCTCCGGAACCGCCGCGACGAGCTCGTCCACCTCCATGGCGGGTGCGGCGCGGTCGCCGCGCATCGCGATCGTCCCGCCCGCGCCGACCACGCGGATCGGTCGTCTCACGTCACGCGCCTCTGCGCCGAACGTGGAGCACTACGCCGACGTCGGCGTCGCCTCGACGATCATCCCGGCGGCGAGCGTGTCGTTCGTCGCGTCGTCGATGAGGATGAAGCTGCCCGTCGTCCGGTTGCTGCCGTACGCGTCCACGACGAGGGGGTGACTCGTGCGGAACCGGATCCGGGCGATGTCGTTGAGGCCGATGCTCTCGGCGGGACCGGTGTTGAAAGTGTGGATGTCGACCCGATGCACGATCGCCTCGACGACCGCGCGTGCCTCCCGGGTGGTGTGGCGGATGACGTAGCGACTCCCGGGAGCGAGCTGACGGTCGCTCATCCAGCAGACATCGGCGACGAGCTCGCGGGAGACCACCGGCAGATCATCGGTCGCCACGATCATGTCGCCGCGGGCGACGTCGAGGTTCTCCGCCAGACGGATGGTCACCGACTGCGGCGCCTCGGCCACCTCGAGCGGACCGTCGACGGTCTCGACGCTCGCAACCGACGTGCGCTGCCCACCGGGAAGGACGACGACGTCCATCCCGGGGCGGAAGTCCCCGGCGGCGATCTGGCCGGCGTAGCCGCGGTAGTCGTGGTGGTCGGCGGCCTGCGGACGGATGACCCACTGCACCGGATACCGCGCCGGCAGCGAGACGTCGTCGCGATCGAGCGGGATCCGCTCGAGGTGATGCAGAAGCGACGTGCCCTCGTACCACGGCATCCGTTCGCTGTCGTCCACCACGTTGTCGCCGTCGAGCGCCGAGATCGGGATGAGGTCGATCTCGATGTCCAGGTCCTTGGCGAAGTCCCGGAAGTGGGCCTCGATGTCGTCGAAGACGACGCGGTCGAACTCGACGAGGTCCATCTTGTTCACGGCGACGACCACCCGCGGGATGCGCAGCAGGGCGCAGACGTAGGTGTGGCGGCGGGTCTGCTCGACGACGCCGTGGCGGGCGTCGACGAGGATCACGGCCACGTCGGCGGTGGACGCGCCCGTCGCCATGTTCCGCGTGTACTGCACGTGCCCCGGCGAGTCGGCGATGATGAACCGGCGAAGCGGCGTGGCGAACGGACGGTAGGCGACGTCGATGGTGATGCCCTGCTCACGTTCGGCGCGAAGCCCATCGGTGAGCAGCGCGAGGTTGACGTACCCGTCGCCGCGGCGCTCGCTGACCTCCTCGATGTGCTCGAGTTGGTCTGTCATCACCTGCTTGGAGTCGTACAGCAGTCGACCGATGAGCGTGCTCTTGCCGTCGTCGACGGACCCGCAGGTCACGAGCCGGCAAAGGTCGACCCGATCGACCAAGGCGGCCATACTAGAAATAGCCCACGCGCTTACGATCCTCCATGGCCGCCTCGCTCGCACGGTCGTCGGCGCGGGTTTCGCCGCGCTCGGTGATCCGCGTGGCGGCGATCTCCGCGACGACTTCCTCGAGGGTGGCCGCGCTCGACGCGACCGCGCCGGTGCAGCTCATGTCCCCGACCGTCCGGAACCGGACTGAGGTCACGAACGGCTCCTCCGACGGCAGGCGTTCCACGACGTCGCTGGCGGCGTAGAGCATGCCGTCGCGGGCGAAGACCTCGCGTTCGTGGGCGAAGTAGATCGACGGGAGCTCGATCCGTTCACGCGCCACGTACTCCCACACATCCAGCTCGGTCCAGTTCGACATCGGGAACACGCGCACGTGCTCGCCCTGCCGGACCCGGCCGTTGTAGATGTTCCACACCTCCGGCCGCTGGGCGCGCGGGTCCCACTGGCCGAAGTCGTCGCGGAAGCTGAACACGCGCTCCTTGGCCCGGGCGCGCTCCTCGTCGCGCCGCGCGCCGCCGACGGCGGCGTCGAAGCGGTGCTCCGCGATGGCGTCGAGGAGCGTGGTGGTCTGCAACTGGTTCCGCGATGCCCGCGGCCCGATCTGCTCGGTGACCCGTCCCGCATCGATCGACTCCTGCACCGACGCGACGATGAGCCGCTCGCCCAGCTCGGCGACCCTGGCGTCGCGGTACTCGACGACCTCCGGGAAGTTGTGTCCCGTGTCGATGTGCATCAGCGGGAACGGGAAGCCTCCGGGGCGGAACGCCTTCTCCGCCAGGCGGAGCAGCACCGCCGAGTCCTTCCCGCCCGAGAACAGGAGGACCGGGCGCTCGAGCTGCGCCGCGACCTCCCGCATGATGTAGATCGCCTCGGCCTCGAGGAGGTTGAGGTGCTCGTGAGTGCTCACTGCGACTCCACCCCCACCTGCGCGACCGCCGGAACCGGCGTGGCCGGCGGCGCGATCGAAGTTGCGGGTTTCGCCGCCCGCGGCCGGCGACG
The DNA here is from genome assembly GCA_964440285.1 of uncultured Bifidobacteriaceae bacterium. Lineage (GTDB taxonomy): Bacteria > Actinomycetota > Thermoleophilia > Miltoncostaeales > Miltoncostaeaceae > CALMEC01. The sequence goes on from CAYTRV010000015.1 coordinate 20,125, forward strand.
GTCCAGCCGCCACGCCCAGATCGCGAGCGCGACCGGGAACCCGACCAGAACGTACGCGGGGATCGCAACACCGGCCTTCGTCACCAATCCGAGCCCGGATGCGAGCAGGACGATGCCGAGCGCCGGACGCAGCCCCCGTTCCGGCATCCGGACGGCGATGTGCGTCCCAACCCAGACGCCGGGGACCGATCCGATCAGGATGGATCCGGCCAGGGCGAAGTCGATGTTGCCCGACACGAGGTGCGCCGCGCTCGCCGCCCACAGCAGGACGGCCGCGTGAAATACGTCCGTACCGACCACTCGGTGGGGCGTGAGGCGGAACATCATGATGAGGGCGATCGCGATGAGCGCCCCGGACCCGGCTGAGGTGACGCCGAGCACGAAGCCCACGGCCACTCCCACGCCGACGGCGACGATCGTGTGCCGGCGCTGCAGGTCGATCGTCGCGCGCTCACGCTGGTGCGCAGCGGTCGAGAACATCGCGCGCCATAGCACCGCCACGCCGGTCACGAGGAGGGCCGTCGCGACCATGCTGAGCAGGACCGAGTCGAATGAGTCGCCCGCTCGACGTTCGATGACGTCGAGCACCCAGACGCCGGCGATCGCCGCCGGGATGCTCCCGACGCCGAGCCAGACCGAGATGCCGAGGTCCACCGTGCCCTTGCGGAAGTGACGCCAGCCGCCGACGGTCTTGGTGACGGCCGCGTAGGCGAGGTCGGTGCCGATTGCGATCACCGGCTTGATGCCGAACACGATGATGAGCAGCGGGGTCATGAGGGACCCTCCGCCCATACCGGTCGTGCCGACCAGGACGCCGACCCCGAAGCCGAACACGATGAGGAGGAAGAACTCGGTCACTGCCCCGCTTCTTGCCGTCGAATCATATTCATCGGTGATTCATCCAATAAGGAGAGATTATATCAGACTGCGGGCGGTCCAATCCATCCGGCTTTTCGGCCGGCTCTGTGGTGCATCGTGGGCGATACGGCAGCCGAATAACAGTAATCACGGTGGTGTTTCAGGTGTTTTACCTGTATGGTGCCGCCATGGCAAGGGCAGATGCCGAATTGGCGTCCGACGATCACGCCGGGGCGCACGCGGCGCCGGTCTTCTACCCGGCCTTCATCGACCTCGCGGGTCGGCGCTGTCTGGTGGTCGGCGGCGGACCGGTCGGTACCGAGAAGGCGGAGAGGCTCTGCGACGCCGGCGCCGAGGTGCGCCTGGTGAGCCCCGAGATCACCGACCGCCTCGCCGAGCTCGTCAGGGTCGGTGCCATCGGCGAGTTCCACCAGCGCGGATACGACTCCAGCGACCTCGCCGATTGCCTGCTGGTCATCGCCGCGACCAGCGACGCCGCGGTCAACCGCCAGGTATGGGAGGACGCCGAGGCGCGGCGGATGCTCGTCAACGTGGTCGACGTCCCGCCGCTGTGCAACTTCATCGTGCCGTCGATCATGCGCCACGGCGAGTTGGCCGTCGCCGTGTCGACCGGCGGGGCGAGCCCGGTCCTCGCACGCGCCGTGCGCCAGCGCATCGAGGCGGAGATCGGCCCCGAGTGGGGCGAGCTCGTTGCCCTGCTGGGCGCGACCCGGGAGGAGCTCAAGCAGCGATTCCTGACAATGCCCGAGCGCGCCGCCGCGGTCGAGCGGCTCCTTGTGACCGACATCCTCGACCGGCTCGCCGACGGCGATCGTGACGGCGCCTGCGACCTCATCGCCGAATACCTCGGGACGGCGGTACCGAGGTGACCGGCGTCGTCCACCTCGTCGGCGCCGGCCCCGGCGACCCCGACCTGCTCACCGTCCGCGGGCTTCGCCTGCTGCAATCGGCGGAGGTCGTCGTACACGACCGCCTCGGCACCGAAGCGCTCCTGCACCTCGTGCCCACCGACGCGACGCTGATCGATGCGGGCAAGGCGCCCGGACGGCACGGGATGACGCAGGAGGAGATCTCCGCCGTGCTCGTCGACCTCGCACGCGCCGGCCGGCGGGTGGTGCGGCTGAAGGGCGGCGACCCGTTCGTGTTCGGGCGCGGCGGCGAGGAGGCGCTTGCCCTGGCCGAAGCCGGCATTCCCTTCGAGGTCGTTCCCGGCGTGAGCAGCGCGATCGCAGCGCCCGCCAACGCCGGCATCCCTGTGACCCACCGGGGGATCGCCCGCACCGTCACCATCGCCAGCGGCCACGACGATCCGCAGAGTCCCGCCGCACGGGCGCGCTGGGAGGCGCTCGCGCAGGTCCCCGGCACCCTGGTGCTCCTGATGGCCATGAGCAACCTCGCGGAGATCGCCACGGCCCTGATCGGTGGCGGCCGCCCGGCGGACGAACCCGCCGCGGCGATCCAATGGTCGACGACGGCCGACGAGCGCACGGTCAGCGCGACGCTCACGACCATCGCCGAGGCGTGCGCCGACGCCGGCGTCGGGTCCCCCGCCGTGGTCGTCATCGGTCCTGTGGTCGCGCTCGGCCAGCTGCTCGAGTCAACCCGCATCTCGTCGATGGGCGACGACCCCGCCGACGATGGTGGTCGCAACGCGGAGGTCCGCGTCCAGTAGCACCAGGTCGGCCGGGGTTCCCGCGCCGAGCGCCCCCAGTTCCCCTCGCCCCAGGAGCCTCGCCGGGGTCGAGGTCGCGGCGGCAATTGCTTCCGCTCGGGCACAGCCGGCGATCGCAGCGACGTTCCGCACACCGCCGTCGATGCCCGCGGCTGAACCGGCGAGCGCGCCCGTGGCGGGGTCCCGAACCCGCACGCCGTCGCTGGCGATCGCCAGCTCGCCCAGCCGGTAGCTGCCCGGCGGGGCACCGAGCGCCGCGGTGGCGTCGGACACGAGCATGCGCCGATCCGGGCCCAGCGCCCGCCACGCGAGGGTGAGGACGTCGGGATCGAGGTGGACGCCGTCGGCGATCAGCGCGGCCACAACCGGGAGGCCGG
>CAYTRV010000016.1:0-22979 GCA_964440285.1 uncultured Bifidobacteriaceae bacterium
GACCGGCGAACGGCGCGGTGAGGGTCGTCTCCATCTTCATGCTCTCGACGACCACGACCGGGGCCCCGGTCTCGACCTCGTCGCCCTCGGCCACCGCAATCGCCACGACGAGCGCCGGAGCGGGCGCGCGGATCAGCCCGCCCTCGTCGCGCGAGACGCGATGGGCGACCCCGTCCACCTCGACGAGCTGATCGGGCGGGCTCGCGGCGAGGACGACCCGGTGGGTCCTCCCGGCGAACCGAAGCCGCTGATCGAACCGGCCGAGGTGCTCGAGATGGACGTCGAGCGTCGCACCGCCGACCCGGATGCGGTACCGGTCCGGCCCGAGCCGTGCGACCGCCAGGCGGTACCCGGCGCCCCGGTGGCGCAGCTCGATGACCGGGTCCATCTCCTCGGATGACTGGGGCCTGCCGCGGCGGGCGGAGGCGTAGAAGCGCTCGCGCTCGATCGCCTCCTCCGAGTGGTGGGCCTCGATCGCGGCCGCGAGCAGCGCGATGTCGCCGTTGCGCTCGGGCAGGAAGCCCTCGGACGTTCCCAGCCGGTCGAGCCACCCCGTGTCCGCGCTGCCCGCGACGACCTCCGGCCGGTCGAGCAGATGCAGCAGGAACGCGCGATTGGTCGCGCCGCTCGCGACGACGACCGATGTCTCCATCAGGGCACGGCGTAGCCGTGCGCGCGCCTCGGCCCGGTCGTTCCCCCAGGCGACGATCTTCGCGATCATCGAGTCGTAGTCGGACGGGATCACGTCGCCCTCGACGAAGCCCGTGTCCACCCGGATCCCCGGTCCGGACGGGAACCTCAACCGCTCCAGCCGGCCGGGCGCGGGCGCGAAGCCACGCTCGGGGTCCTCGGTGTTCAGCCGCGCCTCGATTGCGTGACCACGCTCGCGCGGCGGGTCGCCCTCGAGGACCCCGCCCGAGGCGATGTGCAGCTGGAGCTTGACGAGGTCGACCCCGCAGGTCGCCTCGGTGACGGGATGCTCGACCTGCAGCCGCGTGTTGACCTCGAGGAAGGCGAACGTGCGTCCACTCGGCTGGTAGAGGAACTCCACGGTCCCGGCGTTGCGGTACCCGGCGGCCCTGACGAGCCGCAGGGCCGACTCGGCCAGCTCCCGCGCCTGATCCGGCTCGAGGGCCGGGGACGCGGATTCCTCGATCAGCTTCTGGTTGCGGCGCTGGATGGAGCAGTCCCGCACACCGAGCGCCCAGGCGTTGCCGTGATGGTCGGCCATGACCTGCACTTCGATGTGCCGGGCGCCGGTCACGACGCGCTCCATCAGCACGGTCGGGTCGCCGAAGGAACGCCGGGCCTCGTCGCGCGCCCGTTCGAAGGCGACGGGGAGCTCCTCATCGGAGGAGACCATCCGGATGCCGCGGCCACCGCCACCGGCCGTCGCCTTGATCATCAGCGGGTACCCGATGGCCGCGGCGTGGCGGAACGCGTCGTCGACGGTCTGGACCGGCCCGCCGCTCCACGGCGCGACGGGGACGCCGACCTCCTCCGCCATGAGCTTGGCCCCGATCTTGTCGCCGAGTCGCCGCATCGCATCGGGCGACGGTCCGACGAAGGTCACGCCGAGACGGTCACACAGCTCGGCGAAGGCGGGGTCCTCCGCGACGAACCCCCATCCCACCCACGCCGAGTCGGCACGGCTCTCACGAAGCGCCCGCTCGAGCTCGTCGAGGTTCAGGTAGGGATTGCCCGCCCCACCGATGACGATCGCCTCGTCCGCCTCACGGACGAAGGCGGCCCGGCGCTCGGCATGGGTGTGCAGCGCGATCGTCCGGATCGGATCGTCGCGCTCCACCGCGAACTCCTGCGCCGCATGGATGAGGCGCCGCGCGGGCTCACCCCGGTTGACGATGGCGATCCGCTCGAACATTGCGTCCGCGACGTTACGCGATCGAGGGGGCCCGGGCATGAGTGCTTCTTGCATCTATGGCCCGCAGGACAACTGTTGGAGCACGCACCGTGGGCTAGCGTTGCGCGACCACTCCGCGTCCCCAACCGGGAGCCTCATGAGCAAGCCGTTCGTCATCAACCGTCACAAGCGTCTCGTGTTCCCGTCGAACTTCTCCGGTGAGCTCGATTTCAGCGTCATCGACACCGAGGAGCAGCTCGCCGCCGTCGTGCGGCGCGACTTCGAGTCGAAGGCTCCCACAGGAACCGACATCGCCAGCCGCGCCGAATCCGGCGCGTACCCCACCCGGTACGAGCTCCTCCGCGACCTCGCCCTCAACCTGTTCTGGGTCAACCGCTACGCGATGACGATGTACGAGAAGCGTCCCACCCGCTGGCGCGACGTGCCGCGAAATCGCGACGACGTCTTGCTGCCGATCCTCCTGCCGTGGCAGGACGGCGCCAGCAAGGTCGCGGCGATCGCCGCCGCCCACGAGGGGCTGCCGGCGCGATGGGACGCCGAGGTCGAGAACCGCATCCACGACATCCTGTTCGACGTCTTCCGCCACAAGCTGCATCACGCGACGGAGCTCCCGGCCATCAAGCCGACGGTGGCGGAGATCCTCTCCGACCCGACGAACCTCACGTTCTGCCTCGCGACCTACGACGCCGACTACCCCGTCTACAGCGACGAGGCGGTCATCGACTGCTCGGAGGAGGTGCCGGAGCTCGAGGCCCTGCACCGGATGGCGCAGGTCCTCCACAACCAGTACCCGTGGAACCGCGCCGACGGCCGGCTCGAGGAGGTCGGGAAGATCGGTGACGACGAGTTCGTGGTCGTGTTCACCCCGCGCAACCGCGAGGTCCAGAGCTTCATCCGGCGCGCGAAGGGTGGCAGCGTCGCCCGGCGGAGACCAACGCCGCGAGCCGACGTCGTCCGCCGTCCCCCGGTGCCCGCCCTCGTCATCGCAGACCGCTACGCCATCAAGCCGCGGATCGAGGCGCTGTCGGTCGAGAAGGGCGAGGTCGTCTGCTCCAACGACGACGTCATCCGCAACTCCGCCTACAGCTGGTCGCCGATGACCGCCGACGAGATCGCGCGGAAGACCGGCATCGAGGCCCGCTTGTACACCGCGCGCGACCTCGAGGTCCTCGCCCTCTCAGCGGCGACCGCAGCGCTCGAGCGAGCCGGCCGCAAGCCCGAGGAGATCGGCGCGGTCCTGTTCTGCTCGTGCACCAGCACCCGGCTGCTGCCGTCGGTCGCGACCTGGCTCTCCGGCCAGCTCGGCATCTACCAGACCCATGCGTCGTTCGACCTCGTCGCCGCGTGCGCGGGCTTCCCCTACGGCCTCGCGGAGGGCATCCGGATCATGCAGGACGTCGAGCGGCCGGTCCTGGTGGTGTTCGGCGAGAAGTTCTCGGACAAGATCGGCTCGATCCGCACCTCGCGAATGATCTTCGGCGACGGAGCGGCGGCCGTCGTGCTCTCCCCCGCCGCGGACGGGGAGGCCGGCGACATCGACGTGCTCCAGACCTACGCGAGCGGCCCGGTCAGCGAGGTCAACTCGATCATCTGGCCCAACCCGGAGTTCGACAACGACATCACCGTGTGGGGCCCGGAGGTCAAAGCCCTGGTCGAGCGCTACCTCGTTCAGATGATGGATGAGCTTCGGGCCCTTCCGGGGCCGGACGGAGGGGCGATGGTCGAGGCCATCGACCTCGTCGTGCCCCACCAGGCGAACCGGACGATGGTCGTCCAGCTGGCCACGCAGGCGGGGCTCTCGGAGGACCAGCTGTACTTCAACATCGACCGGGTCGGGAACGCGTCGGCGGCGAGCATCCCGATCGCCATCCACGATGCGGTCGTCGACGGCGTCCTCGACCGGCCGATGCGCATCTTCACCCCGGGTTTCGGCGCGGGCGCCGTCGCCGGTTACGCGATCATGCGCATCGACCCCGCTATCGTCGTGCCGGAGTCGATCCATTCATCCGAGCCGAGTGGGCCCTCGACGCCGGCTCGCGCGTTCTCGTGGGAGGACGCCGAGGCGCTCTGAGCAGTCTCGACCGGAGGAATCGGCGGGGGGATGAAGGGGGCCGCCGGCCGGCTCACTCAGCCGGCCGGCGGGCGGCGCCGTGACGCGCCTCTTGCGCTGCCGCCCTTCGGCGCCTGGGACGCCGAGCCGGCCGTGTTGGCGGCGACCTTCGGCGTGCGGGAGGCGGGGGGGGCGGCTGTCTCGACCTTCTGCTCGACGGTTGCCGTGACAACGGCAGGCCGGGCGGGAGCGACGTTCGTCGCGACCGACACGCCGAGCGCCGTCGCGGTGGCGTCGAGGATGCTGTTGGCGTACTTGGTCTGCGCGATCACGAGCGATTCGGCGGAATCGAGCCCTGCGGTGAGGAGCGTCCAGGGGCCGTCCCAGCCCTCCGGGAACGTCGACTCGGCGATCGCCGACCACGAGCGCGCGGTCCGCAGGGCGGCTCGCCTCGAGAGCTCGATGGCATCGATTGCGTGCGCGTAGACAGCGAGGGTCTCTTTGACGGCGGACGTGGGCACAGGGGTCTCCTTCGACTGCGGTGACTGGACGGTGGGGTGGGCCGGTGAGCCGGCGAGGCGACTCAGGGGGGGGGAGCGTCGTCGCCCTGACGGGCGTCTCGGCCCGCGAAGCCCCGGTACACGGCGAGCAGTGCTTCTTTCTGGGACTCGGTGAGGAATGGATCCGCCTGGATCGACTCCTCGGTCGGGGCGACGGGACCTGTCGCCTCAGCGGGGGCGGGCGTGCCGGGCGCGCCTGCGCTGCCGGGGGCAAAGAGGCCGGCCTGGCGCAGGATCGTCTCCGCGGACAGGTCGAGGGCGTTGGCGATGGAGTTGATCACCCGCATCGAGGGCTCATGCAACCCGCGCTCGAGTTGGCTGAGGTAGGCGTTGGAGAGGTCGGTCAGCCCGGCAAGCTCGCGAAGCGACAGCTTCGCGAGCTTGCGCTGGGCGTGGATGAAGCGACCGAGCTCCTCGACACCGTCCTGCCAGGCGTTCTGCGGGTCGGTCATGACCTGCCCCGGGGGCGGCCTTACGCCGCCGGCTTCGTCGCGTGCTTCGCCGCCTTAAGGACCGGCGCCGCTGCGGCGATGAGGTCGGTGGCGAACTTGCGCTGCGCGGCGAGGACGTCGCCGTAGAAGTCGAAGCTCGTCTTCACCAGCTCGTCGGGGGTGGGAAGGTCGGCGACGCCGGGAAGGACGGGAAGGGCGGGGGTTGCGGGAATCGCCTTCTCAGTGGCCTTCGCCCAGGCCGCCACGGCCTCGACGATCACGGACTGTCCCTGCTTGATGGCCTCGAGGGTCTTGTCCTGCGCGGCCTTGGTGTACTCGATCGTGGTGCTCGGCATTCGGATCTGTCTCCTGTTCCGGTGGGGTTGTTGCACACTATAGTACGCAGACTGCCCCTCAGTCAAGCGACCCGCGTTATTTTTCGAGCACGTAGGTCCCGGGGGCGTCCCCGATCGGCGGGTGCCGGTCGCCGCCCATCGGCGGGGGCGGCACCCGCTCACCGGCGCGCTCACCGATCCACACTGCCCAGTCCTCCCACCACGATCCTTCGTGGCGCGTCGTGCCCTCGAGCCATGCGTCGGCGGTCGAGGGGAGCCCGTCGCCACCGGTGCGGTACCAGACCTTCGGGCTCGGCGGGCTCACGATGCCCGCGATGTGCCCGGCCCCGCAGAGGACGAAGCGGGTGTTCGCATTGGGGAGCACTCGTGTCGTGAGGTAGCTGCCCCGCCACGGCGTGATGTGGTCCTCCTGAGCGGCGAGCACGTACACGTCCCCGGTCACGGCGGACGGATCCAGCGGGACGCCCGCGAGCTCCATCGTGCCGCGGGCGAACTCGTTGCGCAGATAGCAGGAGCGGACGAAGAACGAGTGCATCGTCGCCGGCATCCGCGTGCCGTCGCTGTTCCACGCGAGGATGTCGAACGCCGGCGGCGCCTCGCCGAGCAGCCAGTTGTTGACGGCGTAGTTCCAGACGAGGTCGTTGGCGCGCATGAACGTGAACGTGTTCATCATCTCGCTCGACTCGAGGTATCCGCGCTCCGACATGAGGTCCTCGAGGTGGGCGATGGCGGGCTCGTCGGTGAACGCGCCGAGCCGGCCGGGGTCGCTGAAGTCGACGAGCGTGTTGAGGAACGTCGCTGAGCGCACCCGCTCGTGCCCGTCCTTCGCCAGGTACGACAGGAGCATTCCGGTGAGCGTGCCGCCGAGGCACAGGCCGACGACGTTGGCCTGCTCGGCGCCGGTGATCTCGCGGATGGCGTCGAGCGCGGCGATCGGGCCGCGCTGGAGGTAGTCGTCGAGGGTCAGGTCGCGGTCGGCTTCGCCGGGGTTCTTGTAGCTGATGGCGAACACCGTGTGGCCGTGATCCACCGCCCACTGGACGAAGCTCCGGCCGGGCGCGAGGTCCATGATGTAGTACTTGTTGATCCACGGCGGGCTCAGGAGCAGGGGCGTCTCGTACACGCTCTCGCCCGTCGGGGCGTACTGGATCAGCTCCATCAGCTCGTTGCGGTAGACGACCTTCCCCGGCGTCGTCGCAAGGTCCACTCCGACGGTGAAGGCCGACGGGTCGACCTGCCGCGGGAGACCGCCGTTCGTCGCGACGTCGTCCAGGAAGTTGCGGACGCCCCGGACCAGGCTCATCCCGCCGGTCTCGAGGAACCGTTTCTGGGCGGCGGGGTTCGTCGCGAGGAAGTTCGTGGGTGCGAGCGCGTCGATGAGGAGCTCGGCCGTGAAGCCGGCCTTCTCGCCGTCGAGGTCGTCGAGACCGGCGGACTTCACGAGATCGTTGACGAGGCGCGCCCACAAGAGGTAGCCCTGTAGCAGCATGAAGAAGGCCGGGTTCTCGGTCCACGCGGGATCGGTGAACCGCCGGTCCTTCGGCGCCGGCGAGATCGGGCCCGGCGTGTCGGCCCCGAGGGCCCGCGCGCCGGTGGCGGCCGCGGCCTCGACGATGCCCCCGGCGTACCGCGTCGCGGCTTCGATCAGCGCCCCCGGGTTCTTGCCGGCACCTTGCATCGCACGGATCCACGCACGGCCAAGGCCGAGGGGGTCGAGCTTCGACACGGGGTCCGGCCCGGCATCGCCATCGCCTCCGCCGGATCCATTTCCATTCTTCGAGTTCAATCGGGTCTCCAGTCGAGTCAGACGTTCATACGACGCGAGCGCGGGGCCTTCCGGCGGGAAGTCACATGTTGAGTCCACCGTTGATCGAGTACACCTGCCCCGTGATGTAGCTGGACTCGGGCTCGGCGAGGAAGAGGACCACCCGTGCGACCTCCTCCGGCTGGCCCAGCCGCCTGACGGGGATGCCCTCGACGATGCGGTCCATGATCTCGGCGGGAACGGCGGCGGTCATGTCCGTCTCGATGAAGCCGGGGGCGACGCAGTTGACGGTGATCCCCTTGTTGGCGGACTCGAGGGCGAGGCTCATGCTGAGTCCGAACAGGCCGGACTTCGACGCGGCGTAGTTCGCCTGCCCGATGTTGCCCCTCTCGCCGGTGACGGAGCTCATGTTGATGATGCGCCCGTAGCCGCGGGAGATCATGTGAGGCAGCGCGGCCCGGCACATGTTGAACGCGCCGCCGAGGTTGACGCGCAGCACGTAGTCCCACTCCTCGGGCTGCATCTTCCGCACCGTGCGGTCCATCGTCACGCCGGCGTTGTTGACGAGGATGTCGAGGCGTCCGTGGCGGTCGACGACCTCGTCGACGACCCGCTGGCAATCGGCGTGATCCTCGATCGTCCCCTGATGGATGGATGCCCCGTGATCCGCGTGCTTCTTGAGGAAGGCGTCCGCCGCCGTGCCGTTCCGCGAGTAGCCGGCCGCGACCCGAACGCCCTGGGCGATCAGGATCTCGCTGATCGCGAGCCCGATCCCTCGGACGCCTCCGGTGACGAGCGCGACTTGGTCCGCTAGTCCTGACGCCATCTGCCCTCCTCGTGGGGATTGTCGTTCGTGTGTGCGCCCACCGCCGTAGACGGTGCTGGGTTCATCGCTCGCGCCGCGGCATGACGAGCGCCTCGCCTGTCAGCACGGTCTCCTTCCCGCGTCTCACGACGGTCTCGAGGACGACCCGGCCCTTCTCGGTGATGATCTCCGTGATCGTCGCAGTGGCTGTGAGGACGTCGCCGGGTCGCACAGGGGCGAGCCACCGGAGCGTCTGGGACATGTAGATCGCACCCGGCCCGGGGAGTTCGGTGCCGAGCACCGCCGACACCAGGCCTGCGGTCAGGATGCCGTGCGCGAGACGCCCGTTGAACGGCGAACGTGCCGCCCATAGGGCATCGACGTGCGCGGGGTTGTCGTCGCCCGAGATCCGCGCGAATGAGTCGATGTCGGCCTGCGAGACGCGCCGCGTGACGCTCGCCGAGTCACCGACCTGGAGTTGGTCGATGGTCTTGCCGGCCCCGTGGGCGCTGAAGCCGGATCCGATCGGCCCGAGGCCGAGGGCCGCCGCCGGTCGCAACCAGATCGTCGTGGCGCGGGCGCACAGCTCGGCCCAGTCGTCGATCACGCCGCGCCACATCTCGGTCGCTGAGTCTCCGGCTCGCAGCGCAACGTCCATCCACGCGAGGACCGGAAGCGCGTCGGTCTCCGACGTGGTCAGCGCTTGATCTTCGGGCATACCGGGCCTTTCGGTGGTGTTTGTCTGGAGCCGAGCGGGCAGTGACCGTCGGGAGGTCGGTGCGCCGGCGCAGCGGGCGAGGCCCATGGGCGCGCAAGCGCCGTGCTCACGGCTTCGGCGCGACCGTGGGGTCGTCTTGCTGGGTCTCCGGATACTTGCTGAAGAATGCGTCGAGCATGTGCTGGTACCCGCGCAGCGCCCCGGCCCACCCGTTGAGGTAGGTTCGTCCGGCGTCGGTCAGCGCGTAGCGTCGGCGGGCCGGACCCCCGCTCGCGGTGTCCCAGTCGGATTCGAGGAGGCCGTCGCGCTCGAGCTGGCGGAGCGTCCGGTAAACGCTCCCCGGATCAACCGCCTCGAAGCCGAAGAGCGTCAGCCGGCGGATCAGCTCGTAACCGTGGCTCTGCCACTGATCCAGCGACAGCAACAGGAAGGGTTGGACCCAGCTCCTCGGGTGCCCGTGAACCTCACGCGGCGGGGTCGCTTGATCCTCGAATGCGTTGCTCATAGGTGCAATCTACACATATGTGAAACCCACGGGGGATGATGGGTGTCGTCGGGACAACAGACACTCCCCTGGCCGGATGACCGACCCTGAGTGCTCCGGCGAATCGGCGGGCGCTGGCCTGTCACGGATCGGGACTGGCCACTTGGACGACGACGCGGCGGCCAATTGGCCGGCGACGGGTCCCTTCTCCGGTTACCGGCCTCGACGGCTACGATCCTCGGGACGCGGGAGGGTGCGTGGGAACCAAAGCGGCGCGATCCGGCCTCGCAACGTTCGACCTGCTGAGCGGCCTCGACGAGTCCGCGCTGAAGCGGATGCTCGGCGGCGTCACCGCGGTGCGGCTGGCCCAGGGCGACCTTCTCGAGGTGACCGAATCCGGCGCGGCATGCTGCGTCGTGCGGTCGGGCCGCGTCGCCCTCGACTTCGACGAGGCCGACGCCGTTCGCCACCGCACCGTCACGCTCCTGGAGGAGGGCGACGTGGTCCTCCCCGCAACGGAGTCATGGACGTCCGTCGGGCCGCGGGTCCGGGGCCGGGCGCTCGAACCGTCGGTGGTGCTGCTGGTCGATCGCCCCCGGTTCGAGGCATGGCTTACCGAGCCGCGGATCGCAGCGAACCTCGTGCGGGTGCTGGCGGCCCAGGTCGCTGACCGCGAGCTCGCGGTGGCGATCGCCCTGGAGCCGCGGGTGGAGCGGCGTCTCCTGCTCAAGCTGCGTCAGCTGGCGGAGCGCTTCGGCCGGGTCACCCCGCAGGGGATCCGGCTCGACCTGCGGCTCACCCACCAGCAGCTCGCCGAGATGGTCGGCGCGGTGCGCGAATCGGTCACGATCGCCCTCGGGAAACTGGTGCAGAACGACGAGATCACCATCGAGAACCGGACGATCTGGATCCACCCGACCGGGGAGCCCGACTCGGAGGGCTAGTCCCCGTCGTCGTCGCGACCGGCGATGGACACGGCGAAGCGGGCGTTCTCGTCCGTGTGGAACTCCAGGAGCTCAAGGCCGGCCGACCCGTACATCTCCCCCAGGGTCTCACGGGTGAACTTGCAGGAGATCTCCGTACGCATCTCCTCGCCCTCGGCGAAGTGGACGTCGAGGTCGATGTCGCGAACGTGCACGACCTGATTGGCGAGCGACCGGAGTCGCATCTCGATCCAGGCGCTCTCCTCGTCGTACTGAGCCACGTGCGCGAACCGGTCGGGGTCGAAGTCCGCGCCGAGCTCGCGGTTGATCACGCTCAGCACGTTGAGGTTGAATTCCGCGGTGACCCCGGCAGCGTCGTCATAGGCGGCCTGCAACATCACCGGGTCCTTGACGAGGTCGGTGCCCATGAGCAGCCGGTCGCCCGGTTGGAGCAGCCCGCGGATCGCCCGCAGGAACGGAGCCCGGGCATCCGGATGGAAGTTGCCGATCGTGCCGCCCAGGAACGCCACCAGGCGCCTCGCGCCGCGCCCCCGGCTCGGGAGCTGGCGCAGATGGCGTTCGAAATCTCCCGCGACGGCGTGCACCCGAAGGCCGGGGTAGGCCTCGGCGAGCCGGCCGGCCGCGCCGAGGAGGATGCCGGGCGACACGTCGAACGGGATGTACCGGGAGAGGCCACCCGCTTCGTTCATGGCGTCGAGGATCGCGACGGTCTTGCGGGAGGACCCGGAGCCGAGCTCCACCAGCTCGGTCGGCTCGTGCCGAGCGACGACTCCCGCCGTCTCGCGACGGAGGATCTCGAGCTCGGTACGGGTCTGGTAGTACTCGGGAAGTGCGGTGATCACCTCGAACAGCTGGCTTCCGCGCTCGTCGTAGAAGTACTTCGGGAGCAGCCACTTCGGCCGATCTGTCAGGCCCCTGCGGACGTCGTCCGCGATCGAGCCGGCGACCGTGGCGTTGACCGGGTGAACGTCGAGACGGTACGGCTGAGGCCGTGTTGCACGGCGGGGCGCGGTCAAGGACACATTGGTCTCCCTCGTCATGTGGTCAGTCCCGGAGGTCCCATGCGAGCCGGAATCCGGAGAAGATCTGCCGCCGCTGAGGCAGGTCCCAGTTGCGGAAGGTGGTGCGCACGGCGATCGGCTGCGTCGCCCACGACCCACCGCGCAGCACGCGGTAGTCCTTCCCGAAGAAGACCTCGGAGTACTCGCGATACGGGAACGCCGCGAAACCGGGGTAGGGTCCGAACCGGCTCGCGGTCCACTCCCAGACGTCCCCGATGAGCTGGGCGCAGCCGGTCTTCGCGGTGCCCGCCGGGTAGGCGCCGACCGGGGCCGGAGCGAACGCGAGCTGATCGAGGTTCGCGCGGCCCTCCGCGGGTTCGTCGCCCCATGGGTAGCGCCCCGCGTCGCACTCGCCGCGGCCGCCGCAGGCGGCGCGCTCCCACTCCTCCTCGGTCGGGAGCCGTGCGCCGGCCCAGCGGGCGTGCGCGTCGGCCTCGTGCCAGGACACGTGGCAGACGGGTCGGTCGGGATCCACGGCGGCGATCTCGTCGAAGCTCCGCGCCACCCAGCTCCCGTCGACGTCGGTCTCCCAGTAGAGAGGCGCGCGCACGTCGTGCCCGGACCGCCATGCCCACCCCGCCGCGCTCCACAGTTCAGGACGCTCATAGCCGCCGTCGGCCATGAACGCCAGGTGCCGGCCGTTGGTCACGGGGTAGCGGTCGATCAGGTACCCGGCCAGCGTCCGGGGGTGACGCGGCCGCTCGCAATCGTAGGCGAAGTCGACGCTCGCCCCCATCGAGAAGCTCCCCGGCGGTATGAAGATCCGGTCGGCCACGGTGTCCCGGGCGTCGGGCAGGCGTGTCTGGCGGGGCGGCCGGTAGGTCCCGTCCGCGAACATCTGGAGTGTCTGGAGCACCGTCTCGGTGTGCTGGGCCTCGTGCTGGGCGACCATCTCGAAGACGAAGCCGTCCGCGGTGAGCGGCGGACCGTCGGGGTCGAGGTCGGTCGCGGCGAGCGCCTCGAGCGATCGCTCCCGCACCCGGTCGAGGTAGTCGCGGCACCCGGCCTCGTCGAGCAGGCGGATCTCGGTGCGCCGGGCCCTGGGGGTCTCGAACGCGTCGTAGGCCTGCTGAAGCTCGGGGTGGAGCGACGCGTGCCCGGAGAGCCGGCAGGCCAGCCAGAGCTCCTCATAGGCGGCGATGTGCCCGAGATCCCAGAGCGGCGGGCTCATGATCGGATCGGGGGTGCGCGCCAGGTCGGGGCTCTGCAAGGGCTCGTAGAGGGCAAGCGTGCGTTCGCGGGCGCCGGCAAGACGCTCGGCGATCAACTCGGCGCGTGCGCTCATGCCGTCCAGGATCGACGACGGCGAGAGCAAAGGCGAGGCCGCCTGGCGCGTTGCGTGACCGATTTCACACTCTCTACTTCGGTCTGTAACGCTATTGAGATCACTGGAACACGGCGGGTCTGACGCTTCTGCGGGTGTAGGGTCGGCTTCGACGTCGGCTGGAGACCATGAGCGGGACGCCGGTGGGTGAGCAGCGCGAATGGATCACGTGCGCGAACCTGGTCGAGCTCGTCACCGAATACTTCGAGGGGGCCCTTCCCACCCCCGACCGCCGGCGCTTCGAACGCCATCTGGTCGCGTGCCCGCCGTGCCGCGCATACCTGTCGCAGCTGCGTGACATGATCACCGCCGTGGGATCGCTTCGTGAGGACGACGTCCCCGTCGCCGCGAAGGAGGAGCTGCTGGCCGAGTTTCGGGATTGGAAGCGGGAACCGGACTGACGTTCGTGTTCCTCGGAACCGGCGCGCGTGGACTCCTGGACCGTCGCCGGTGGCCGTTGCCGATCGGCGAGACTGTCGCGTCGTGGCTCGAGGGTGACGAGCGCTTCCCGGTGCGCGGGTATCCGCTCGCGGAGCTCCCCCACTGGTTCGACGACGAGCTCTGGGAGGTCGAGCTCGACGGCGCGATCACGCCCGGTGACCACTCGCTCACCGCCACACGCGGCCGGCTGATCCGGCGGATCGCGGGGTGGGACGCCTCGTCGGCGTGGGCGTTCGTCGAAGAGGCGACAGCGCGTACGCGCGCGCTGGCAACCCGCGTGCTCTTGGCCTACGGACACACCACGCAGGCTGCGGCAATCGCGGCCGCCCCCTCCTGTCGCTCTCGGTCGTCCTGTGCCTGTTCCGCCGCGTCGTGCAGGACCGGGGGCAGGTGGCGCTGCGCGACCCGTCGCCCACAGCGGGCCCAGCGGCCGGCGCCGTCCGAGACTGAAAGCCCGCGGCAGCACTATCGGCTTCCACCTCGCCGGGGCGCGCGCTTCGCCCGGCGTGCCACATCGAGGGCGCTGACGACCCACGGCTCGAGCGCGTCCCAGTCCTCCAGGAAGTCCGGCGCGCGGTGGTAGCTCATGGTGGTCGAGCGGCCCCCGGCGGCGTAGACGAACGGCTCGAGGCCGGCCTCCTCGAACCGTCCGCGGTTCCCGTCGTCGACCTTGAGGTACAGCACCTCGTCGGCGATCAGGCCGAACATCACGCCGTCCAGGAAGACGCCGTGCCCCCCGAACATCGCGCGCACGTCCACCGGCCCGACCGGCTGCATGAGCTCCTCGACCAGCGCGGCGAACTCCGAGCGCGGCGCCACATCGAGCCCCTACGCGAGCGTCACGTCGTCGCAGAGGTAGACGTCCTGGATCGCATTCAGCAGCTCGACCCCCTCCCGCATCGGCTTCTGGAATGCCTTGCGGCCGCTGATGAGCCCAGTCCCGCCGGCCCGCTTGTTGATGACCGCGGTCTTCACAGCGTCGTGGAGGTCGTTCGCGCCCGACGCTCCGCCGGAGTTGATCAGGGGGATGCGCCCCATGTAGCAGTGCGCCACCTGGTAGCGGGTCATGTCGATCGGGTGGTCGCTCATCAGCTCGCTGTACATCCGCTCGTCGAACTTGCCGAACCCGAGGCTCTTGAAGCCCGGCGCCGCCGTGTCGGGGAGCTTTTGCTTGATGATGTCCGCCTGGATCGTGACGCCGAGGTGGTTCGCCTGTGCGGTGAGGTCGGCGGCGGTGTGGTAGTCGGGGCCGCCGTCCTTGGTGGTGTTGAACGCGCTGTTGCGCGTGTAGCACCACAGCACCGTCGCCATGCCGAGGTCGTGCGCCGTCTCGAACGCCTCGGAGACCTCCTGGATCTGCCGCTTCGACTCCTCCGATCCGAAGTAGATGGTCGCGCCGACCGCGACGCAGCCCATCTCCCACGCCTGCTTCACCGACCCGAACATGATCTGGTCGAACGCGTTCGGGTAGCTCAGGAACTCGTTGTGGTTGAGTTTGAGCAGGAACGGGATCCGGTGCGCGTACCTGCGAGCGGTGACGCCAAGGGCACCCAACGTGGTGGCCACGGCGTTGCACCCACCCTCGATCGCCAACTCGACGATGCGCGCCGGGTCGAAGTAGTCGGGATTCCTCGCGAATGAGGCCCCCGCGGAGTGCTCGATGCCCTGGTCGACCGGGAGAATCGACACGTACCCGGTCCCTGCCAGACGCCCGTTGGTGAAGAGCGTCTCGAGCGCCCCGAGCACCCGGACGGAACGATCGGACTGCTGGAAGATCCGGTCGACGAAGTCGGGGCCCGGCGGCGCGAGCCGGTCCCGGCCGATCGTCGCGCATTGGTGCGTGAGCAGGTCGCGCGCCTCATCTCCGAGGATCTCCTCGATGCGGGCGATCTCGACGGTCTCTCGCTCGACGGCCATGCGGGCTCCTTGCTTGGGGTGGCGTCCGTAGTTTGCACGCCCGCACCGTCCCGTGGGAAGGGCTGGTCGACCCCGAACCCGGCGGGCCGCGACCGCTCCGCACTGACATCCGCCGGTACGAAACATCACGCGTCGTGAGGGGTTAACTCCTGCCCCCGATCGGCCGATACACGCGCGAAAGTGGGGAGAAATGTGAAATGTCGGATCGAGAGCTGATCGCGGGCTTGGAGTCGGCCGTGAACGCGGCACCGGGCAACGTGCCGTTGCGCCTCCACCTCATTGAGCACATGGTCGGTGCGGGTCGCGGCGCCGAAGGGCTCGCCCACGCGGAGGCGATCCTGCGCGCCCAGCCCGACAACGTCCGGGCGCTCGAGCTCGCGGCCCAGGCCGCCGAGACGGCCGACGATGTGCGCGCAGACGCGTTTCGCCGGGTCGCCGGAGCGGTCCGCGCGCTGACTGACCATGCCAATCCCGCTCCCGCGATCGCGCCGCCGGCCGCCCAACCTCCAGCCGGGGCTGCGAACGTTGTAGCGCCAGAGCGGACTCCGGCCAGCCCGGCCCTCCCAAAGGACGCGCCGCCAAGTTCGGACTCAACCCCCGCCCCCACCGCCTCGACCGATGAGCCTCCCGCGCCCGCGCCGGAACCGGTCGCCGAGGAGCCCGCGGCCGAGGAGCGGGACGAGGCAGAGGGCGACCCGGGCGCCGAGGAGCCCGAGGCCGAGGCTCCCCGCGAGTTCTCGGTGGACCCACAGTCGATCCAGTGGCCGACGATCTCGCTCCGGAACGTCATCGGTGTCACCGACGTCAAGCAGCGCATCCAGTCGGTGGTGCTCGACCCGCTCCAGGGTCGCGCCAGCAACGGCAGCGGCGGCGGCGGACAGGCGGTGTCGTCGCGCGGCGGGTACCTGATGTTCGGTCCTCCGGGTTGCGGCAAGGGGTTCTTCGCGCGCGTCGTCGCCGGGGAGATGAGCGCGGCGTTCCTGCCGATCAAGTTGAAGGGCTCGCTCGAGTGGCCCGGCGATCCCCGCCAGAACATCCAGCGGATCTTCGAAGCCGCCCGCGATGCCGCCCCGTGCGTCCTGTTCCTCGATGACGTCGACCTCGCCGGCCGCCACCCCGACGCACCGGACGACCCGGTGGACCGCGGTGTGGTCGCCCGCCTCGTGACCGAACTCGACACGGCCGCGGCGAACCGCGGGGTCTTCGTGTTCGCAGGGGCGGTGTCACCCTGGGATGTCGACATGTCCCTGCGGGCCGAGGGTCGCCTCGACCGTACGCTCCTGGTGTTGCCGCCCGACGAGGCGGCGCGCGAGGCGATCCTGCGCTTCCACCTCAAGAACACGCGCCTGGCGGGCGTCGACGTCGGCTGGATCGTGCAGCGCACCCAGCACTTCTCCGGCGACGACCTGCTGCTGCTGTGCGACACCGCGGCCGGTCTCGCGGCCGCCGAGGCGCCCGGCGGGGAGCCCGTCATCGGCCCCGGCCATGTGGCGCGGGCGCTCCGGGATGTCCGCCCGACGGCCCCGGCGTGGTTCTCATCGGTGATGGAGCAGGCGGTCACGTCGAACCACGGCGGCATCTACGACGAGGTGCTCGCCTACATCGACGAGCACCAGCTGGTTTAGACGGCTCGACCGGGGCGTCCGCAGCCCGGGCAGGGGTGACCACCTGTTCCGGTGACCACGTATGCCCGGGCAATCAACGGTCACCGCAGTGGAGTGAGAACCCGCTCACTGACTGAAGCGGTCACCCCTCGACCCAAGGTGTAGCTGGTGACTGTCAATTGCCCGGGAACAGGAAGTCACCGGCCGCGGCTCGCTAATTGCCTGGGAACGGGCAGTGCGCGCTGCCGGTGGCCACGCCGCACCCGCCGGGTGCCAGGTGGACGAGCTCGGGCGTCCGTCCCACCGGCGGCGTCGCGACCGGACGGGTACGGTGCGAGCGACCGGAACGCGACTGGGAAGCCGCCGCCGTGAGCATCGTCGACACGCCCGAATGGGACGCCCTCAGCGCGCATCACGCCGCGGTCGCTGACCGGCACCTGCGGGACCTCTTCGCCGACGACCCCGCCCGCGGCGACGCGCTCACCGCCGCCGCGGGCGACCTGTTCCTCGACTACTCCAAGAACCGCGTCACCGCCGAGACGATTCGGCTGCTGGTCGCGCTCGCCGAGCGGGCGGGACTGCGAGAGCGGATCGAGGCGATGTTCCGCGGCGAGCGCATCAACGTCACCGAGGACCGCGCGGTGCTGCACGTCGCCCTTCGGGCCCCCGCCGGCGCGGTGATCGAGGTCGACGGCCGCAACGTGGTGCCCGACGTCCACGAGGTGCTCGGCCGGATGGGCGACTTCGCCGAGCGGGTGCGCTCCGGGGCGTGGAGGGGGTTCACGGAGAGGCGCATCCGCAACGTCGTCAACATCGGGATCGGCGGGTCCGACCTCGGCCCGGCAATGGCCCACGAGGCCCTCCGCGACTACGCGGACCGGTCGCTTCGGGTGCGCTTCGTCTCGAACGTCGACGGCGACGACATCTGGGAGGCCACCGCCGACCTCGACCCGGAGGAGACGCTGTTCATCGTCGCCTCCAAGACGTTCACGACGATCGAGACCATCACCAACGCGACCTCCGCCCGGAAGTGGCTCCTCGCGAAGCTCGGTGACGACGTCGCCGTCGCGCGTCACTTCGTGGCGGTATCCACCAACGCCGAGGAGGTCGCGAAGTTCGGCATCGACACCGACAACATGTTCGGCTTCTGGGACTGGGTCGGCGGCCGCTACAGCGTGGACTCCGCCATCGGGCTGTCGGCGATGGTCGCGATCGGACCCGACGGGTTCGGCGAGATGCTGGCCGGGTTTCGAACCATCGACGAGCATTTCCGCACCGCGCCGTTCGAGCGGAACCTGCCGGTGCTGATGGGGCTGCTCGGAGTGTGGTACGGCAACTTCTTCGGCGCCGAGACGCACGCGGTGCTCCCCTACTCCCAGTACCTCACCCGCTTCCCGGCGTACCTGCAGCAGCTCGACATGGAGTCGAACGGGAAGTCCGTCGACCTCGACGGGCGACCGGTCCGGTACACCACGGGCCCGGTCGTGTGGGGCACGCCCGGCACGAACGGGCAGCACGCCTACTACCAGCTGATCCACCAGGGGACGCGCCTCATCCCCTGCGACTTCATCGGGTTCAACGAGCCGGTGCACGAGGTCGACGACCACCACGATCAGCTCATGGCGAACTTCTTCGCCCAGACCGAGGCCCTCGCGTTCGGGAAGACCCTCGCCGAGGTGGAGGCCGAGGGCGTCCCCGCGCACCAGGTGTCTCACCGCATCTTCCCGGGGAACCGCCCGTCGAACACGATCCTGGCGCCGCGGCTCACGCCGAGCGTGCTGGGGCAGCTGGTGGCCCTGTACGAGCACCAGGTGTTCACCATGGGCGCCATCTGGGGCATCAATTCGTTCGACCAGTGGGGGGTCGAGCTCGGCAAGGTCCTCGCGAGGCGGATCACCCCCGAGCTCGAGTCGGACGGGCCGCCCGCCCTCGCCCACGACAGCTCGACGAACGCCCTGATCCGCCGCTACCGGCAGGCCCGCGGCCGCCGCGCGTAGTCTCCCCGTCGTCGGAGGAGGAAATCGGGGTCGGCGGGGGGGCGCAGTCCCTCTGGGTGAGCCCGATCTTCACCCGCCGGGGGCGGGCGGTCACGCCCCGCTCAACTGACACGAGGAGGCACTGATGCAGCTGGGCATGGTCGGTCTCGGCCGGATGGGCGCGAACATCGTGCGGCGTCTCATGCGCGACGGGCACGACTGTGTCGTGGTCGACGTCAACCGGGCCGCGGTGCGCCAGCTCGTGAAGGAAGGCGCAACCGGCGCGAAGGACATGAAGGACTTCGCGGGGAAGCTCGCACCCCCCCGTGCGGCGTGGGTGATGGTGCCCGCCGGCATCACCGGCCAGGCCGTCGCCGACGTGGCGACCCACCTCGAGCGGGGTGACGTCGTCATCGACGGCGGCAACAGCTACTACCGCGACGACATCCACCGAGCCGAGGAGTTGGTCGAGCGCGGGATCGGGTACGTGGACGTCGGGACCAGCGGCGGGGTGTTCGGGCTGGAACGCGGGTTCTGCCTCATGATCGGCGGCGAGGCGAAGGTCGTGAAACGCCTCGACCCGATCTTCCGCTCCCTCGCGCCGGGGGTCGAATCGGCGCCGCGCACCCCGGGCCGGAAGGGACGGACCACCACGGCGGAGCACGGGTACCTGCACTGCGGGCCGGTCGGCGCAGGCCACTTCGTGAAGATGGTCCACAACGGCATCGAATACGGCGCCATGGCGGCCTACGCGGAGGGCCTCGCGATCATCAGCAAGGCGAACGCGGGGGCGGCCGACCAGAAGCACGATGCGGAGACGGCGCCGCTCACGCACCCCGAGTACTACCGCTACGACCTCGACACGACCGAGATCACCGAGGTATGGCGCCGCGGCAGCGTCGTGGCCAGCTGGCTGCTCGATCTGACCGCCACGGCCTTGCTCGAGGACCCGCACCTCGCGCAGTTCAGCGGGCGGGTGAGCGACAGCGGCGAGGGCCGCTGGACGGTGCAGGCGGCGGTGGAGACCGGCGTGCCGGCACACGTCCTGACGGCCGCGTTGTTCGAGCGGTTCAGCTCGCGCGGCGAGGCGGACCTCGCCGACAGGGTCCTGTCGGCCATGCGCAAGCAGTTCGGGGGGCACGCCGAGAAGCAGTAGCCGACGGCCGTTGCTCTCATGAATTAGGTCTGCCAAACTTTTTCTTCTGGCGCCCCGAAACCGAGGTCTGATGTCACTCGACCGCACGAAGCTCACCCGGCGAAGCCTGCTGGGCGCCGCCGCCGGCGCCGGGGCGCTCGCGGTCGTGGCCGGAGCCGCGGGCGGCGACTCGCCCACAGAGCCGACCCCCGAGGAGCTCGCGAAGCAGTACCCCCACGGGCCCCTGCACTCCGGCGCACGCGGCCACGTCGACGCCGCCGTCAACGGCTTCGACCCCGACGCCATCCTCACCGACTTCGACGCCGGAACCGTCACGCGCCTCCCCGGCGGCCGCACCCTCAGGACATGGGAGGTCGTGGCGCAGGAGAAGGAGATCCAGGTCGCCCCGGGCGTCACGTACCTCGCGTGGACCTACAACGGCCGCGTCCCGGGTCCCACGTTCCGCGCCACCGAGGGCGACCGCCTGCGCATCCGGTTCACCAACTCCACCGGCCACCCCCACACGATGCATTTCCACGGCATCCATCCCTCCAACATGGACGGCATTCCCGGTAGTGGACCCGGGGGGCTCGTCGAGCCCGGCACGAGCTTCACCTACGAGTTCGACGCCACCCCGTTCGGGCTTCACCTCTACCACTGCCACACGTTCCCGCTCGCCACCCACATCCACCGCGGTCTCTACGGAGCCTTCGTCATCGACCCCAAGTCGCCGCGGCCCGAGGCGCACGAGATGGTGATGGTCATGAACGGGTTCGACACGAACTTCGACGGCGCAAACGAGGTGTACGCCGTCAACACGGTCGGATTCCACTACATGCACCGGCCGATCAGGGTGCGCCGCGACGAGCTCGTGCGGATCTATCTGGTGAACGTGCTCGAGTTCGACGCGATCAACTCGTTCCACCTGCACGCCAACTTCTTCCACTACTACCCAACGGGCACGTCGCTGACCCCGACCGAGCTCACCGACACGATCAGCCAGGTGCAGGGGCAGCGCGGGATCCTCGAGGTGCGGTTCCCGTACGCCGGTACGTTCATGTTCCACGCCCACACGAGCGAGTTCGCCGAGCTCGGCTGGGTCGCCAGCACCGCCGCGCACCCCCACATGGATCCTCGCGGCGATCCCCCTCTCCCTCCTCGCCATCCTGGCGCTCCTGCTCCTGGCATTCGACCTGCCCGGGCTCGAGCGGAACGCGCCGCCCATCGAGGAGATCGCCGTCGAGCGCGCCGAGCTCCGGCCGGGGGTCATCGCGCTGCGCGTGAGGAACGACGGGCCCGACGCGGTAAAGCTCGCCCAGGTCATCGTCAACGACGCGTTCATCGCCGAGGCATCGCTTCCCGCGGAGCCGATCGGCCGGCTCGATCAGGCGACGATCCGCATCCCGTACCTGTGGAACGAGGGCGAGGCGTACGAGATCTCGCTGCTCACCTCGACCGGCGTCACCATCGACCATGCGATCGACGCCGCGGCCGAGACGCCGAGGGCCGACGCCGGGTTCTTCGGCCTCCTCGGCCTGCTCGGCCTCTACGTGGGGATCATCCCGGTGATGATGGGGATGCTCTGGCTGCCGTTCGCCCGGCGCACGCGTGACTCGGTCGTGCGGTTCCTGCTGGCGGTCACCGTGGGGCTCCTCGCATTCCTGGCCGTCGAGGCGGTCGTGGAGGGGATCGAACAGGCGGGACAGGGGGCGCAGAGCTTCGGCGGGGCGAGCCTCGTCGCGCTCGGCGCGTTCCTCGCGTACGTGGCGATGACGGGGGTGGACGGCTGGCTCAGCCGTCGGCGCCGGGGGGCCGACGGCTGGCGCATCGCGCTGCTCGTCGCGATCGGCATCGGGCTTCACAACTTCGGCGAGGGCCTCGCGATCGGGGGCGCCTACGCGGCGGGGGCGCTGGCGCTGGGGGCCTTCCTCGTCATCGGGTTCGCAGTGCACAACACGACCGAGGGACTCGCGATCGTCGCGCCCGTCGCGCGCGAGCGACCGTCGCTTCGGAGCCTCGCGCTCCTCGGGCTCGTCGCCGGGCTGCCGGTCGTCCCGGGCGCTTGGATCGGCGGCCTCGCCTCAAATCCGCAGATGACCGCGCTGCTCCTTGGCGTCGGCGCGGGCGCGATCGTCCAGGTCATCCAGCAGATCACGCCCACGTTGCGCCCCGCCGGCGCGTCGCGCGGGCTGGAGCCGATGGTCGCGACCGGTCTCGGCGTCGGACTCGTCGTGATGTGGGGAACCGGCCTGCTCGCCGGATAGCCGGCGAGCATCCCTCCGTGAGTTAGCCGTGCGCGACCGCGGCGGAGCGCAGCTCCTGCATCGCCTTCAGGTAGAGCTCCGAGAGCGTCGGAAACGGCTGGATCGTGTCGGCGAGCACGTCGAGCGGGACCTCGGCGCGGATCGCGAGGGTCGCTTGCTGGAGCCATTCCCCCGCCTCGGGACCGGCGCCGTACGCGCCGATGAGCCGCTCTCCGTCCGAGACGAGCGTGAGGAAGCCCCGTGGCGGGGGGGCGAGTAGGTGTAGGCGCGCGCGACGCTCCGCAGGTCGGCGGTCGCGGCGGCGGCGCCCTCTGCCTCGCCGACCGCGGCGAGCTGCCGCTCGGTGAACACGACCCGGGGAACCGCACGGTAGTCGGCCGGATGGCCGTGTCCCAGCATGTCCGCGGCGGCGACGCGGCCCTGGTACTTACCCCCGTGGGTGACCTCGCCGGCCGGGCCGGCGCCGATGACGATCGCGTCGTAGGTGTCAGTCATTGCCGACCTCGCCTCTCGTTCGGGCGCCCGCGGCGCTGCTCAGGGCCGCGGGCGTCAAAGCTGCTGTGACACTCACACCGTCCCGCAGCCCGCGCGACCGTTACGCGACGGACGCGGTGGCGAACGACGGTAGGGCGAGGGAGCGCCACTGCCGTACCCGGCACGCGCCGACGTTAGGCGGCGGCGAATGACGGGTAGGGCCAGGGAGCGCCACTGCCGTGGCGCTCGATGTCGGGTCCGGGCGGGGCCGGGACCGCCCCGAACAATCCCGCCGCCACCCTGAGCCGCCTGCCGGGGAAGATCCGGGCGAAGGGGTCGTCGCCGAGCGGATCGACGGTGATCGCCCCGGCGAAGATGCTGTCGCCGCGAAGGAGTGTGGAGATCGCCCTGGGCGGACGGCCGGCGAGAACGTCGCGCCGCGCCTGCTGGACCGCGGTGTCGTCGAAGAGGATCCGTACGCGTGGGGGCGCCAGCACCAGGGAGACGTCCGCCGCCTCGCCGTCGGGGTCGATGACGCGGGCGTCGATCTTCACCGCCGGCACCTTCGGTCGGTTGGTCGCCGGCCACACCGCGAGGAACCCGGCAGCCCGGCCGTCGGGGTCGCGTATCGGGGCGGAGGCAAGGGCACCGCCGCGTTGGGTGTCCTGCACCTGGGCGAACCACAGCCAGCTCACGCCCGCGTCACCTCCCAGTCGGCGCGGATCTCCCGGGTGATCTCACGGAAGTCCTGGCGCGGAGGGCCCTCTCCGGGGAGGTGATCCACCCGG
>CAYTRV010000017.1:0-1825 GCA_964440285.1 uncultured Bifidobacteriaceae bacterium
GGCGTGCTCACGGCGCTCGACGGCGGGCCGTCGCGGCTCGTGGACGTGGTGTTCCCGGCGTTGCACGGGCCGTTCGGCGAGGACGGCACCGTCCAGGGGCTCTGCGAGATCGCCGGGGTCGCCTACGTCGGCGCAGGAGTCGGCGCCTCGGCGATCGCGATGGACAAGGCCCTCTTCAAGAGCGTCGCGCGCGCGCACGACATCCCGGTGGTCGAGTCGATCACAGTGACCGCGCGACAGTGGGCGGAGGCGCCCGGCGAGGTGCGCGACGAGGT
Organism: uncultured Bifidobacteriaceae bacterium; assembly: GCA_964440285.1. Taxonomy (GTDB): domain Bacteria; phylum Actinomycetota; class Thermoleophilia; order Miltoncostaeales; family Miltoncostaeaceae; genus CALMEC01. The sequence continues at coordinate 276 of CAYTRV010000017.1, forward strand.
CGCCCGGGCGCTCGCCTACCCGGTGTTCGCGAAGCCCGCCCGGCTCGGCTCCAGCGTCGGGATCTCCAAGGTCGGCCACCCGGAGGAGCTCGACGCCGCCCTCCATCTCGCGCTGCGCCACGACGCGAAGGTGCTCGTGGAACGGGGCATGGTCGGCCGCGAGGTGGAGGTCGGAGTGCTCGGAAACGATGACCTCCTGCTCTCGCCGGTCGGCGAGATCGGGTACGACAGCGACTGGTACGACTACGACACCAAGTACCTGCCGGACCGGATGCGCCTGACGGTCCCTGCCGATCTCCCGGCGGCGACCGCCGCCCGGCTGCAGGACATCGCCCAGCGGGCGTTCACCGCCATCGGCTGCGCCGGCATGGCGCGGATCGACTTCTTCGTGGAGGACGGCGACGACGTGCGGGCGCTCGAGGTCAACACGATCCCCGGCTTCACCCCCACGAGCGTGTACGCACGGCTGTTCGAGGCCGCGGGCGTCGGCTACCGCGAGCTGGTGGAGCGGCTCGTGGACCTCGGCATCGAGGCCGCCATCGAACGCGCCCGCTACCTGGCGTAGTGGCGTGACCTCCCCAACCACGCCGCCGGTGGCGCGGATCGGCGTAGTCGCCGACACGCACGTCGGCGAGTACCTGGACGAGCTGCCGTCTGAGCTGTTCGACGTGCTCGCCGGCTGCGAGCTCATCCTCCACGCCGGCGACATCTCCCGCCCGTGGGTGCTCGACCGGCTCGCAGCCATCGCGCCGGTAGTGGCGGTGCGCGGCGACCACGACCGCCTCGACGGACTCGCGCTTCCCCGCTCCACCGTCGTGACCGTCGCAGGGAAGCGCATCGGCCTCGTTCACGGGCGCCGGTCGTTCCTGCTGGACATGGCGGTCATCGTCGCCCACGTGCTGGCCCGACGGAAGCTCCGCTGGCGGGCCGGCCTGCACCGCGCGCTCGTACGGTCGATCGGGCCGGTCGACTGCGTCGTCTACGGTCACTGGCACGAGCCTGACAACGCCGCCGTCGGCGGTACCCTGGTGTTCTCCCCGGGCGCCGTGTGCCCGTGGGGCAGCCTGGAGGGCGGACGGCCGCCCGGCACCGGCTTCCAGGGCATCGCCGACCGGTGGGTCCGCCGCTACCGCCGGCAGCTCGGTCCGGACGCGATGCGTCGCAACGTCGGGATCCTCGAGATCGGCCCCGAGGGGATATCCGCCCGGGTGATCGCGCTCACGAAATCTGTCTGAACCGTCAAGCCGGACCGGGGATCGGTCGAAGAACGAGGGCGTGGACGACCCCACCTTCCACCCCGAGCGAGCCGAGGCGCCGGCCTCGGTGAACCACGCCTCGCCCGCGCGACGGCGGCGCGGCCTGCTGCCCAGGTTCGGCGAGCGCACCGCCCAGTTCGCCTACATCGGGCTCTGGGCAGGTCTGTTCATCATCGCCGGCGTCGTTTCGGCGGGTGCGACGTTCGTGCCGCTCTTCGATCGCGCGAATCCCACGCCCCCGCCCGCGGAGCCGATGTACGCGAGCAGCTCGCCGGGCGCAGCATCTCCGTACGT
>CAYTRV010000017.1:1835-3851 GCA_964440285.1 uncultured Bifidobacteriaceae bacterium
CCGCGCCGTCCACCCGCATCCTCCAGGTCGGCGTGCGCCTCCCCACGAAGGGCGTCGGCGAGGAGATCCAGGTGGCCGTCGGAGGACGCTTCACACCGCATTTCTGGGCGGGCGTTAACCTCGGATCGAGTGTCCCCGGGCAGGAGCCCGGAGCCCTCGCCGCGAGCCGTCCCGACTACGACCGGTGGTTCGCGGAGATGGGGGAGCTCGGCGTGACCGTCGTGCGGGTCTACACGATCCTCGGTCCCGCGTTCTACGACGCGCTGCGCGACTACAACCTCCGCCACCCCGACCGGCCGCTGTACGTGCTGCACGGCCTCTGGATCCCGGAGGCGCGCTTCTACAAGGCGCGGGACATCTGGGATCGGCAGGTCGTCCAGGAGATGAGGAAGGAGATCCGTGACGCCGTCGCCGTCGCGCACGGGGACGCGGTCATCGAGAAGGTCCCCGGACATGCGGGCGGCATCTACGGGTCGGACATCTCCCCATGGCTCATGGGCTGGTCGTTCGGAATCGAGTGGGACCCCATAGCGTCGCATGCGACCAACGTGAAGCACCGCGGCATGCCGGCCTACCGCGGCCGCTACGTCCAAGCGAAACGCGGTGCGAGTCCGATGGAGAACTGGATCGCGTCGAACCTCGACGCCGTCGCGACCCAGGAGGCGAAACGCGGCTGGAGCGTGCCGCTCACGTTCACGAACTGGGACACCACCGACCCGCTCCGGCATCCGGAGGAGCCGTACTACCTGGAGGACCTCGTCTCGATCGACGCGATGCACATCGCGGCAACCCCGGCGTGGCCCGCCGGGTACTTCGCGAGCTTCCATGCCTACCCGTACTACCCCGACTTCCTCCGGTGGCAGAAGACGTACCAGACGTACCGCCGTCCGCGTGACGGGAAGATCGACCCGTACGCGGGCTACATCCGCGACTTGCGCCGCCACCACAGGGGCGTCCCGCTCATGGTGACGGAGTTCGGGCAGCCGACGTCGCTGGGCTGCGCCCACGTGGCGCCGCTCGGCCGCGACCAGGGGTGCCACAGCGAGCAGGAGGCCGCGGCGAACGTCGTCGACATGCTCCACGATCTGCGCGACGAGGGGGTCGCGGGCGGCATGGTGTTCGTGTGGCTCGACGAGTGGTTCAAGTTCACGTGGAACACGATCGACTACGAGCTGCCGCCTGGCCATCGTGCCCTCTGGCGAAGCGTGTTCACGAACGAGGAGCACTTCGGGATCATCGCGGCCGAGCCGGGACCGAGGGATCTCGTCGTGCTCGACGGCGAGGACCGCGAATGGGATGGGGTCGCACCGATCGGCAATGGCAGCGCGTCGGTCACCGAGGTCGCCGCGATGAACGACGCAGAGAACGTCTACCTGCGTCTCAAGGTCGCACCGGAGCTGTGGCGGCGCCAGCGCATCGTCATCGGCCTCGACGCCCGCCCGGGCGGCAACCGCGGCCTCCCCGGCCTGCCAGGGGTCGACCGGGAGGCCGAGATGGCCGTCGTGATCGAGCCCGGTGGCGAGGCACGCATGCACCACGCCGGGTGGATCGAGCCGCTCGGTATCCGCTACGGCGTCAACGAGGGGTACATCCCGACGGACCCTGCCGACGTCCAACCCGAGAGCGGAGCGTGGGTTCGGATCCGCCAGATCTTGAACTACCCCTACCGGCTTCGGGGCTCCCGCAAGATGCACCCGGCTGGGGTCCGCGACGCGTCGCTCATGCCGTGGGGGACGACCGACCCGGCGAGCCCGCGGTTCGACGACCGCAACCTCATCGACGGCCGGGACGGCGTCCTCGAGATCGCCCTCCCTTGGGCGATGTTGAGCGTCGCCGACCCGTCGACCCACCGGCTGTACGTGGTCGGCCTCGACGGGAAGGTGACGACGCGCAGAACGGACCGGTTGGGCATCTCGATCGCGGTGAAGGGCGAACCGCTGGTCACGACGGCGGGGTACACCTGGGACGGCTGGGACACCGTCGAGTGGCATGAGCGTCGCAAGGCCGGCTGGCCGA
>CAYTRV010000017.1:3951-22651 GCA_964440285.1 uncultured Bifidobacteriaceae bacterium
CGCAGGTGCGCGGCGGTGACATGCGTGTAGATCTCGGTGGTGACCGGGCTCGCGTGACCGAGGTGCGCCTGCACGTACCGGATGTCGACACCCGACTGGATGAGGTGCGTGCCACACGAGTGGCGCAGCGCATGCGGAAAGATCCGCTGCCCGTCGTCCAGCAGACCTGCGGCTTTCGCTACCTGCTGCACCGCCTCCCAAACCGCCGCCCGGCCGATCCGGCGGCCGCGACTCGTCAGGAACACGGCGTCGGCATCACGATGTCGGGCCTGATCCGGCCGGGGCCGCCGGTCGATCGCTCGGAGCTCCGGCCGGCCGACGGCGAGATAGGCGAGCAACGCTGCGCGGGCGATCGCCGGGACGGCCACCGCGCGTTGCCGTGCCCCTTTGCCGTGGACGATCACGTACGGATCGTCGGCGTCGTCGAGATGGCAGTCCGAGAGGTTGAGCGACGCCGCCTCGCTCGCCCGCAACCCGAGCCCGTAGAGCGTCTCGATCAGCACGTGGGTTCGCGCGCCCAGCGGCCCGGTCAGGCCGGCGGCCGCGTCGCACATCGCTCGCACCTGCGCCTGGTCGAGCGCGACGATCTCCCGTCCCAGGCGGCGGTGGGCATCGGCGACGCCGCCCGGTGGACCCAGATCCCGCACCGGGCTCTCGAGGGCGAACAGCCGTGCCCACCACTTGCAGAACGCCCGCGTGCCAGCGACGCGCCGGCGGCGGCTCGACCCCGTCCCTTCGAGGCCGTCGCGCCACCCCTGCCACCACGCCGCCGGGATCGCCGCGAGTGCCTCCGCCGCGCGGCGGGCCTCCGGATCGTCCTCGACCCCGAACACGGCAACCGGACCCTCCGCCGGCGCGACGCCGAGCGCCCCGGCGAGCAGGACGAGATCGCGCCGGTACGCCAGCCGGGTGTTGACGCTCGCACGGGTCGCGAGGAAACCCTCCGCCAGGGCCCAGTACCCCTGCGACGGAACGTTCATCCGCGCGGATGACCCCGTCGCAGCGCCCGCTGCATCGCCTTGGTGGTGACGCCCGTATAGCGCTGTGTCGTGGCGAGGCTGCCGTGACCGAGGATCTCCTGCACGACCCGCAGATGCGCACCGTCGCGCCCGTCGCCGCCCTCGAGCAGATGCGTGGCGGTCGCGTGGCGCAGCAGGTGCGGACCGCCGGCACGGCCCGCACGTCGCAGCTCCCCGGCGACGACCCGGTACACCGCGCTCCCGTCGAGCGCGGCGCCGGACCGCGAGACGAACACGGGCGCCCGAGACGACGCGATCGGCCCTCCGCGCACCAGCCGCGGCCGGCCATCGCACAGCCAGGCCCGCAGGGCATCGCCGGCTGGCTCGGTGAGCGGCACCGTTCGTGCCTTGCCTCCCTTGCCGACGACCCGGATTGTCTCGTGTTCGAAGTCGACCCCGGTGAGCACCAGGTCGCAGGCCTCCTGGCGCCGCAGCCCGCTACCGTAGAGCACCTCCAGCAGGGCGCGGTTGCGGAGCGCGAGGGCTCGTCGCACCGAGCCGGGATCGGAATCCGCGGGATCCGCTGCGCCATCGATCACGCCTGCAGCCTCCACCTGCGAGAGCCGCGGCACCGGCCGCTCCACGAGCTTCGGCACGTCCACGAGGTCGGCGGGTGAGCGATTGGGCGGGTAGTACCGAGCGAGCCACTCGCGTACGGCGATCGTCGCCCGGCGCCGGGTCGCCGCCGACCAGGACAGCTCGCGAAAGCAGGCGTCCAGCGCCGAGGGGCTCACCCGATCCGGTGACGGTACGTCGTGGTCGGCGAGCCACCGCGCGACGCGGCGACAGTCACCGAGGTAGGCAGCCCGTGTTCTCGGCGCCAGTTCGCGCTGGCGCGCGCCCTGTCGGGCGAGGCGTTCCTCCAGTTCGCGCAGCGACGACTCCCACGGGTCCATCCGCTACCTCTTCGCCACCCCCGACACCTCGACCTCCCCGATGGATGCCACATACCGCAGGTCGCCCCTGCGGGATTCCGGCAGCTGGGTGAGCCAGACGACGAGCTCCGTGATCGGCGCCGAGACGGTCACCGGAATGTCGGTGAGCCCTGCGGCGAGCGGGGCCTGCCCGAGGACAGGGCGGCCCCCGGGGACGTCGGCACCCGGGCCGAGGATCTGCACGTTGCCGCCGGGCGTCGTTGATTGCAGGCGCACGGCGGTGACCGTCGCGGGGACGTCGAGCGTCACGCGCAGCCCGACGCCGGTCTTGATGCCGCCGAGCTCCGCCGTGTCGTACGCCTCGGTCTCCCAGGCAGTCACGGAGTTGCCGTCGGTCGCGAGGGGCACCTTGCCGCGGTTCTCCTCGGTGCCGTCGGACCCGAAGGGATCGTGGTCGACGAGCGCGAACGTCAGCGGTCGGACGGCCCCGCCGAGGGGTCCGTCACCCCGGCCGAACGAGCCGAGCTGCCACGCCGCCGCGGCTGAGCCGCCCAGCACGACAACCGCGGCGGCAACCGCCAGTGGCCGCCGTGCCCGGCGGGTGCGGACCGGTCGCATCCGCCCGGTGTCGGGCTCGTCGTGCACCAGGAGGGTGCCTCCCGGCTGCGCCTCGAGGGCGCTCGCGAACGCGGCAGCGCTCGCGAATCGATCACCGGGGCGCTTCTTCAGCGCGTGGAGGCACGCGTGAGCGACGTCCGCAGGCATCTCCCTCACGATCTTGCGGGGATCGGGGGGTGCCTCGTAGACGTGCTTGGTCGCGACCGCGACCGCGTTCTCGCCGACGAACGGCAGGCGGCCGGTGAGCGCTTCGAACAGCACCACCCCGAGGGAGTAGATGTCGCCGCGGGCGTCGACGTCGCGCCCCTCGGCTTGTTCGGGAGCAAGGTAGTCGCTCGACCCCATCACGATGCCGGTCTTGGTGAGTCCCGATCCCTCCGGCTCGACGATCCTCGCGATGCCGAAGTCGGTGAGCTTCGCGACCCCGTCGGGCGTGACGAGGACGTTGTGCGACTTGATGTCGCGGTGCACGACGCCGGCTCGGTGGGCCGCGGCCAGCGCGCGCGCGACCTGCGCGCAGATCGACGCCGCCTCGTCGGTCGGCAGCCGGCCCTCCCGCCGGATGATGGTCTTGAGGTCCCGTCCCTCCACGAGCTCGAACACCAGGAACGGCTCGTCGCCCTCATGCCCCTGGTCCAGCAGGCGCACCAGGTTGGGGTGCGAAAGGCGCGCGACCGCGTGGCCCTCGCGTCGGAACCGCTCAGCGAGCTCGGGATCGTCGTGGAGCCGTGCGTGGAGGCGCTTGACGGCGACCGGTCGCTCGAGCACCGTGTCGGTCGCGCGCCACACCGAGGCCATGCCGCCCCTGCCGATGAGGCCCTCGAGGATGTACCTGCCGCCCAGCATCGCGCTCTCGACCTTCACGACGCGACGATAACCGACGACGCGGGGAATCCATCATCCCGATGGGTCCGCCGGCTCAGCGGGCCGTACGGGGCCTGCCCGCGCCCCTCGGAGGCCGGGCGTTCAGTGGTCGTCAGCGGGGCTGCCTCACGTGGCGGCGGTCCCGTCCGGCAGCCGTTCTGCGTCGCCGGAGTCCCTCCGGACCGCCCAGTAGGCGACCCCACCGACGATGCCACCCACGAGCGGGGCGACGATGAACACCCACAGATCCTTGCCGCCGCCGTAGAGCGCGGGGGCGAGGGACCGCGCGGGGTTGAACGACCCGCTGGTGAACGGGCCCATCGTGAGCGCCGCGGTGAAGATGAACCCGCCGATTGCGACCGGGGCGAGCACGCCGTTCCACGGCGCACGCTTGTCGGTGGCGACGGCGCTGATCAGCATGACGAACAGAAACGTCGCGACGGCCTCGATGACGAACGCCTTCCCGACGCTGGTATCGCCCGGTGAGCTCGCGATGGCCTTCTGGACCTCGTCGGAGTGGAGGGCCGATACGAGGCCGGCGGCGCAGGCGCCGCCGATGAACTGGGCGATCCAGTAGCCGGGCACCTCCTTGAGGGGGAACTGCCGGCCGGCGGCGAGGCCCAGCGTCACCGCCGGGTTGTAGTGCCCGCCGGAGATGTGGCCGAAGGCGAAGATCGCGAGGGCGAGGCCGAGTCCGAACCCGGCGGCCACCCCGGCGCCGGCGATGCTGCCGGGGAGGTCGACTGCGGCCGCGATCCCGCTGAACCCGACGAAGAAGAAGAAGAACGTGCCGATGAACTCGGCGATGAGTCGCGAGCGGTACGGCGCCACATGCACCTCCGACCGGTGTTGGGAATGGCGGTGATGGTAACGACGACGCCCGACGGCCCCGGGTTGAGGCGGACGCGCGGTTCGAGTACCCTCCCTCGGCCCGGGGGGATGCCCGAGTGGTCAAAGGGAACGGTCTGTAAAATCGTCGGCTCAGCCTACGGAGGTTCGAACCCTCCTCCCCCCACTCCGACGGCTGTCGGCACGCCCAGTTAGCTCAGTTGGTAGAGCACCTCCATGGTAAGGAGGGGGTCAACGGTTCGAGTCCGTTACTGGGCTTCGCCTCGCTGGGGCGAACAGGGCGGCGTAGCTCAGTTGGTTAGAGCAGCGGAATCATAATCCGCGTGTCGTAGGTTCGAGTCCTACCGCCGCTATTGTGTTGTCCCTGGTAGTTAGCAGATTCCGACCGTTCGTGAGCAAGCTATCGGGTGGTGGGGGCAACAGATGGGGCAACGGCCGTGAACGGGCTGGCTGGAGGCAATGGGGACGTCGCCCCGCCTCTGGGTGAGAACCCGCGTGTGCCGAGCAGACGGGTCGTCGTAGTCGAGATCCGGGCCGAGGTGTATTCCGAGGACTCGAGCCACCCCCGAGCGAGGGCCGGGCCCCGTCGGCAAGTTCCGGGTCGGAGCAGGCTGTTAGCGTGCCGACGTGACCAACCCACACAGGCAGCTGCACGTCATCCGCGAGGGCTCGGTGCAGACGATCACCCTGTGCAACGTTGCCCGCCGCAACGCCCAGACGCCCAGCATGTGGTGGCGCTCCCCGCAAACCTCGATCCCCAGGTGCGGGCCAGATCGTGGGCGCGTGAGCCGCGGACTGAAGGTCGCGAGGACGGGCTACTACCCACGCCGCCTGGTCCCTCGGACACCTACTCGCCCCACGAAGGTTGCGACTGCAGCGGGTCGTGGCACATCGGAAACCGCCCGGCAGTGAACCCTGACCGGCGCGCCAGGCCCAGGGAGAACCCTGCCTGGTTCGTGATCGAGACCCCGTAAGGCGGGAGCCCTGGCGACCGTGGAAGGTCCGTTGGCGCGTAGCTTGCCCTCTGGCAAACGTTCGAGCGGTGCGCAGGGTGTCTGTATGAGCGCGGGGTCGCTGTACTCCCATGCGCGAGTCTCTTGGCGTGCGAGGTGGCGGTTAGGACGCGGCGACCGGAGCCGGCGCCGCCTCGTCGAACGCCACCCGCTCGGGTACCGGCCCGGGGCCTGGGCGGGCGAGGAGGTAGCCCTGCCCGTGGGTGACTCCAAGCTCCCGCAGGATCTGGAGCTCTGCCTGCGTCTCGATGCCTTCGGCCACGATGATGGCCCCGGTCTCGCGGCCGAAGGCGACGAGGGAGGCGGCGAGGGCGCGACGCACCGGATCCGAGTCGATGTCGCGGGTGAGGGACAGATCGAGCTTGATCGCGTCCGGGCGCAGGTCCAAGACGTGCTTGAGGCTCGAGAAGCCGGCGCCCGCGTCGTCGATCATGAACTGCACGCCGCGTGACCGCAGGGCGGCCAGCGCCCCCATCAGTGTCGGGTAGTCGTGGACGGGTGCGTGCTCGGTGAGCTCGATGGCCAGTCGCGCGCCGGGGGTGGCGGCGAGGGCCTCGATGAGCTCTGGCGAGCAGAGGGTGGCGGGGGAGACGTTGAGCGAGAGGCGCGCGCTCGTCGGCAGCTCGTCGAGGTGCCCGAGGCCGGCCCGGATGGCCGCCAGTTCAAGCTCGACCCCCAGCCCGAGGGCGTCCGCGTCGGCGAACCAGATGTCAGGCGTGCGGTAGGGCTCGACGGAGAAGCGGCTGAGGGCCTCGGCGAACACGACGTGGCCTTCGACCAGCTCGACGATGGGCTGGAACACGATGCTGAGTCCCTCGCCCTCCAGCACGCGACGGATGCCCTCGCGTCTGTGGGTGTGGATCCGTCGCGTCTTCCCGTCGCGCTCGAGTTCCTCGCCGACCATGTTGGCAAGGAAGGTCAGCAGCCGCACGTCGCGCGGGCCCAGGGCGGGTTCGGCGCGCGGGCTCAGGCAGCACAGCGTGCCGTAGAGGTCCCCGTCCGGAAAGGTGATCGGCACGCCAATGTAGGCGCCGATGCCCGCCGTGCGCGTGATCGGCAGGTCTCGCACGCGCTCCTCGTGGTGGGCGTCGCGGACCAGGGAAGGCAGACGTCCATCTGTCGCCCGTACGCAGAAGGTCTCCTCCAGCGGGATCTCGATTCCGGGGTGCACCCCGAAAGCGGCTGCGTCGCCATCCACATGCCGAACGACCAACAGGTCATCCTGAAACTCCGTCACCACGGCCAACGGCAGCCCGAGCTGCTCACGGGCCAGAGTGACGAGTCGCTCGATGTTCGGAGCCAAGTGGTTCGAGGCGTCCCGCTGATGGCCAATGACCAGCTCGTGCTCGGGGGTGTGGGGCACGCAGGCGTTCCGCCCGTGGGTCTTGGCCCAGTAGAGGGCGGCGTCGGCGGCGTGGAAGAGCTCTGTGGCGCTCGTGCCCATCCCCAGCTCGGCGACGCCGGCCGAGATGGTGAGCTGGCCGACCCCCGGGAACGGTTCGCCCGCGATGGCCCGTCGGGCCCGTTCGCCCGCCGTCCAGGCGCTGCGCGCGTCGCTCTCGGGCAGGAGCCAGGCGAACTCCTCGCCGCCAACCCGTGCCAGCACGTCCTCCCCGCGGGTCACCGCCCCCAAGCGCCTTGCTATCTCTACGAGCACCCCGTCGCCGGCCAGGTGGCCGTGGGCGTCGTTGACGGACTTGAAGTGGTCCAGGTCGATCAGGATGAGGCTGAGCGGGCGCCCGTGGCGCCGGGACCGCCGGAGCTCGGCGTCCAGCCGCTCGAAGAACGCGCCGTGGTTCGCCAGCCCCGTCAGTGGGTCGCTGGCCGCCTGGGCCACCAGCCGCGCTTGGGCCTCGGCGTTCGCGATGGCCACCGCCACCAGCTCGGTGAAGCGCTCCAAGCGCCCCTCGGCGTCGGCGTCGATGGGCGCGTCCTCGGTGGTGGCGGCCAGCAGCGCCCCCCACAGGCGCCCACCCACGCGCACCGGCGCAGCCACCGCGCTGCGATAACCGCCTGCGCGCACTATCTTCCCCACCGGGTCGTCGGAGAGCGACTCATAGTCACCCACCCGCGCCACCCGCCCGCTGCGGGAAACCTGGGCCAGCGCGCCGGCGCCGTCCAGAGGGAAGACGAGGTCGATGGTGGGCTGGTGGGAGCCCCACCAGCCGACCGGCACCGCCCGCGTGGGCTCGAAGCGGGCCACCAGCCCGCACTCGACCTCCAACAGGCCGGCCACCTCCTTCGCCGCCTGGGCGAACAACGCCTCGGGCGCGGCCTCGGTGGCAACCAGGGTGGCCACCCGCCGCAGCGCCGCCTGCTCGGCGGCCAAGGCGCGCGTCGCCTCCAGGCTCTGGGCCGTCTCGGCCTGCAGGTGAGCGTTGGTCAGGGCCAGTGTGGCCAGGCTCGCCAGCCCGAGGGCGGCCTTGCGCTCGACGGTCGAGATGCGCTTCGGCGCCGAGAAGCTGCAGAACAGAGTGCCCAGGAGCGCCGGGGCGCCCCCGTGCAGGATCGACGGGTGCTCGAGGCGCACGCCGAGAAGGGCCCCCGAGCCGAGACGAGCGGCGAGGGCAGCAGGAACGACCGGGTCGCACCCGATGTCCTCAATCACCAGCAAGGGATCGACCTGGGCGAGCTGAAGCCGCCAGATCGGAAGCTGCGCCGCGCCAAGTCCCTTGGCGCGCTCCAGGAAAGCCCTCCGCTCCGGATCGACCTCCGTTGAGTACACGCCAGAGACGACCTGGGCCTCCACGTCATTGGAGTAGCAGGTGGCCCGATCGGCGCCGAGGGCGGTGAGGGCCGCCTGAGCTATACCCGACAGCAGCGCGGGCAAATCGGGTGCGCCGCTCAAGCCCGCCGCGGCCTTCGCGATCTGTCGGGAATCCGTGGCGGACATCGTGCCCGCAATCGACATATCTGCTCCGATCATATGGACCACCCATACGTCCATCGGCAGGCGGGGCCGGAATTTGAAGGACATTGTGGCCGGAGACAGACACCGCAGGAGTGGTCGAGACTGTAGAGCCCCGATGCGAACCCGGACCACGGCTCACCTCGCAAACATCCTCCACCACAATTTGCGCACACAGGAAGGATGGACACCTCCGGCCACGTCACCGCGCAGGCGAGGCAGGGGCAGAACGTCCACGACTGCTGCGCGAGTGCACGGGTGCCGACCATTCCCGCCTCATCCACGACAACGACGATCCCTCGTGGGAGTCCGTCCTCGGCGGCGAGGTCGCGCAGGAGCCCGGCGATGGTTGTCGAGGGGTTGACCCCTCCTTGTGGTCAACCCATGGGCACATGCGCAACACATCATGTTGCGCTAGAGTTGGTTGCGTGCCTGTCGCAGTCGCTCAGAAGGTGTCCGCGCTTGCGGAGGATTTCGGGTCGCTTCGCCGGGTGGCCGAGGCCCTCGGCGTCGATGCGGCGCAGGTCAGCCGGTGGGCGCGGGGAGGCGGCATCGACCCGAAGAACGCCGCACGGCTCGACCTGCTCGAACTGACCGTGAGCGCCATCTCGCGGCTGTACGAACCGGCGGTCATGGAGGACTGGTTGTTCGGCCTCAACCCCTCGCTCGGTGAGCGAAGACCGATCGACGTGATCCGCTCCGGCGATCTCACCGCGGTGCTCCGCGCGATCCGGGCGGAGGAGGGCGAGAGCTTCGCCTGAGCTGTGGCGGTGCTTCCCGTGGGACCCATCCGCGCCTGCCGATGCCCCGGGCGGCGTGATGTGGGTGCCGCGCGAGTACCAGGGCGAGGGGCGTCATGACGCGCCGGACCGCTATGGCGCGCTCTACGTCGCCGAATCGCCGGTCTCGGCCGTCGCCGAACAGCTTGCCCGGTTCCGTGGCAGGCGCCTTCGGCCCGAGATGCTGAGCCGCCGTGGCCATCGACTGGTCCTGGCTCGCTACGAGCTGGCCGATCGGTGCGAGCTCGTCGACCTGGACGATCCCGGCTTTCTGGTTCGCGAGACGCTCCGCCCCTCACGGGTCGCGACGCGGCGCCGGCAGGTCACACGGACGATCGCGGCCTCGCTCTACTCCGAGCATCCGGACGCAGGTGGCCTGCGGTGGTGGTCGACGCTCGAGGCCTCGTGGATCAACGTCACGCTCTTCGCGGAACGCGTCCGGAGCGAACTGCGCGCACTCGAGCCGGTGCCGCTGACACGCGAGGTTCCGGCGGTGGGTGAGGCATGTCAGGCTTTGGGACTTCCGACGGAGTGAAGCGCGCTTCGTCCGCGAAGAGCGCCTCGAGGGCCGTCACGACCTGCGGACAGAACTGCCGGCGTCCGACGCAGCTGATCTGAATTCGGGTGGCCTCGGTCCGGTCAGGGAGGGTCGTTGGGGGCACTCCAGACCGGAGCGCTCCAGGCGGGCCCCTTGCGCATTGGCCCGTCCGCGCCGCCGGCCGTCGTCGCAGCGGTCAGCGCTCACGGCGTGCCGCAGGCCGCCGCGCCAGCCGCGATGACGCCCTGGGCACGAGCGTCCGCGTCACCCTTCAGCACCTTGGCGAGCGCTGCGATGGCGACCGGGCAGCACCGGGGCCCGACTGGCGGCGACCAATGCTCGCCTGCCCCGGCGTTCGCGGCCGAGAGGAGCAGGCCCTTCGCTGGGGAAGAAGTCCGCGCTAGCATCGGGAATTCGCCCCCTTGACGGATCCCGCGGGTGAGAGAACACGACCGAATGAATCGGCTCAACACATCGGCGACGATGGCGGCGCGCACCCCGTGAACCGGAACGCACGCATCGTCCTCTGGGTGACCCTGACCATCTCCGCGGCGGCGGTCGCGACGTCGGCATGGCTCGCGCAGTCGGTCGACACCCCCCGGATCGGACTCTGGTTGGGACTGCTCCTCGCCGGCGCCGCCATGGAGCTGGCGACGATCCCCGGTGACGACGAGGAGGCCGAGCACCCGTTCAGCCTCGCGTCGAGCTTCCACCTGGCTGCCGCGATCCTCCTCGCCCCCGGTTGGGCGGCGCTCGTCGCGGGCGGCTCGACCTTCCTGGGGGAGAGCGTCCGACGACGGTCACCGATCCGCATCCTGTTCAACACCGGGGTCGCCCTCACCGCCACCCTCGGCGCGAGCGCCGCCTACCACGTGGCCATCCCGAACGGCCAGGAGCGGGCGTTCGACTGGAGCATGTATCCCTCCGTCCTCGGGATGCTCTGCGTTTACGTCCCGATCATGGTCATCGCGGTCGAGTCGATCCACACCGCGGTCGCCGGGGAACGGTGGGACCCGAAGAGCTGGATCCGCCCGCCCGAGCTGCTGGCGTACCTCATGGAGGCGTGCCTCGCGGTGGTGCTGTCGGTGCTGATCGACACCGCCCCCGAGGTCCTCGCGTTCACCGTCCTCATCCTCACCGCGGTGTTCCTCTCCATCAAACGCCACCGTGACCTCAAGTCCGAGACACGCCAGACGCTGCGGGCGCTGGCATCGGCGGTCGACGCACGGGACCCGTACACGGCCGCGCATTCGGAGCGGGTCGGCACCATCGCCTCGCAGCTCGCCGAACGCGTGCAGCTGCCGACGAAGCTCGTCCTCGCCACCCGATGGGCCGGACGCCTCCACGACCTCGGCAAGGTCGTCGTCGACAACGCGATCCTGCACAAGGAGGGGGCACTCGACGAACGGGAATGGCAGCTCATGCGAAGCCACCCCGGCGTGTCGGCCGACCTCCTCGAACCGCTGAGCCTGACCCGCGCGCTCGGTCCGGCGATCCGCTACCACCACGAACGGCCCGATGGACGCGGCTACTACGCCCTCCCCGGCGACCGGTTGCCGATCGAGGCCGCCCTCGTCGCGATCGCCGACGCCTACGACGCGATGACAACCGACCGGCCCTACCGCCGGGCGCTCTCCTCCGATGAGGCGCTCGTCCGCATCGAGGCGGGGCTCGGGTCGCAGTTCCACCCGGATCTGGGACGTGCCTTCGTCGCGATGATGCGCGGCGAGGAGGTCGCGCCGCTCGAGCTCATCAGGACGCCGCCACCGAAGCGGTCCCGGTTCGGCCGTAGGTTCGCCGACCAGCCCAGCGCGATGGAGCGGATGGACGACTGGCCCACAATGGCCGACCTCGCCGTCCGATCCGACCGCGTGCCCGTCCCGGATCCCCCCGAGACGCCGGTTCGCTGATACGCTCCGGCGGCTTCGGGCGGTGGTCGCCTACGGGCGCTCGAGGGAAGCCGGTGCGAATCCGGCGCGGTCCCGCCACTGTCACCGGGAGCGTCGGCGCTGGGCGAGAAGCCAGCCACTGAGCCGCCCGGCTCGGGAAGGTGCGACGGCGTGATGATCGGAAGCCAGGAGACCTGCCTCCGTCCCGAGCACCGCAAGCAACCTCCGTGGAGAGGCAGTGGTGCGAGTTCGAACATGGCTGACGCTTCTCCTCGCGGTGACCGTGACTGCGGGCGCGGCGGGCTGCGAACGCGTCTCCGACCGGTCGAGCGGCGCGGCCAGGCTGCTGGTCACCCAGGGATTCGGCGGGCGGGCCATGCTCGACCGGTCCGCGGCTGACGGTGGTTCGGTCCTCGATGCCCTGCGCGGCGTGGCGGCGGTCGAGACCGCCTTCGGCGGCGGCTTCGTCAACGCGATCGACGACGTGGCGTCGGACACGACGGCCAGGCGCGCATGGTTCTACTACGTCAACGGGGTGAGCCCGGGGCGGGGCGCGGACCAGCAAACGCTCCGCGCCGGCGACGTCGCCTGGTGGGACTACCGCCCGTGGGGCGGCCTGCTCGACGCGTGGGCGGTTGTGGGCTCGTGGCCCGAGCCGTTCGTGCAGGGGTATCCGACGCGGCCGGTTGCCGTCAACGCAGACGCACCGCTCGACGAGCCGCTGCGACGCGCCGGAGCGCCGGTGGGCCCGCAGGCGTCGCCCTGGCGGGTGCGGGTCGGGGATGACGCGACCCTGCGGCGGCGCGACCCGGCATGGCGGCGGGCGATGGCCGACCCGGAGGCCGCGGGGCTCACCGTGCACCTCCGAGACGGCCGCGTGCTCGTGCTCGGCGCGGACGGCTCGACCCTGCGCGAGGTGCCCGGCGCGCGCGCGATCGCCGCTGCCGTGCTGACCGGCGCGACCCCCGACGAGGGTGGCGTCCTGCTCGCGGTCGCCGGCCTCGACGCCGCCGCCGCCCGCGCGGCCGCGGATCGCATCGCGCGCGACCCCGGCGTGCTGCGGGGACGGTTCGCCGTGGCGTTCGACGGAACGGGCGAGCCGGTGGCGGTCGGCGGGCGGGACGGACTGTGACGGGCCGGGCGCCGGTGCCCCTGCTCGTGTTCGGCGCGGCCGCCTGCACCCTGGCGTTCGCCGCCGACCACCCCCTCATCCTGGCGGCCGTCGCGGCGGGTGCGCTGGCGCTCCACTTCGCGGCGCGCAGGCGCAGGCGGATGTACCTCATCGCCGGACTCGTCGTCGCGGTGGCGGTCGCACTCCTCAACCCACTGGTGCAGGCCAACGGCGACCTCATCCTGTTCGAGCTGCCCGACATCCCGATCCTGGACCTGCAGGTCACGCTCGAGGAGGTCGTGGCGGGGGTGGCGCTCGGGCTGCGCGCGTTCGCGGTGACGGTGCTGATCGGCGCCGTGCTGGCGCACGTCGATCCCGACCGGCTCCTCGCGGCCGCGAGCCGCCTGCTCCCGCATTCGGCCCTCGCGGCGTCGGTCGCCGCCCGGATGCTGCCCACGCTCGAGCGCGACGCGCAGGCGCTGTCCGAAACCGCCCGCCTGCGCGGCGTGTCGCTCGCCGCCGGACGCTGGTCTACGCGCGCGAGGGCGGCGGGCGCGCTCGCAACACCGTTGGTGGGCTCGGCGCTGGAGCGATCGCTCGACGTCGCCGAGGCCATGGCGGTGCGCGGCTACGGGGCCGGGCCGCGCACCCGCATGAACGAGCCGCCGGCATCCGCGGTCGAACGGATGGTGCTCACGCTCGCAGCACCGCTCGGAGCGCTGGCGATCCTGGCGATCGCCGGCCGCGTCGGGTCGTTCGGGTTCTATCCGCGGCTCGACCCCATCGCCATGTGGCCGGCGGTCGCCGCCGCCGTCACGCTGCTCGCAATGAGCGTCGCGGCACTGGGACTGCGCAGATGATCGTCGCGCGAGCAGAGGAGCTTCGATTCTGGCCCGGCCGGGCGGAGCAGCCGGCGCTCGACGGCGTGAGCCTCGAGATCGCGAACGGCGAGGTGGTCGTGCTCGAAGGACCGTCGGGCGGCGGCAAGTCCACGCTCCTTCGCGCGCTCGCCGGGCTCGTCCCCCATTTCCACGGCGGCCGGTTCGCGGGGCGCGTCACGGTGCTCGGCCAGGACACCCGCACCACCAGCCCGGCCGCGCTCGCGACCAGCGTCGGCAGCGTCTTCCAGGACCCGGAGACGCAGGCCGTGCGCGCGACCGTCGCCCGTGACCTCGCGTTCGGGCTCGAGAACCTCGCCCTTCCCGCAGACCAGATCGGGTCGCGCATCCGCGAGGTCCTCGCACTGGTCCACGCCGAGCATCTCCACGACCGCGATGTCGCGACGCTCTCGGGCGGCGAGCGCCAGCGTGCCGCACTCGCCGCGGTGCTGGCGCTGAGGCCACGACTCCTGCTACTGGACGAGCCCACGTCGCAGCTCGACGACCGCGGGGTGGGGGCCCTCCAGGACACGCTCCTCACGCTCGCCGCCTCGGGAGTCGCCATGGTGATCGCCGAGCATCACGCCGACCGGCTCGGCCGCGTCGCCGATCGCACGCTCCGCCTCGTGGCGGGACGCCTCGCCACGGCCGGCGACGACGGGCCCGACGCCGGCGCCCCGTGCGGCCTGGCCGGGCCGGAGCTCCTGCGCGTCGACGCGGTGGAGGCCCGCTACGGCGAGTGCGCGGCGATCACCGCCTGCTCCCTGACGCTGCACGCCGGGACCATCACGGCGCTGCACGGCGCGAACGGCGCTGGCAAGTCGACGCTCCTGCGGGTCGTCGCGGGGCTCCACCCCGCGCACCGCGGACACGTGACGCTCGAGGGGCGCGACGTCACGGCGCTTGCGGCCGAGAAGCGGTTTCCGGATATCGGCTTCCTGCCGCAAGACGCCGGCCGGCGGCTGCTCAGGGAGCGCGTGGACGACGAGATCGCCTCGGCGGCGAGCCGCGCACCCAGAGCGACGCGCGACCGGCGGGTGCGTGAGGTCATGGCCGAGCTCGACCTCGGTGGGCTCGCCGCAGCGCACCCGCTGGATCTGTCGGTGGGTGAGCGCGAACGGGTCGCGCTGGCGACCGTGTTGGCCGCGGACCCGCGGGTGATCCTGTTCGACGAGCCGAGCCGCGGGATGGACCCGGCGCGACGGGCAATGCTCGCCGATGCGCTCCGGCGCCGGGTCGCGCGCGGCGCCACCGTGCTGGTCGCAACCCACGACCGCGCCTTCGCGACGGCGGTCGCCGATCACCATGTGGAGCTCGTCGAGGGCCGCATCCTCGCCCGTCCCGCGGCGGTCCGCCGGTGAACGCCGCCCACCTGACCATCGCGAGCGTTCTGGGGATCCTCGCGGTCGGGCTCATGCTGACCGAACGCGGCCCGGCGGATCCCCGCCGCCTGTCGCTCATCGCGGCGCTCGCGGCGGCGGCGGCGGCGGGGCGGGTGCTGTTCACCGCCGTGCCGAGCGTTCAGCCGGTCACGGTCATCGTCGACGCGGCCGGCGCCACGCTCGGCGCCCGCGCCGGCTTCGCGGTCGGGGCCCTCGCGCCGCTCCTGTCGAACATGCTCATCGGGCAGGGGTCGTGGACACCGGGGCAGATGGCGCTGTGGGGCCTCGCGGGCCTCGCCGGCGCGGCACTGCCGTGGCTCTGCCGGCGTCCGCTCGGGCTGGCAACCGTCACGTTCGCGTGGGGGTGGATCTTCGGGTGGGGGATGAACCTGTGGGAGCTCGCCACCTTCGGGCCGGAGGTCAGCGTCGACGCCTTCGCGGCCAAGGCCGCGCTGAGCGTCTGGGTCGAGACGGCCCACGCCGTCGGGAACCTGGTGTTCGCATTGACCGTCGGCCCCGCCTTGCTGCGCCTCCTGCAGCGCTACCGCAACCGCGTCGACGTCCGCATCGAATGGCAGTCACCTGGAAGCGACGTGGACCGCTCGCCACCGCTGCGGCCCGGCGGCGTCTAGCGCGCGTCGAGCACGGCGAGCTCGCGCGCCCGGGCGATCAGGCGGTCGGTGGCGAGCTCGGCCCGTCGACGGGCGGCGCCCGACCAGGCGTGACCGTCGACGACCCCGGCCCTGGCCTGCTCGAGCATCGCGTCGATCTCGTGCGGCGTCGCGGCGCCCAGCTGGGTGCGGGCGCGAAGGCAGGCCTCCGGGTCGAGCGCCCCCACGATCGCGGCGTCGGAGATCGCAACGGTAGCGCCCACGACCTCCTGCGCCTCGGCCCGCAGCAGGTTTGCGGTGAGGTCCGACGGCGGGCGCCCCTCCGCGATCAGCGTCCGCACCGCCCGCCCGACGATGGTGTGCGCCGTGCGGTAGTCGAGGCCCGCCTCGACCGCGACGACGTCCGCGACATCGGCGGCGACGGTGAACCCGTCACGGGCGGCGTCGGCGAAGCGATCGGGATGGACCGTCATGCCCGCGACCACACCGGCCGCCAGACGGGCTGTCGCGACCGCGTCGTCGAGGAGCCGCGGGATCGCCCCGTTCAGCACGTGGTAGTGGTCGGTGCGCGCCGAGCCGGTGTGGAGCGCCGTGAGCACCGCCGTCACGGCACCGGCCGCCTCAGCCGCCCCCGCCCGGATGATCGCCAGCGCGTACGGGTTCTTCTTCTGGGGCATCAGGTCGCTCTGGCGGCTGTGCGCGTCCGCCAGAGCGACCGCGCCGAACTCCCGGCTGCAGAGGATCTCGAGATCCTGGGCGAGCTGCGAGAGCCCCGCGAGGGCGATCGCCGCCGCCGCCGTCAGGTCGGCGTATCCGTCGGCGGCCCACATGGCGTCCTTCGTGTGCCGGGCGACCTCCTCGCAGCCGAGGAGCTCCGCCAGCCGGACCCGGTCGATCGGCCAGCGGGACCCGGCGCTCCCGCCGACTCCCGCAACCGACGCGTCGAGCCACACGTGCACCCGGCGCAGCCGCCCGGCGTCGCGTAGCAGCGGCTGCGCGTAGCCGAGCAGCAGGTGGCCGATCGTCGTCGGCTGCGCCGGCTGCAGATACGTGTAGTCGGCGGCGAGGGCGTCGGCGTGCCGGTCCGCCTGGCCGGCGAGGGCGTCGGCGATGTCGAGCAGCGCATCGTGAAAATCGAGCGTCCGTTCCCTGGCGACCAGCCTGAGCGCCACCCGGAACGCCTCACGCCGCGGGCGCCCCGCCGTCAGCCAGCCCGATGCCGCCGGGCCGACGCGCCGGCGCAGCTCGTGCTCCCGGGAGTTGAACGCGTCGCCGCGCTCGGGGTCCCAGGGGAACTCCGACGGGGGGATCTCGTGAAGCTCCAGGAGGCCGGTAAGGAGCCCGGAGGCGATCTGGCCGTCGACTGCGCCTCCTTCGGTCAGTGCCACCGCGTGGGCGAGGTCGGCGAGCGACAGCCCCGGCGCGAGCGGGACCGCCTGGGCGATCTCCGCGCGGTGGCCCGCGTCGACGAGCTCCGATGCCGGGCCGCCCGACAGGCGCGCCGCTCGCCCGAGGTTCTCGGCCTTCATCGCGAGCCGCTCACGACCTCGTAGCCGGCGTCGTTGATCGCCGCGACAACGTCGGCCTCGCTGGCGAGGCCCTCGATCTCCACGAGCTTCCGTTCGACGTCGACCGCGACCCGCTCGACCCCGGAGACGTCGGCGACCTCGGTCTCGATCGCCGTCTTGCAGTGGCCGCAGCTGATCCCCGGGACCTCAAAGACGTTCCGACACATGGCGCAAGTGTACGGCGGCGGCAATGGGTGCGCCGCGCGTGTACCCTTGTCGGGCTCGGCTGGCCCGGTACCGGCGACACCACGACGAGGTTCGAACGTGAAACGTCTCCCCGCCTGGATGCTGTTCATGCTCGCGGTCCTCACCGCCCTCCTCTTGTGGGTCGGCATCGACGAGCGGCACGAGATCGGCCCGGTGCCGATCGTCCTCGGTGTGATCTGGGTGCTGTTCCTCCTCGGCTCCGCCCCGAAGATCTTCAGCCGGGACGACGCGGACTAACGAGCGCCCCCGTGGCCCCCGGCGACGTCGGCCACGATCGAGCCCGCGGCCAGGTCGTGCCAGGTCCGCCGGCGGCGGTCCCGGAAGTACCAGAGGTAGCCGACCGGCAAGGCGCCGCTCACCACGTACTTCACGAGCCACCGGAGCGCCGAGCGTGCGAGGCCCATCCGGCCCTCCCCGTCGCCGCGCTCCACCCGCACGCCGGCGAGGAGCTTCCCGACCGTGACACCGCGCCGCGCCTCCGGGACGACGCTCCACAGAATGCCGACGATGAGGAACGCGCCGATCGCGACCGCCGTCGACGCGGTCACCCTCCCCACCAGGTAGGGCACGAGGGCGTGGGGAACGGCGTCGACGATCCAGGCCACGGCCCGGGCGCCGAACGGTGCGTAGCACGGCGCGGTCACGATGCCGTCAACCGGGCAGGGCGCGATCGCAATCGAACCGGGTGAACCGCGGTCACGAACCGCCCGCGAAGTTCGGAGGGCGGTGTTCCCGGGTGGCCGCGATCCCCTCAGCGAGGTCGCTCGAGCCGAACGCCCGCACCCGCCACTGCTGTGCCCGCCCGTCCGGTGAGTCGTCGTCGCCGATCGCACGCAGCACGACCCGCATGCCCTCAACCGCCAGCGGGGCGTTCGCCGCGACCGCGGCCGCCATCCGCTTCGCGAGCGGCCAGAGCTCGTCGGCCGCGACGACATGGTTCAGCAGCCCCATGGCGAGTCCGTGGCGCGCGTCGAACGCCCGGCCCGTGAGGAAGATCTCCCGCGTGCGCGCGATCCCGATCTCCGCCGTGAACCGCCGCAATCCTTCGGCTGTGTAGACGAGGCCGAGCCGAGCCGGTGGCATCGCGAGCCGGACGTCGTCGCACGCGATCCGCCAGTCGCACGCCATCGCGAGCTCGAGCCCACCCCCGATCGCGTCGCCGTTGACCACTGCGATCACTGGGAACCGCGCCTTCGCCATCGCGGCGGCGGCCGCCGCGATGCCGTGCTCGATGCGCTTGATCCGCTCGACCCACTCGGCCGCCGCCTCCTGGCCGAGTTCGGCGCCGCTCGAAAAATGGCGGTCGCCGTCGCCGGTGAGGAGCGCCACCCGTGCCGCTTTCGCCTCCGGACCGTCGAGGACCCGTACGAGGCCGGCCAGCATCCGCTCGGTCAGGGCGTTCGCGCGACCCTCGTTGACGAGGCGCAGCAGGAGCACGCCGTCCTCGAGCGTGTGCTCTACGCGGTCAGGCAGCGGCGGCGGGGCACGCGTCGTCACGACGAGACATCTTGCCGGGCGCGCCGGGGGGCGTCTAGGTGTCGTGCCCAGGGAGGTTCCGAACGCGGCTGATGGGTGAGTTGCCGCCGAGTGC
>CAYTRV010000018.1:0-9751 GCA_964440285.1 uncultured Bifidobacteriaceae bacterium
CGACCTGGTCGCCGGACGGCCGCCGCATCGCCTTCACCAGCACCGGATAGCCGCCCGGACCAGGCGGCAGCGCCTCAGCCGATCGTCACCTGCCCGAGGATCGAGCGGCCACCGCGAGCGAGAAACGTGATCGACGACGAGCACGACCGGCCGGCGCCGGCCGGTCGGGCTGAGCTTGGCGTTCAGGTGCTTCTCTCGGGCTCTTCGTGGGTAATCGTGGGGCCAGGCAGTGCTCCACCTCGGAATCCGCGCTTGGGAAGACAGTCAGGACTTCGCGAGAGCCTGCCTGCGTGGCCTTCGAAGAGCTGTGCCTTTCGGAACCTCGGCCCGTCGGCAGATCGGTCGCTGCGGTCGCGGGTCAGCGACGGCGGCGCCAGACGGGGCGGCGCGGCGGGGCGGCACGCCTTCACGGGGCGGGGGCCATACTGGATCGAGGCTCGAGTTGCCGACCGGGCCGGGAACGTCCGACGGATCCGGCGCGCGGTGTCATGGCCAGCCGATGCCCTGGCCGGGCGGCTCGCCTGGAACGAAGCCTTCTCCACCCTGCGGGTCGTCGCGACCCGTCGACCCCCGTGGCCTCTCGACGCGGACGTGGTCTTCACCCGATGGCGTCGGGGAGAATGCGCCGAGATGCCAGCCCGCGCCACCCGCCCTGCCGCCGATCCCCTCGCGCGGCGCGCCGCAGGAGTGTTGCTGCACGTCTCCTCCCTTCCCGGCGGACGGCTCGGGCCTGAGGCGTACCGGTTCGTCGACTGGCTCGTCGCGGCGGGGCAGACGTGGTGGCAGATCCTCCCCTTGGGGCCGCCCAGCCAGCTGGGCTCACCGTACGAGGCGTGGTCCGCGTTCGCTGCGTCGCCCGGGCTCGTCGCCGAGCCGGACGCCCCGGTCGGTGTCGACGAGATCGAGGCGTTCGTCGCGCGGCACGGGTCGTGGATCGGCGACTGGGCCGCCTTTGCAGGACCCGGGGCGATCGCTGATCAGGTGCGGTTCGACCGGGAGTGGGCGGCGGTGCGTCGCTACGCCAACGACCGCGGCGTGCGGATTCTCGGCGACATGCCCCTCTACGTCGCGACGAATGGCGCCGACGCCCGGCTGCGTCCCCAGCTCTTCGTCACCCGCGAGGTGGCGGGCTGCCCGCCCGACTACTACAGCGACGACGGGCAGCTCTGGAGGAGCCCCCTCTACGACTGGGCGGCGATGCGCGCCGACGGGTTCCGCTGGTGGACCGAACGCCTCCGCCGAACACTCGAGCTCGTCGACGCCGTCCGCATCGACCATTTCCGCGGGCTCGTCGCCTACTGGGCGATCCCCGGCAACGCCCGCACCGCGCGGTCCGGGAAGTGGCGCCGCGCCCCGGGCCGTGAGGTGCTCCACGCGGCCCGCGACGTCCTCGGCCGGGTGCCGCTGGTCGCCGAGGACCTCGGCGTCATCACGGCGGCCGTCGAGCGCCTGCGCCGCGAGTTCGCGCTCCCCGGCATGGTCGTCCTGCAGTTCGAGCTCATGGGCGGCCCCGCCCAGGACGGGCGGCTCTGGCATGACGAGGACCGGCTCATCTACGTCGGCACCCACGACAACGCCACCGCCGCGGAATGGCTCGCGGGCGCGTCCGCAGCGGAGCGGCGTTCCCTCGCGCGGTCGCTCGAGCTTGCCGGGATCGACGAAGCCGAGTCGCCCTGGGCGCTCGTGCGGCTGGCGCACGCCGCGCCGGGACGTATCGCGATCGTCTCCGCACAGGACATCCTCGGGCTCGGTCGCGCGGCACGCATGAACATTCCGGCCCGCCGGCGGGGCAACTGGCGCTGGCAGCTCACCCCAGGGGTCCTCACGGCCGAGCTCGCGGCACGCCTCCGCGAGGTCACGATCGCGTCTGCTCGTTAGTTGATGGCGTGCGCCCCGTAGGTCCTCAGGTGCTGAACCCTCAGGCCGGAAACAGTGTCGAGACGGGCGGCCTCGTTGCCGTTCATGCCCGCGGTGAGCGGGACCTCCGGCGGGCCGAGCACCCCCGTGAGCCATCCGTCGATCACCGAGGCCGGACCGCCTCCCTGCCGAGTGGCCAGCACTCCGCCACCGCGAAGCAGGACGAACACCGGCACACAGGCGCGGCTCACGTGAATGCCGCGCGGCCAGAGGAGTCGCTCACGAGCAGCCCAGTCCTCCCGGGTCGCGAAGGCGGCGATCCCGACCCAAAGACCGGGCCGGCTGCGCTGAATCGCGCCAAGCGTCGCGTCGAGGAGTTCGCAGGAAGGACACGATGACACCCCGAACGCGACGAGGGCCAGGCCGGCGGCATCGCCAGCGGCGAGTCCCTCGCCGAGCGGATACATGCGGACGGTAGGATCGCGCATGTGGCTGACGATATCGCGAACGACCGCGACCGGGCCATCGCGCTGCTGCACGAATGGGTTGAGGGCGAGGGGCTTCGCCGTCACGCCCTCGCCGTGGAGGCCGCCATGCGCGCGTACGCGGCCGCCCTCGGCGAGGACGCGGACGCGTGGGGATGCGTCGGCCTCCTGCACGATTTCGACTGGGAGCGCCACCCCACCCTCGATCAGCACCCCCAGGACGGCGAGCCGGTGCTCGCCGCGCTGGGCTACCCCGACTGGTTCCGCCGCGCCATCCTGAGCCACGCGGAACACCTCCACCTGCCTCGCGAGACCGCGCTCGAACGCCACCTCTACGCGTGCGACGAGCTCTCCGGGTTCGTCCACGCCTGCGCGCTGGTGCGCCCGCAGGGCCTCGAGGGCCTCGAACCGAAGTCCGTGCGCAAGAAGCTCAAGCAGCCGAGCTTCGCGGCCGGCGTCAACCGTGACGATGTGGTTCGCGGAGCCGGGGAGATCGGGCGCGATCTCGACGACCACATCCGGTTCGTGGTGAGTGCGCTCCACCCCATCGCGGATGACCTCGGCGTTACGGGGTGACGCCCTCAGCCTCCTCGGCCGCCCGCTCCTTCTCGTGCTGAATGTGCTTGCGCTCACGGATCGTGACGATTCCGGCGACGACCAACGCGACGCCAAGGGCGATGAGCAGGCCAATCCACGGTCGGTCCTCGAAGGACTTGCCGAAGACGTAGCCGAGCACCGTCGCTTGCGCCGACCACACCAGGGCGCCGAGCGAGTCGAAGACGAGGAAGCGCTTGTAGTCCATCTGCCCGGCGCCGCAGGACAGGTTGATCGCCAGGCGGATGCCGGGGAGGAACCTCCCGACGAAGACGAGGGCGGGGCCGCGCCGCGCCACCATGCGCTCCGCTGCGAGTACCCGATCGTGCCCGGCGACCCGGCCGAAGAACCGGCGGATGCTCTCGCCGCCGGCCCGGCCGAGCCAGTACGCGCACGAGTCGCCGATGATCGCGCCGACCATCCCGGCGAGGATCACCCCGATCAGGCTGAGGCCACCGGTGGAGGCGATCGTCCCGCCGGTGACGATGACCGTCTCGCCGGGAAAAAGTGGGAACACCCCGTCTCCGGCGACGATCCCGACGATGGCGAGGTAGCCGTGATCGGTGGCCCACTCGGTCAGCCGGTCGAAGAACCCCACGCCGGTCCCCGCCGCCACGACCGACGTGAACGTCAACATTTGGCGTTTCCGGTCGACACTGGAATCATGATGACACCTATGTCATTGGGATCCGCACGACGCAGGGCATGGATGCTCGCATTCGCCGTCATCATCGGCGCGTCGATGCTCGTCGCCGCCCAGGGGGCGAGCGCAGCCGTGATCTCGGGCCCCACGAAGAAGGTGTCGTGGAGCGCGCGCGTGCTTGCGCCGACCGCAGTGAGGTCCCAGCCAGCCCACACGTCGAAGGCTATCGGGGTGCTTCAACCGGTTGCGCCGATTGGCGGGGGACCGGCGATCCTGCTCGTGCTGGAACGTCGCGTTGTGAACGACCAGGAGTGGGTCCGGCTCCTCCTGCCGCGGCGGCCCAACGGCACGTCCGGATGGGTCGTGTCCGACGTGCTGCGCTTCCGCGAGAACCCGATGCGCATCGTCATCGACCAGAGTGAGCGGCGCACCTATGTGTACCGCAAGGGCGTCCTCGCGCTGCTGGTTCGGAACGCCATCGGCACGGCGGCGACGCCGACGCCCATCGGCCGCTTCGCAATCGCCGAGAAGGTCCTGACACCGCCGAGCGGGTTCCTCGGGCCTGTCGTGCTGGTGACGACCGGGTTCTCCGAGACCCTCAATGAGTACGCGGGCGGCAACGGCCGGTTCGCGATGCACGGTACGAGCCTGCCGTCGCTCATCGGCAACCGCGTGAGCCACGGCTGCATCCGCCACAGCAACACGAGCATCCTGCGGATCTCGCGACTCGTCTCAGCGGGCACGCCCGTCAGTATCCGGCCCTGATCGTCGCCGATGGGGCGCCGGGGCCCTGAGTAGCATCCCGGTATGCGCCGTTTCGCGATCCTCGCCGCGCTGGTTGTGGCCGGCTTCGCATCGTCAGTGGGTCACGCGGCTGTGAGCGTTGCCGACCTGCGCACCAACGACGTGGTGTTCGATGACGGGGTGAATCGTCCGGACGCCGACCGTGAACGGCTGCAGCGTGCAGCCGACAGCCTCCGCGGGAAGGAGTTCCCCACCAAGTTCGTCGTCGTGGCCAAGACGTCGAAGGACCTCGACCAGGTCGCCGCTGAGCTGCGCAGGGGGCTTGCGGACGAGGTCGGGATCCAGGGCATCGACGCCGTGCTGGTGCTCGGATCGCGTGAGCTCGGAATCAACGCCGACGTCTTCGACAGCGAGCGCGCCACGGCGTTCCAGGCGGAGGTGGCGACGCTCCGCACCGACGACATCGCCGGCACCATCAACATCGCGAAACGCCTGCAGAAGTTCGACGAGGCGGCCGCCCTGCCGGGCGACGACTCGTCGACGTCAACCGGCGGTGGCTTCTCCGGATTGGTGATCGCCGCCCTCGTCGCGGTTGGACTCGCCGGCCTCGTCGGAATCTTCCTCGCCCGCCGCATGGCGAAGCGCTCCGCCGCGCGGAAGCTCACCGAGTAACGACCGCCGCTCGCCGGTGAGCTCGCCGCGGCGTCGGCGAACCGGTGCTGCCCGCCCCCGATCTCAGGTCGCCCGCACGCCCCAGATGACGACGGCGGATCCAAGGGTCAGGCGCCGCACGCGCAGATCGTCGATACCGGCCGCGCGGTACATGTCGACGACCTCCGCCATCGGGTGCGTGCGCCAGAACTCGGGGATGCTCCGCCGCAGGAACGACATGGCCGCACCCCACCCGGGTGACATCAACCTGCCCGCGATCGGGAGCGCGACGCCGGTGTACGCGTGCCACCCGATCCGGGCGAGCATTCCGGGCGGGACGCCGAACTCGAGACTGGCCACCACTCCGCCGGTACGCACCACGCGGGCGATCTCGCGCAGGGTCGCGGCCGGGTCGGCGACGTAACGCAGCAGGTAGGTGAACGTCACCGCGTCGAACGAGGCGTCGGGGAACGGCAGCCGCTCCGCCTCGCCCTCAAGCAGCGTGATGCGGTCGCCGAGACCCGCTGCTTCCACGTGGCGGCGTCCCTGGGCGAGCATGTCGGGGCTCTGGTCGATGCCGGTGACGCGGCACCCCGACCGTCGCGCCAGCTCGATGGCGACCCCGGCCGTGCCGGTCGCGACATCGAGCACGTGGGCGTCCGGACCGACCGGCACCCGCTCCACGAGGAACCGTCGCCAGCCGGGGTCCTGCCCCAGTGAAAGCAGCGCGCCGCCTCGCAGGTAGTCGTCGGCGATGCCCGCGAACAGGGCCTGCGTGTCGTCCTTCGTCGGCGCGGTCAGTAGAGCGCCTGCGACAGCCGCCGCCGGAACCGGACCGTGAGGGGGTGCTGGTCCCCGAGCTCGCCGAAGATCCCGACCATCGCGGCGCGGACAGTGTCGCGAAGCTCGCCGCCGGATCCGCGCACCGCGTCGAGCAGGTGGGTGAGCGCCGCCTCCCGGTCGCCGCGCTCCAGCGCCGCCAAGCCGGCCGCGACGTCCGGCGCGTCGACGGTGGCGAGCTGCGCCCGGGCGAGGAGCCCCTGAGCGGCCATGTCGTGGGCGGCGGGCTCGAGCACCTCGATCGCCTCGTCGCGGTGTCCCTCGCCGAGGAGGATCCTCCCGAGCGCGACACGCGCGAGCGTGTGCCCGGCGTCGCGAACGACGGCCTCGCGAAGCGATGCCTCGTCGCCCAGGGCAACGAGCTTCTCGACGGCCGACGGAATGACCTTGTTGAAGAACGCCTCGATCGACGCGGCGGGCTGCAACCCGACGAACTCGGCGACGACCCCGCCGTCGCGAAACCCCTTGACCGCCGGGATGCTCATGATCTCGTACTGGCGGGCCAGGCCGGGGTTCGCATCGATGTCGACTTTCGCGAGCACCACCTCGCCGGTACGGCGCTCGGCGATGCCCTCGACGATCGGCGCGAGCTGACGGCACGGTCCGCACCACGCGGCCCAGAAGTCGACCACCACGGGGATCTCGCGGGACCGCTCGATGACTTCGGCCTGAAACGTTGCTTCGGTGACGTCCACCGGTCCGTCCTCCTCTCATGGTGCTCGTCAGCTCCAGGGTAGCGAAACCGGCGATCGCGCCGTCCTCCGCCTGGCGGCGCTACGCGCCGAGGACGACGACGAGCTGCACGGTCGACGGCGTGGCCTGCGCGATCGGCGTGCCGCCGATCGGCGTCACGGTGGCGACCTGCAGGTCCTTGGCGAGCTGATCGGCCGCCAGCTTCGCCGTCTCGCGGTAATAGATGACCGACGGGCCGTTCCGCGCCGACGTGTTCCCGGAAGTCACCGTTGTGTAACCCAGGCTCTTGAGCTGGGTGGCCGTGCTGGCGGCGAAACCGGACCTGGTGGTGCCGTTCAGGACCGACACGGCGACCGTGCTTCGCTCCGGCGGCCGCTCCACCTGGGTCTCGACGGTGGTCGTACGGGGCGTGGGCGCTGCGACCGTCACGTCGACGTTCGCGTCGGGAAGGCTGGCCTCGTCGCCGCCGACGCTCGCGAGGCTCCACCCCCCGACGAACCCGAGGATCAGGCACGACACGGCGAGGACGACGGGACGGACCCAACTCGAACCGGACACGCCGAACACACTAGCGATGGGTGATGATGCTCCCCCTCCGCGCCGGTGGTAGTATCCGGGCTCGCGCCGATCGGGGCGCCCGCCCGGCAGGTCCCGTTCTCCAATGGCCGATTGGCCCCGGAGCACCGATACCGAGAGCGCAGCACTCGGGACCGCAGTACGCCGACGGGCATCACACGCTGCACCAGAGCGCGCGATCTTCGTTGTGAGCGCATGACCGAACCGACAAGAGTCGCGGCCAACTCGCGAACCGATGCACTGAGGGCGGCCCTCGCCGACCCCACTTCCGCATGGCCCGGGGTCACGCTGCGCGAACATCAACTCGAAGCGCTCGACGAGCTCGCCACGCACCTCCACATGGGTGCGAGCCGCACGTGGATCCACGCGCCGACGGGATCCGGCAAGACGATCACGTTCTGCGCGCTCGCCGCGGCGCTCGACGTGCCCACGCTGGTGCTCGTGCCCCGACGCAACCTCGCCGACCAGACCGCCGCCGCACTCGTGCGTCATTTCCCCGGCGTCGCCTACAACCTGGACGGTCCGCAGGCCGCCGGACGCCACGGCGTGACGATTGCGACCTACCAGGCCAGCCTGCGCCACCAGGACACGATGGAGTGGGAGCGGATCGGCCTGGTGATCTGCGACGAGGCGCACACCACGCTCGGCGCCCAGACGCGGCGGCTGCTCGACCGCGCGAAGAACGCCACCCTCGCCGGCTTCACCGCCACTCCCGCGACGACCACCGGACACGTCGAGCAGGTCTTCGGCCCGGTCGCCGCGACCCTCGACCGGCTCGAGGCGATCAAACGCGGCATCCTCGCCCCGCTTCGCAGCCTGCGGGTGGAACGGGCGGTCGACCTGTCCGACGTCGTGCGCGTGCGCGGCGACTTCGACCAGGCAAGCCTCGGACGCGCACTGGACCGGGCGCTGTGGCACCAGGCCTGCGCCGACGTGTGGGCGGAGCATTTCGGGCTGCTCGGCCTGGCCGGGGTGGCCTACACCGCGACCGTCGCGCAGGCGCACGCCCTCGCCGATGAGATGCAGACCCGCGACGTGAAGGCTGCGGCGGTCTCGGGTCAGACGCCGCCGCGCGAGCTCAAGCGGATTCTCGACCGGTTCGGGCGGGGCGACATCGACGTGCTCTGCAACGCCGACCTGCTCACCGAAGGGTGGGACGAGACCCGCGCCGCGGTGGTGATGCATCTGGCGCCGACCACGTCTGAGCGCGTGTTCGTGCAGCGGCTCGGCCGCGTCATGCGTCCCGCGCCGGGCAAGGAAGCGGTGTCGGTCGAGTTCCTCCCCGCCGGCGACCCGATGGGTGTGCAGACCAGCCATGACCTCTACGGAATGGGGTGGTACAAGCCACTCGGCCGGGTCGCGGGGCCGCCGGACTCCGCGGAATCGGGCAAGCTCGCCGCCGCCGCCAAGCTCCTCGCGGAACGCGACGGTGGCGGAGCGAAGCTGGTCAACCCCTCCGCCTCGCCGGAGAACATCGCAGCCGGGCTCGCCGACGGCGGCTGGCGAGGCGCCGATCCGGGGGTGCTTCCCCGCGGAGCGCTGGAGGATTGGGTCGCCGCCGCGGCCGCCGACATCACCGTCCCGGA
The DNA here is from genome assembly GCA_964440285.1 of uncultured Bifidobacteriaceae bacterium. Classification (GTDB taxonomy): domain Bacteria; phylum Actinomycetota; class Thermoleophilia; order Miltoncostaeales; family Miltoncostaeaceae; genus CALMEC01. The sequence continues at coordinate 8,670 of CAYTRV010000018.1, forward strand.
GTTGGTGGACCGGCTCACCGCCGGCGTCGGGGAGCAGGCCGCGCTCGCCTGGTGGGCGTTGACGGGCGTCGTCGCCCGTAAGGCCGCGGAGGGTGCCGATCAGCCGATCTGGCGGGCCTGGGCGACGGGCGTGCTCGTGCAACCCGACCTGCGTGACGGACTTCCCCAGGACGCGCCGCGCAGCATCCTCGATCGGCTGCGGATGACGGCGCGGGAGCGGCTCCGGGCGCTGTGGTGGCACGGTGACCAGGCCGGGAAGTGGGACCGGCTGGCGTCGCTCGAGCAGCTCGCGCGGTCGGGCGAGCGGCGACGGCGCTGGTCGGCGCTCGACGAGGCCTCGCCGTGGGCACCCGGGTGGGCCTGGGACGTGTCGCGTTCGCTCGCCGAGCTCAGGCCGGGCCGCAACCAGGAGCTCCACCGTATCGCCGCGTGGGAGGCCAGGCACATCATCGGCAACGGCGGGGAGCTCGCGCTCATCGCAACGTGGTTGCGCGCCGCCGGCGAGCCCCCGCCCCCGGCGGCCGCGCCGGCCGAGCCGCCGACATTGCGGTTGGGGCAGGCTGCGCGTCTGCTCCTGATGCTCGGCCCGGGCGACGTGCCCTCACGTCCGGAGTACCTGCGCATGTGCGCCCGCGGCGCCGCAGCCTGCGGCGGCTGGGCCGGCATGCGCGGGTATCTCGACAGCATCGACTGGTCGGCCCCCGACGCCGTTCGCTCGCTGCGCGCAGCGGTCGGCGCGACCGCCCAACGTGCGCTCGCCAGCCCGAAAGCCTGGAACGCGCAGCGTGCCCGCTCGCCGCGCCTGCCCGAAGCGTCGGTCGTCGGGATCGGCGGTGGCGGCGAGGACGGCGACGGGCGGACGCCCCGGCGCCGGCGCCGGCGGCGTCGCCTTCAGACCGCGACGGTCGACGCCATGCCGCCCTCGGCGAACGGCGGCCAGCCCGAGAGCGACACGACGGCCGCCACGGCCGCCGCTGGCGCCGATCAGACCCAGCCGGCGCGCAAACGTCGCCGGCGCCGGCGGCGGCGCAAGCCCGCCGGGGACGGGGCGGTCGTCAGCCCGAACGGAACCGCCGAGTCCG
>CAYTRV010000018.1:9851-21743 GCA_964440285.1 uncultured Bifidobacteriaceae bacterium
GAGCCCCGCGAGGTGGCCACCCGGTCGGCCGCCTCCGGGGATTGATGCCCGCCGGGAGCCGGGGGATCAGAGGCCCAGGCGGTCGCGCATCGCGTCGAGCGCACGCGTCATGGCGCCCTCGCCGAGGTCGTGCGGCTCGGCGTTCTCGACCTGTTTGACTGGTCCGTCGAGTGGGTTCGCCCCCTCGACCGCGTTGAGCAGGAACCGGATCGGTACATCGTGGAGGACGGCGAGGACACGGTCGGCGTCATCCTCGCCGAGCATCCGTTCGAAGCCCCGCATGTAGCGGTACAGGGCGTCGACGCGGCTCTCGCCCTCCCCGGGCGGCGGCTCTTCCGGCGGGTGGGTGAGCCGCCACGCGCGGTACGCATCGATCGGGCCGCTCTCGAAAATCCCGAGGCGGACATCGTCGAGCTCGGGGTACACGCTGACGGGCACGCCGCGGCCGTCGAGGATCAACGCCAGCGACTCGCCGGTGCGCTGAAACCGGGTGCGGATCGCCAGATCGAAGTCACGGTCCGCCAGCGTCTCGCGCAGCGCCAGGCATTGCGCCCGCCCCACCTCGTCCAGCTCGACCGGCACCTGGGGGTCGCCGTTCACCAGGCCCTGGTCGTTGAATGTCGTGCGGCCATGCCGTACCAGGGTGAAGGTACGTGCGTTTCCCACCAATCAAGCCTATCCTTGGAGAGGTGGACGATCGCGACGACGGAGCGGACGAGGTCGCCGACTCGGCATGGGCCCGCGTCAGGGGCCTGGCCGACAAGGTGTTGCGCCTGGAGGAAGCGGTCGCGGAGATGGTCGACCCCGACCCCGACACCCTCGCGCGCCTCGATCGGGCGCGCCTCAAGGCCGCCCGCGCCGCCCAGCGTGCGTCGCTCGCGGATGCCCTCGCCGACGACCTCGAGCACATCCGCGCCCGTCGCGGTCACACGCCGTCCTCCACTCCTTAGCCCGCGGCTAACAGTCTTCCAATGCCGTTCCCAGAAAAGCGCGGTACAACCTCACCTGTGAAACGAGACCTGCCCCCGCTTCCACCGAAACCCGGCCACGGCGACGGCGGTCTCCCGCCGATCGCGCCGCGGCCGAGCCATCGTGACGGGCTGCCACGGATCGAGCAGACCCCGCCGCCGCTGCCGAGGAGGGGGCTTCGCGCCGATGCCGCCACGGGCCGCACCGAGCCGCCTCCGGTGGCCCTCGCAAGCCGGCGTCGCTCCCGCCGCGCCGGGCTGCTGGTGTCGGGCGTGATCCTCATCGCCGGCGCCGCCGGCGCCGTCTCGGCGCGTGTGTTCGCGCCGGAGGACAAAGTGGCGGCCACGTCGAGGACGACCCAACCCGCCGGCACGTCCGCGCCTGCTGAGCTGGCGCTTGAAGCCGCGGTGCAGCGCGCCGCTCCATCGGTGGTGGAGGTCAAGACCGACGTGGGTCAGGGCAGCGGGGTGATCGTGCAGCCGCAGGGCTTGATCGTCACCAACGCCCATGTCGTGGGATCGGCGAGGCGGGTCGAGATCATCAACTCCTCCGGCGCGAGCATGTCGGCGGAGGTCGTCGTGAGCGACGAGTTCCAGGACCTCGCGGTGCTTCGTCCCGCCGGCGACCCGGGGCCCGGTGTTGCGATCGTCGAGGACTCGGTGGGTCCGCCGAACATCGGCAGCTCGGTCTTTGCGATCGGGAGCCCGTTCGGCCTCTCGAACACCGTGACAGCCGGGGTGGTCAGCGCGTTCCGCGGTGAACAGGGCCGGCCGCTCATCCAGTTCGACGCCCCCGTCAACCCCGGTAACTCCGGCGGAGGCCTGTTCGACCTGCAGGGACGCCTCGTCGGCATCCCCACTGCGATCCGCAGCCCCGTCAACGGCAACGTCGGCATCGCATTCGCAGTCCCGTCCTCCCGCGTCCGCGCGATCCTCGCCCAAGTCAGCTAGCAAAGTTCGCCAGTCGGAAATCCTCGAAAGGATGTCGATGTTGGAACCGACCGCATTCCCCTCGCCCGAGCAGGCCCCCCGCGAACGACTCGAGACGGTGCTGTACGAGCTGAAGCGGGTGATCGTCGGGCAGGACCGCCTGCTCGACCGCATGATCGTCGCGCTGCTCTCCCGCGGCCACGTGCTGCTCGAGGGCGTGCCCGGCCTCGCGAAGACCCTCACGCTCGAGACGGTGTCGCGCGTCGCCGGCGGTCGCTTCTCGCGCATCCAGTTCACGCCCGACCTCGTGCCCTCCGACGTGGTCGGCGGCCAGGTGCTCGACCGCAACGGCGGTTTCACCACGCGCCTCGGCCCGGTGTTCGCCAACTTCGTGCTGGCGGACGAGGTCAACCGCGCGCCGGCGAAGGTTCAGTCGGCGCTCCTCGAGGTCATGGCCGAGGGGCACGCGTCGATCGCGGGTGAGACCCACCCGGTACCGGAGCCCTTCTTCGTGCTCGCCACCCAGAACCCGTTGGAGAGCGAAGGCGTGTACGCCCTCCCGGAGGCGCAGCTCGACCGGTTCGCGATGAAGCTCATCGTCGACTACCCGGACCAGCAGGACGAGGAGGAGATCGTGCGTCGGATGGCGTCCGAGCCGCCTGCACCGCGGCAGCTCATGTCCCCCGAGGAGATCATCGCGCTGCAGGAGACCACCGATGCCGTGTTCGTCGATCACCGCGTGCGCTCGTACGCCGTGCGGCTGGTCACGGCCACCCGCAACCCCGAGTCGGAGAACCTCGCCCACCTCGCGCCGTACCTCGACGTCGGCGGGTCGCCGCGCGCTTCGCTCTCCCTCGTCCGGGGGGCGAAGGCCCTTGCCGTGATGCGCTCGCGCAACTACGCGCTCCCGGAGGACGTCCACTCGCTGTTCCTGGACTGCCTGCGCCACCGCGTCATCCTCAGCTACGAGGCGCTCGCCGCGGACGTCAAGCCCGACCAGGTGCTCGAGGCGATCCTCGACGCCATCCCCCAGCCGCAGGTGGAGCTTGGAACCGGTCGCGCTGTCGCCTGACACGCTGCTTCGGCGGGTCGAGCTGCGCGTCGCGCGCCGGCTCGACGGGCTGCTGCAGGGTGAGCGCCGCGGCCGCCGGCCGGGCCCGGGCAGCGAGCTTTCGCTCACCCGCGCCTACGAGCCTGGCGACGACGTGCGGTGGCTCGACTGGCCGCTGTCGGCGCGGGTGGGCGAGCCCATGGTGCGGGTCCCGGAGCTCGAGCCGGTGCTCACCGCGTGGGCGTTGGTCGACACGTCCCCGTCGATGGCGTTCGGGACCGTGCGTACCACCAAGCGCGAGCTCGCCCGCGAGGTGCTCGGCGGGCTCGGCGTGGTCCTCCGCCGCCGCGGCGACCGTCTCGGCGTTGCGGTCAGCGGGGGGGAGGGCCTGGACGTGGTGGGCGCCCCGCGGGGTGACCGGCGCGGCCTCGTGTTGTCGCTCGCCGCGTACGACGCCTACCAACCGACCCACGGCGGAACCCGAACCGACCTCGCCGCTGCGATCACGTCGCTCGGGCGGGTGCTGAAGCACCGCGGGCTCGTCGCGATCCTCTCCGACTTCCCGCTGTCGGACGGCCTGGAGCAGGCCCTCGGCGTGCTCGGCCGGCGGCAGGAGCTCCTCCTCGTGGAGATCCGCGATCCACGCGAGCGCGAATTGCCCGAGGTCGGACCCCTGACGCTCCGCGACGTGGAGACCGGGCGCACCGTCCTCGTCGACACCGCAGACCCGCGCTTCCAGGAACGGTTCCGAGCCGTCGCGTCCGATGCCGACCGGTGCCGCGAGGCGATGTTGCGCCGGGTCGGCGGCCGTCACCTGGTGGTGAGCACCGACACCGACTGGGTGCTCCCGCTCGCCCGTGCGCTGATGCGGCCGGTCCCCAGGCGACGGCTCGCATGAGCTTCGACTGGCCGCTCGCGCTCCTGTCGCTCCTCGCGCTTCCCGCGGCGGCGCTCGCGTACGTCGCGTACCGCAGGCGCGTCGCACGCCGCGCTGTGCCGTTCCCCGACATCGATCTGCTGGTCGCGGCGTCCCGGCGCGGCCGCGTGCGGCAGTACGTCCCGATCGGTCTCGCGGCACTCGCCCTGGCCGGGTTCCTGTTCGCGCTGGCGCGCCCGCAGGTCTCGCGCGCGGTGCCGAAGGAGCAGGCGACGATCATGCTCGCGGTCGACGTGTCGGGCTCCATGTCCGCGGACGACGTCGAGCCCTACCGGCTGCGCGCGGCGCAGAACGCCGCGAAGAAGTTCGCGGAACGCGTGCCGCGCCAGTACAAGATCGGGCTCGTCAGCTTCGCCGGGGTCGCGACCAACCTCGTGACCCCCACCACCGACCGCGCGGCGCTGAACGCCGCGATCGAGACGCTGCGCGCCGACGGGGCCACCGCGATCGGCGAGGCGATCTTCACGTCGATCGACGCGATCCGATCGACGCAACCTGGTGTCGCGAAGCTGCGCTCCGCGCGGATCCTCCTGCTGTCTGACGGCGAGAACACGACCGGCCGGTCGACCGACCTCGCCACCCAGGCGGCGCGTGAGGCGGACGTGCCGATCGCCACCGTCGCGCTCGGCACCCCCGACGGCGTTCTCCCAAACGGCCGTCCGGTGCCGCCCAACCCGCAGGCGTTGCGTGCCGTCGCCGAGTCGACCGGCGCAAGCTCGTACGAGAGCCGTCACGCTGACTCGCTCTCGGCCGTGTACGAGAAGCTCGGCAGCGTCATCGGCACCGAACAGGTCCTCGACGAGGTCACCGGGTGGCCCGCGGGCATCGCGGTCCTCTTGCTCATGATGTCGGGGTTGGCGGCCTGGCGCTTCGGGCCGAGGCTGCCGTGACCTGGAGGAACCCCCATTGGCTGTGGGCGCTGGCCGCGCTGCCGTTCCTTGGCGCCGCGCTCATCGCATGGGCGCGAGATCGCAGACGGGCCGGCGCCCGCTACGCCGACCCGCGGCTCATCGACCTCACCCCGTCCCGGCGCGTGCGCTCGCTGCGGCTTGTCGCGGCGACGCTCGCGGTGCTCGCAGCGGGAATGGGAATCGTCGCGATGGCCCGTCCCGCGCGCGCCGCTGACGACCGCCAGGCTCGCAGCACCATCATGCTGGCCATCGACACCTCCGAGTCGATGCGCAAGAAGGACCTCAGTCCTGATCGGCTCGCCGCGGCGGTCGAGGCTGCGCGGCGGTTCCTGACCGTCGCGCCGAAGGACGCGGCGATCGGCCTCGTGACCTTCTCGAACGGGGCGGTCGTGCGGGTGTCGCCGGTCATCGACCGAGGCGAGGTGAGCCGGGCGCTCAACACCCTGCCGGTGGCGGTGGGCACGGCGATCGGTGACGCCGTCGTCGCGTCGCTGAGCGCGATCCAGGGCTCAGGCGCGCTCAGCGCGGCGCCGGCCAGCGCGGAGACGTCGCCGGCGAGGATCCTGCTGCTCACCGACGGCGCGAACTCGGCCGGCGCCTCGCCGCTGGACGCGGCGGCCCGCGCCGCCGAGCTGCGCGTCCCCGTCTACACGGTGTTGCTCGGCAACGACCCCGGCAGGCCGGACCAGCTCAGCCCGTCGGAGACGCTCTCCGCCCTCGCGAACCAGACCGGCGGGGTGTTCACCCAGTCGACCTCGACGCAGGACCTCCGCCGCGTGTTCGAGGACATCGGTGTGGCGCTCGCGTCGTTACGCCGCCTCGAGGAGCTCACCGTTTGGGCGGTGCTCGCCGCGATCGGACTGCTCCTGGCCGCCGCGGGCGCTCTGGCCGCGTCGGAGCTTCGCCCCAACACGGTCGCGGTGCGCGCCTCCTAGCGGCTGATGGTGTGCGGGCGCCTGCGGACCGGCACGCTTCGTGCCCCGGGTGTCATCCGCCCGCGATGGCCCCGATGATCCGGAGTTCTTCGGCTCCCGAAGCCACCTCGGGGGGAAGGGGCGTCTCGGGGGGGTCGTTGGAGAGATCCTGCGAACCCGCGTAGAAACGGATGAACGCACGGCGCTTGCCGCCGTTGTGGTCACGGATCGTTCCCCGAAGCACGGGGTGTTCGCGTTCGAGCGCGTCCAGGACGGCAGCGATCGTCGGCGTTCCCTGGACGTCGACCTCCAGGACTGAACGCTCGGTCCGTGCCAGACCGCGCAGGTGTGCGGGAAGCGCGACGCGGATCACTGGATCGTCTGCACCTCGACGGAGAGCACCGCGGGCAGGTGCTCCACGATCGGCGCCCACGTGTCGCCCGCGTCCGCCGACGCGTAGACCTGGCCCCCGGTCGTCCCGCAGTAGATCCCGCAGTCGTCGAGTTGATCCACGGCCATCGCATCGCGCAGGACGTTCACGTAGCAATCGCCCTGCGGCAGCCCCTTCGTCAGCGCCTCCCATTCGTTGCCGCCGGTCCTGCTGCGGTAGACACGCAGCCGCCCTTCCGGCGGGTAGTGCTGGCTGTCGCTCAAGATCGGCACGACATAGATCGTCTCGGGCTCGTGGCTGTGCACGGCGATCGGGAAACCGAAGTCGCTTGGCAGATCCCCACTCACTTCGGTCCACCGGCCCCCGGCGTCGTCGGTGCGGCAGACGTCCCAGTGCTTCTGCATGAAGACCGTGTCGGGGCGCGACGGGTGCATGGCCAGGTTGTGCACGCAGTGGCCGACTTCGGCGTCCTCGTCTGGAAGAAACTCCGACCGCAGGCCGGCGTTGACGGGCAGCCAGGTCGTGCCACCGTCGTCGGTGCGAAACACACCGGCGGCCGAGATCGCGACGTACATGCGTCGGGCGTCCGCGGGGTCGATGAGGATCGTGTGGAGGCACATCCCGCCGGCACCGGGCTGCCAAACCGGCCCACTCGCGTGCGTGCGGAGGCCGGGGAGCTCCCGCCAGGTCAGTCCGCCGTCGGTGGAACGAAACAGCGCGGCGTCCTCGGCCCCCGCGAAGACGGTGTCCGGGTCGTCGTGTGAAGGCTCGAAGTGCCAGACCTTCGCGAACTCCCACGGATGCTGGCTGCCGTCGTACCACAGGTGGGTGCCGGTCGCGCCTTCGTACGCGAGCTCGTTCCCGACCGGCTCCCACGTCGAGCCGCCGTCATTCGACCGCTGCACGACCTGCCCATGCCAGCCCGTCCACTGCGACGCGTAAAGGCGGTCCGGATCGGCGGGGGAGCCCTTGACGTGGAAGATCTCCCAGCCCCCGAAGTGGGGTCCGGCGACGTCCCAATCCCTGCGGGTGGCATCGGACGTCAGCACGAACGCGCCCTTTCTCGTTCCCACAAGAACGCGAACCTTCGCCATCACGCCTCCTCCGGTTTTCACTCGCGCAGACCAAAATAACAGCTCAGCGCCCCTCGGCCGCGCCGCAAGGACGGACGAGCGGCCTGGGCGTTTAGGCTCGGGTGGATGCCCGTCAGCAACCAACCGTTCTGGCAGTCGGAGTCCGCCGCGATCCGGCCGTCGCTCGATGGTGACGTCACGGCCGACGTCGCGATCGTGGGCGGTGGCGTCGGTGGGCTCGCCACGGCCTGGCACCTCGCCGAGCGGGGGATCCGCGCGACGGTCGTCGAGGCGCGGGCGGTCGCGTCGGGAGCCAGCGGCAGGAGCGGCGGCTTCCTCATCGCGGGCGCCGCGCCCATGTACAACGACGCCTGCGCGCTCTTCGGCGACGACCTCGCCCGTCGCATCTACGCGGCCACGCTCGCCGCGCAGCAGGAGGTGTACGACGTCGCCGAGGAGGCCGGCGCGTCCGGCTGCTTCCGCCGGGTGGGGCTGCTTCGCCTGGCCGTCGACGCGGACGAGGCGGACCACGTCCGCGACCACCATCGGGCGCTCGCCGACCACGGCTTCCCCGGCCTGATCGTCGCCGAGCGTGATCTGCCCCCACCATTGCGGCGACCGGGCCGGGCCGGGCTCTTCACCGACCACGATGCGTCCGTGCACCCCGTCGGCTGGCTGCGTTCCCTCGCGATGGCCCTCGAACGTCGGGGCGTGACGATTCTCGAAGGCACCGAGGTCACCGCGCCGCCACGGGAGCGGCAGCTCGCCGCCCCGGCGAGCACCGTGCGGTACGACGCGCTCGTCGTGGCGGCCGACGGGGGCCTGGGCACGCTGGTTCCGGAGCTCGCCGGCCGGGTGCGGCCGCGGCGCCTGCACATGGTCGCCACTGCGCCGCTCCGGACCGCGCACGTCGCCCACCCCGTCTACTCCCGGTATGGGTACGAGTACCACCAGCAGCTGCCTGACGGGCGGCTGGTGCTCGGCGGGTTCTCCGACCTCGACGGCCCGGACTCCTACACCGACCGGGATGAGGCCAGCACGGCGGTTCACGCCCGGCTGGCTCGCTACCTGGTGGACGACCTCGGCGTCGCGGCGCCGGTCACGCACCGCTGGATCGGCACCGTCGGCTACACGGCCGACCAGCGCCCGGTGGCCGGCGCCGTGCCGGGGCGCGACGGCGTCTACGCGCTTGGCGGGTACTGCGGGACCGGCAACCTCTGCGCGTGGGTCGCCGGACGGATCGTCGCGGACCTCATCGCGACGGGCTCGAGCGGCGACGCCGACCTGTTCGACCCGGCGAGGTCGTCGACCCCCCCGACCGGTGGTGCCACCTGATATTCACGACCACCACCGACGCGGCGACCAGCACGCCGCCGACGGCCTGGAGCGCCGTGAGTCGCTCGTCGAGCACCACGACTGCCAGGATCGTGGCGACGAACGGCTCGAACGTCGACAGGATCGACGCGGTCGACGGCCCGACCCGTGCGGTGCCGGCCGCAAGCGCGGTGATGGCGATGACCGTGGAGAACAGCGCGAGCGCTCCGATCAATGTCCAGCCCCGTCCGGTCGCGCGGGTCGGCAGGTCACCCGTGATCGTCGCCGCCGCCGTGAACGACAGCGCGCACCCCGTGCAGACGCTCGCGGAGAGCGCGACCGGATGCACGCGGCCGACCACCGCGTGCGACAGGAGCATGTACCCCGCGAACGCAACCGCGCAGGCGAACGCCAGGAGCACGCCGATCCCGTCCACCCGGCCGATGCCACCCCCGGTCGCGACGAGCGCCGTCCCCGCCAGGGCCACCGGCAGGGCTGCGATCTGGCCGATCGACAGACGCTCCCGGCCGAACGCCACCGCCCCAACCGCCACGAGTACAGGGGCGACGTAGACGAGCAGCACCGCCAGCGCGGCGTCCAGCCGGGTGAGCGACCAGAAGAAGAAGCCGGTCTGTGCGGAGTAGACGACGACGCCGAGCCCGATGCCGGCGGCGCTGCCGCGCCGCGTGGGTCGCACCTCCGGCCCGAGCGCGGCGACCAGCGCCCAGAGCACGACGGCGGCGATCCCGAAACGCGCGGCCAAGAGCCCCGTGACGCTGAGGTCCTCCTCGTACGCGAGCTTCCCGAAGATACCCGTGGCGCCGTAGCTGCTGGCAGACAGCACGCACAGCGCGGTGCCGATCGTGCGGTGGCGTCGCGAAACGGTCGGCACCATCCGACGCTACCGATCGATGGCCCCCCGTGTGCCGGCCGCGCGGGCCGATGCACCCGGGCCGGTCCCCGGCGGCTACCCTGTGGACCGTGCGGACGAATCGAACATCGGCAGGCGGCGGGCCCCGGTGACGCCCGGGCCGTCACGACGCACGCCGCTGCCCCTCGGGTCGCGGGAGGGCGTCGACCCCAAGCTGGTGGCCGCCATCGACCGCCTCGGTCAGGCGCTGCGGGTGCAGATGGGGCACGTCGCCCGCGCACACGGGCTCACCTCGACGCAGCTCCAGCTCCTCCTTCGCCTGCGGGTCGACCCGCCGGAACGGCGGCGCGTGGGCGCCCTCGCCGCGGAGCTCGACGTGACGCTGCCGACGGTGTCCGACTCGATTACCACGCTCGAGCGAAAGGGCTTGGTGGACCGGGCGCCCGATCCGAGCGACGGGCGGGGGGTGCGGATCGTGCTGACCGACCGCGGTCACGGGGTGGCGGAGGCGGCCGACGCGTGGCAGGCGCGGGCACAGCGGCTCCTCGGGGCCGTGTCGGTCCGCGACAAGGAGCGGGCCTTGGGGTTCCTCGTCGGCCTGCTTGCAGAGCTCCACCGGGAGGGGCTCGTGAGCGTCGCCCGGATGTGCGTCACCTGCCGGTTCTTCCGCGAGGATCAGGGCCGGGAGGAGGGTCACCGCTGCGCGTTGCTCGACATCGACCTGGGACCGGGCGACCTTCGCGTCGACTGCCCTGACCATGAGGGCGTCGGCGCGTAAACTCAATGATCTGCAAGCACTTCTCCAGATAATCATACGAAACGCGGGACATGCTCACCTGTTGAGGGGTTATGCCGCGGCGTAGGCGCGCGCTCGAGCGGATCGCCGTGCTCGAGGGTGTCGCCCTCGGCGCGGCGCTGACCGTCGCACTCGGGCTGTGGCGGCGATGCCGCGCCTATCGCCGTAAGCTGCTCGACCTGTCCGACCTGGCCCTCGTGGACAGCCTCACCGGCCTGCGCAACCGCCGCGCGTTCGACGAGGAGCTGACGCGCGCCTTCGACACGCGGGAACGGGGCGTCATGCGCCCCCGGTTCGCAATCGCGATGATCGACGTACGCGGACTGAAGGCGATCAACGACTCCCTGGGCCACCAGGCGGGCGATGAGCGGCTCATCATCCTCGCCCGGCTGCTGCGAGACGGCGTGCGCGGCAGCGACTCCGTCTACCGCCTGGGTGGCGACGAGTTCATGGTCATCCTCCCAGGTCAGGGGGCGCAGGAGGCGAAGCGCCTGATGAAGCGCCTGAACGCCGCGCTCGGGGAGCGGGGCATCAACGTCTCCGCCGGCATCGCCGAAGCCTCGGAAACCGTGACCACCGACTCGCTGATCGGCCGGGCGGACCGGGCCCTGATCGCGGCGAAGCGTGGACCGGAGGCCGTGGTCGTGTGGCAGCCGGGGCTCGATCGCGGCCCGGCTCGGCGTCTCGCCGTCGAGAAGAACTCGCCCTACTAGGCGGACGGGGCGGGGACCAGCGCGAGGGGGCGCGCCGGCGCACCCGTCGCGCCGACCAGCTTCAGGGACGCGCACACGAAGGTGAACGTCACGTGACCCGAGGCCGCGAGCTCGTCGAGTGCCAGGTTCTCGATGATGTAGATCCCGTTGCGCACCAGCAGGACGAGGTGCCCGGGCAGCTCGCAGCCGTGCGCCGGGTCGTGGCGCCCGAGCACGTCCCAGGCGAGGTTGTCGGCGCCCACGGCGGTGACGCCGGCGGCGGCCAGCCATTCGGATCCGTCGGCAGCGACGCCGGCAGCGGCGAGGTACCGCTCCGGATCGTTCCAATGCGCCCCGTTCCCGACCCGCACGAGAACGACGTCGCCGCGGCCGATCGTCACGCCCACGCGGTCCGCGCATGCCCGCAGCGTCGCCGCGCCGATCGCGGTGCCGGGCGCGACGGTGTCGACGCCGAGGTGGGCGGCCATGTCCAGCAGAACGCCGCGGGCGAGGATCGGGGGGATCTCCTCCGCGCCGAGTCGCGTGTACCCGGTCGGCGTCGCCAGGGAGGCTGCACGTATCCCCCCGTGCAGGTCGAGGTGCTCCGCCTGGTGGCTGATCGCGTCGATGTGGGTGCCGGCGTGCTCGGGGGTCATGATGAACCCGGACGATCCGGTACGCGCGCCGCGCGCATCGGGGTCGTAGGCGTCCTCGTGCCTGCGGTGCAGGACGAAGCTGTACCCGGGGCCGTGTGCGGTGAACGACGGCATCCCCTGGAAGCGCGGCTGCTCCAGGTCGATCGCGCGGAGCGCGGCGCCGATGTGCGGAAGCCCAGCCACGCGGCCTAGCCTACGTCCGCGGCCGGGGCGAGGCGTCGCCGGAGCCAAACCAGTGGACCGTCCGGCAACGTTCACCGGTTTCTGGCGGCTGAAACCCTCCGCCGGATTCCAGGCGTCGTCATCGACCCCAGGTCTGCGGTTGCGTCGTCCTCGGTCGTGCCCATGTGTCCAATATGGGCACTCCCTGCGTCCTCGTCCGGCGGGT
>CAYTRV010000019.1:0-6050 GCA_964440285.1 uncultured Bifidobacteriaceae bacterium
CTGGATCGGCGTGAACTCCATCACCTCGCTCACCCGGCACGGCGAGGTCAGGTGGTAGAGGATCGACTCGTTCCCGCTGAACCCCTCGTACCCCATCACCTCCTCGACGAGGAGGGCGCCGTCCCGGCGGAACTGGGTGTGGCGCTTCGGCGGCAGCTCGCCCAGGCTGTGGTAGCGCATCTCGTGCTCCGTCTCAGGAGTTCTGCGGATATCCGGCGAGCGAAAGCACTAAAGGTTCCCGCGGAGCTCCTGCTCCCGCTCGATCGCCTCGAACAATGCCTTGAAGTTACCCTGCCCGAAGCCCCGGGAGCCATGGCGCTCGATGATCTCGAAGAACACCGTCGGCCGGTCGCCCACCGGCTTCGTGAAGATCTGCAGCAGATAGCCCTCATCGTCGCGGTCGGCGAGGATGCCGAGCGAGCGCAGCTCCTCCAGTTGGTCCCGCACCTCCGCGACGCGCTCCGGCAGGTCGTCGTAGTAGGTGTCCGGGGTCCGCAGGAAACGCACGCCGCGCCGCGTCAGCTCCGTGACCGCCCCGAGGATGTCTGTGGTCTCGATCGCGATGTGCTGCACCCCGGCTCCGGCGTGATACTCGAGGTACTCCTCGATCTGCGACTTGCGCAGGCCCTCCGCCGGCTCGTTGATCGGGAACTTGATGCGCCCGTCGCCGCCGGAGACCACCTTGCTCATCAGGGCCGAGTACTCGGTTGAGATGTCGTCGTCGCTGAAGTGGATCATCTCGGTGAAGCCCATCACCCGCTCGTAGAAGGACACCCATTCGTCCATCGCGCCAAGCTCGACGTTGCCGACGATATGATCGATCGCGACGAACAGGCCGGCGTCGTCGCCGTCGTCCCCGGCGGTGAAGCCCGGGAGGTGCGGCCCCGCGTAGTCGCCACGCTCGACGAACGTGTGGAGGGTCTCGCCGTAGGTGGCGATGCTCGCCAGGCGGACGACGCCGAACTCGTCGCGCAGCTCGTGCGGCTCCACCACGCCGCGGGCGCCCTTCGTGATCGCGGTGCGATAGGCGCGCTCGGCGTCCGGCACGGTCAGGGCGATCACCTTCGCACCGTCGCCGTGCCGCGCGACGTGCCGGGCGACGTCGCCCTCGGGACGCAGCGTCCCGGTCAACACCAGCCGCACGTCGCCGTGGCGCATGACGTGCGACACCCGATCACGGGATCCGGTCTCGAGGCCGGCGTAGGCGATCCGCCGGAAGCCGAACGCCTCGGCGTAGTAGTACGCCGCCTGCGTGGCGTTGCCCACGTAGAGCTCCACGTAGTCGACTCCGAGGAGCGGCATCTCGTCGCCGCGGGGGGCCTGGGTGAGTGCGGCGGTGCCGGTCTGACGGTGCGCCATGCGTCTGTCTCCTTCGGATCCACCCGTTCTGCGTCTATCATCGACGCTTCTGGAGGTATGACAAGAGCGGTTCGTTGCGCTGGGGGCGATCAACACATGGCTCTCGACCACATTGACCATCACATCGTTGCGTTGTTGCGCGAGAACGCTCGACGGAGCTTCAAGGACATCGGGGAGCACGTGGGGTTGTCGGCGCCGGCGGTGAAGCGACGGGTCGACCGGTTGGAGGCCGATGGGGTGATCCGCGGCTACGTCGCGGTGGCGGATCCGACCGCCTTGGGGTGGCCGACGCGGGGTGTCGTGTCGCTGGTGTGCGAAGGACGGATGTCGGCTGCGGAGGTCCGGGCGGCGGTCGCGCCGCACGCGGAGGTCACGGCCGCGTACACGGTGGCCGGCCAGGTCAGCGCGATCCTGCTGGTGCAGGCGTCGGACACGACGCACCTCGAGGAGACCCTCGAGCGCATCCGCCATTCCCCCGGCGTGCGTGCCACGGAGACGCAGATCATCCTGTCGACCCTGTTCGAGCGCCCGCTCGCCGCTCGCGGCCGCTGACCACCGGTAGCGCCCGGTGACCATCTGGTCCCGGGCGACGTGCGGTCACCCGCACCGATTGACCGTTGGTGTCGGGCCCGAGTGTGACGCGACAGGATCGCCCGGCTGTGCCGGGTTGCCGTGGGACGCCCGTGGCAGCTTCACTTCAAGATGTTGGCACCGAGGGCTCGACTGTGACGCAGCCGATGCGCCGTCGTCAGATGACGGGAGACCGCAACTCGCCGAGGCCGTCGGCCGTGAGCGTCACCGTGTCGCCCGGCTGGATCCATCGCTCGCCCGGCAGGGGACCCAACTCCAGCAGGCAACCACGGTCCAGGGTGCCGGAGCCCAGTACGTCGCCTGCCTGCAGTCGCGTATCGCGAGCCGCGTGGCCCACGAGATCATCCCACGTGAACCGCATCGCGTCCGTCCGGCCGCGTCCCACCTCCACGCCGTTCACGGCCACCCACGCCTCGACCGTCAGCACACCTGCGCGGAACGGCAGTTCGTCCGGCGTGACCAACCAGGGCCCGAGGCTCGTCGCGAAGTCCTTCCCCTTCGCCGGGCCGAGCAGCACCGTCATCTCCTCGCGCTGCACGTCCCTTGCGCTCCAGTCGTTCATCAACGTGAACCCCGCGATCGCGCCCCCCTCGCCGATGACCGCGGCGACCTCCAGCTCGAAGTCGAGCATCCTCGTGACTGCCGGCCGTCGCACCGGCTCGCCAGGCCCGTGGATCGACGCCGGATTCGAGAAGTAGAACGCCGGCGCTCGGTACCACTGATCAGGGATCGGCTGGCCGCGCCGACGCCACCCCGCCGCGACATGGCCCTCGAACGCGTAGAAGTCCCGCAGGCTCGGCGGTTCGGGAACCGGCGCCAGGAGATCGACGTCCTCGAGCGTCCACCGCCGACGCCGCCGGCCATGCCCCTCGCCACGGAGCCAATGGAGCATCGTCGGCGCCTGAAGCTCGATCACCCGGCCGCTCTCGACCACCCCGACTCGCTGCGCCCCACCGGGATCGGCGAACGTCACCACGCGCATCAGACGGCCCTCCGCACCGCGTCGATCGCAGCCGGGTCCTCGAGTGTGGAGAGGTCGCCGGTGTCGCCGCCGATCACCGCCGCGCGCACCGCGCGACGGACGATCTTCGCCGAGCGGGTCTTCGGCAGGGCGCGAGTGAAGCGGATCGCCCCCGGCCGGAACGCCTTCCCCAGCTCCGCCTCCACCGCCGCGACCAGCTCGGCCCGCAGCTCGTCGCCCGGCTCCGCGTCGCCGCCCAGCACGACGAAGCACCAGGCCGTCTCGCCCTTGAGCTGGTGCGGGATCCCGACCGCGCACGCCTCGACCACCGCCGGGTGCCCGACCAGCGCCGACTCGTACTCGGCCGGCCCGACCCGCTTGCCGGCAACGTTCAGCGTGTCGTCGGACCGCCCGTGGAGGAACCAGTCGCCGTCGGCGTCGACGCTCGCCCAGTCGCCGTGCGTCCAGACGTCCGGCCAGCGCGACCAGTAGCTGGCCACGAACCGCTCGTCGTCGCCCCAGATTCCACGGGTCATCGCCGGCCACGGCTTCGTGCAGACCAGCTCCCCGAGCCCTTCGCGCACAGGGCGGCCACCGTCGTCCCACACGTCCACCGCCATGCCCAGCGCCGGTCGCCCGAGCGAGCACGCCTTGATCGGCAGCGTGATGTCGCACGACAGCAGGCACGCCCCAACCTCCGTGCCCCCGGAGATGTTGATGATCGGAACCCGCCCGCCGGCGACGTCCCGGGACAGCCACATGTACGGCTCCGTGTTCCACGGCTCTCCCGTCGAGCCGAATGCGCGCAGGGTCCCCAGGTCAAGACCGGAGAACGCGCGCTCGCCGTGGGCACGGAGCGCACGCACGAGCGTCGGCGACACCCCGAGGAAGTTGAGCCGATGCCGGTCCACCATGCCGAGCGCGCGACTGGGGTCGGGGAAGTCCGGCGCGCCGTCAGCGACGACGAGCGTGCCCCCGGACGCGTGCGTGCCGATCGTCGCCCAGGGCCCCATGATCCAACCCATGTCGGTCACCCAGGACAGACGCTCGGCCGGCTTCAGGTCGGCCTGGAAATGCGCCTCCTGGGCCAGCTTGACCAGCAGGCCGCCGTGCACGTGCACCGCGCCCTTCGGCCGGCCGGTGGTGCCGGACGTGTACGCGATCATCACCGGGTGCTCCGAGTCGACCCACTCGGGCGCGACCGGCCCGCCCGGCACCTCGTCCCACGCCACGTCGCGCGCGGGGGTCCACGGGACGTCGATCCCGAGGTGCGGGTGCACGATCACGCTGCGCACCGCCGCCGTGTCGGCGACGGCGGCGTCGACGGTCGCCTTGATCGGCACCGGCCGGCCCCGGCGGGTGGTCCCGTCGGCTGTGACCATCGCGACGGCGCCCGAGTCCACCAGCCGGCTCGCGATCGCCGCGGCGGAGAAGCCGGAGAAGATGGGAACGACCACCGCCCCGCACCAGGCGATGGCGTAGAGCGCCGTCACCGCGGCGCTCGACATCGGCATCGCGAGCGCTACCCGGTCGCCCGGCTCCACGCCCAGGGCGCGCAGGCCGCCTGCGAGCCGGGCGACGTCGGCAACGAGCTCGGCGTATGTGCGGGCCTCGACCGCGCCGTCCTCGCGTTCCGCGATCACGGCCGGACGGGCTGCGGCTCCAGACTGCGCGTGGCGACCGATGCAGCTCCACGCGAGGTTCAGCGTCGCGCCGACGAACCACCTGCAGGCCCGGATCCCGTCCGTGTCGTCGAGCACCCGTTCGTAGGGGGTGAGAAAACCAAGGTCGAGCCATCGGACCACCGCGTCCCAGAACCATACGGGGTCGTCGATCGAACGGCGCAGGAGATCGGCGTGGCCATCCAGGCCGTGCGCGCGGGCGAAGCGCGTCGTGTTCGCCGCCTCGATCACCGCGGCCGGGGGGACCCACACGTACTCGGAGCTCACCCGTCCGCCTCCCCGAGCAGGTCGGCCGGCGGGGGCTGCACCTCGTCGAGCAGGAGCATCGTCTGGGTCGTGCGGACCTCGGGCATGTCGTGGAGCTTGAGCAGGACGAGGTCGCGGAGCGCCGTCAGGTCGGGGGCGCGCACCATGAGCACGAAATCGTGTGCGCCGCTCGTGAGCGCGAGACGCTCCACCCCCGGCAGCGCCAGCAGCCGCTCACGCACCGTGCGCCAGCTCGCCTGCTCGACGTCGCCGAGGATGATCGCGCCCAGCGAGAGCCCGAGCTTCGCCGGGTCGACCTCCGCGCGGATCGACCGGATCACGCCGTCGTCGCGGAGGCGTTGCAGCCGGGCGTACGCGGTGGCACGCGACACGTGCACGCGACCCGCGAGGTCGCTGACCGACACCCGGCCATCGCGCAGGAGCTCCGAGAGGATCGATCGGTCGACGTTGTCGAGGGCCATGGCGGTTCGTCCGGCGACGGAAGCTGATCGGCCACCGTGTTCGACACTTTGTCGCACCATCGTCGTTCAGTCAAACAGAACGTCTGGCATTGTGGCCATCACTTGACTCAGA
Organism: uncultured Bifidobacteriaceae bacterium; assembly: GCA_964440285.1. Taxonomy (GTDB): domain Bacteria; phylum Actinomycetota; class Thermoleophilia; order Miltoncostaeales; family Miltoncostaeaceae; genus CALMEC01. The sequence goes on from CAYTRV010000019.1 coordinate 5,434, forward strand.
TTGGTGGCCCGACGACATTTTCTGGTGACAGCGAGGTTGAGAGGTCCCCGATGCGATCGACGGCTGAACGCTCCTCCGCCCCGGGGTTCGCGCTGCCCGCGGACCACCCGGGCGTGTCCGACATGGCCTACCGCGCCAGGCGCGCGGCGATCGCCGACTCCGGCGAGCGCTACCGCTCGGGCGACCCGATCCCCACCGTCGAGTACACGGACGCCGAGCACGCGCTGTGGCGGCTCGTGGCCGCCGAGCTCGCCCGCAAGCACGAACGGTTCGCGTGCGACGCCGCGCTGGCGGGGGCGGTGTCGCTCGCCCTCCCGACCGACGAGGTCCCCCAACTCGAGGACGTCTCGCGCCGGCTCGACGCGCTCACCGGCTTCCGGGTCGAGCCCGTGCCCGGCCTGGTCCCGACCCGCCGGTTCTACGGCGCGCTCGCGGACCGCTGCTTCCTGTCCACGCAGTACATGCGCCACACGTCTGTGCCGTTCTACACGCCGGAACCGGACCTGGTGCATGAGGTCGTCGGCCACTGCTCGCTGCTCGCGAGCTCCGTGTTCGCGAGGCTGCACCGGCTGGCCGGCGAGGCCTCGCAGCGGGCGCGCAGCGCCGCGGCGCTGGAC
>CAYTRV010000019.1:6060-21392 GCA_964440285.1 uncultured Bifidobacteriaceae bacterium
CTTCTTCAGCCGGGTGTTCTGGTTCACCCTCGAATTCGGCGTGGTCGTCGAGCGCGGCGAGGTGCGCTGCTACGGGGCGGGGCTGTTGTCGTCGTTCGGTGAGATCGAGGTGTTCCGCAACGCAGAGATCCGACCGTTCGACCTCGACGCGATGGGCCGGACGGACTACGACATCACCAGATACCAGCCGGTGCTCTTCGCCGCGGACGGGATCGAGCAAGTCGCCGAGGAGCTTGGCGCCTGGTTCGCGACCTTCGACGAGACACGTTTCGCCTCGCTCACGCACCGGCGGACCAGCTGACGATTACGGCGGGCCTGCGCCGGCCGGCACCGCCGACGCCGCCGGTTCACGGGGGAGGCCCGGCCGTGAGAAGCGCCGCCGACCCCGCAACTGCTGCCTGCTCGCAGAGGCTCGACAAGAGTTCGTGCTGCGCCCGCCACCTGGGGGTCGGAACCGAGATCCCGATCGACGCCACCGCGGCCCCGGAGGGGCCGGAGACCGGGAACGCGACGCAACAGACCCCCTCGGCGAACTCCTCCAGGTCGCGGGCAACGCCGAGCTCGCGGACGACTCGGAGGTGGCGCTTGACGTGGCGACGCTCCACCAGCGTGTGGGCCGTCAACCGGGCCAGGCGTCGCTCACCGAGGTACTGGTCGACGTCCTCGTCCGACGACCCCGCGAGAAGGATCTTCCCGAGGGCGGTCGTGTGAGCCACCGCCGAGAACCCGACTCCGAGGTCGTCGCAGTGAAGGCTCGGGGAGCCCTCGACGATATCCGCCACGATGATCTCGCCGCCGCGCATGACCGCCAGGTATGTGTCCTCCCCCGCCCGCTCGGAGAGCTCCTCGAGGTACGGCCGCATCGCCGGGAGCAGACCGAGCCTCTCGGTGAAGCCCCGGGTCAGCGCCGACACCTTCGTTCCGAGCCCGAAGCGTCCCTGCCCCAGCCGGACGACGTACCCGCCGTGCTCGAGGGTGTGCATCACGTGGTACGCGGTGCCGAGGCTGATCCCAAGCCGGCTCGCGACCGCCTTCACGGGCAGCGGCTCCGGCGCGGCCGCCACCAGCTCCAGCACCTCGAACGCCCTCGCGACCGACGTCAGGAGGTCCCGCGGCGGCGGTTTCGGCGCCCGGCTCGCCAACTCGTCGCGCAGCGCCCCTCCGCCCATGCCACGTGGGCTCGGCGGACGTAACTCGCGGGTCGCCACCAGACTTCCCCCCAAAGAACGACAGGGATTCGGCTCTTATAGCCCGCCCGGATCCTGTTCGCAACAAACGGCGCGTATTTCAGATCCCGGAATATCGATGCCGCCGTGCCGTCGCGGGCGGGTCAGGGGGCGGTCTAGCGTGACTCTCCCTATCCGACGTTCGGAGGTGCATCCATGTATCGCAGCCCCGCCGGGGACGAGTACTTCATCGTGGACGGCCACCTGCACTGGTGGGATGGCAGCCCCGAGAACTGCAAGAACAAGTACGGCTCGGGGTTCATCTCGTGCTTCTACGACTACCACAGCGGCCTCTCGCCGGCGGAGTACGTGTGGCCGAAGGAGAAGTACGAGAAGTACTCGGAGGAGACGATGATGCAGGACGTCTTCGTCGACGGGTACGTCGACATCGGGATCTTCCAGCCGACGTACCTCATGGACTTCTACATCAACGGCTTCAACACCACGGAACGCGATGCGATCCTGAAATCGAAGTACCCGGACCGCTTCATTCTCAACAGCGCATGGGACCCCCGGAACGCGGAGGGCGGGCTTGAGGAGTTCGAGGCGAAGGTCGAGAAGTGGGGCGTCAAGGGGGTGAAGCTCTACACCGCCGAATGGCACGGTGACTCACGCGGATGGAAGCTCGACGACCCCTGGGCAGAGAAGTACTTGGCGAAATGCGTCGAGCTCGGCGTGACCAACATCCACGTCCACAAGGGCCCGACGATCTGGCCGCTGCAGAAGGACAGCTTCGACGTCGCCGACATCGACCACGCCGCGACCAACTTCCCCGAGCTCAACTTCATCGTCGAGCACGTGGGAATGCCGCGGGTCGAGGACTTCTGCTGGATCGCCGTGCAGGAGCCGAACGTCTACGGCGGCCTCGCCGTGCTCATGCCGTTCATCCACCCGAAGCCGCACTACTTCGCGTCCGTGCTGGCGGAGCTCCTGTTCTGGCTCGGCGAGGACCGGCTCATGTTCGCATCGGACTACGCGCTCTGGCACCCCAAGTGGATCGTCGAGAAGTTCGTCGACTTCGAGCTCCCCGACGCCGTGGCGGCGGAGTCCGGCGGCGTGCAGCTCACCGTCGAGGGCAAGAAGAAGATCCTCGGCCTGAACGCCTGCAAGCTCTACGGCATCGACCCCGGCGAGCACACGGCGAAGATCGCCGGCGACCAGTTCGCCGCCGCGGCCGCGGCATGATCGACCGGGACGCCGTCTGGGCGGCGCTCGGAACGGTCACCGACCCGGAGCTCGACCGGCCGCTCACCGACCTGGGATTCGTCCAGGCCGTCGACGTCGACGGCGCGGACGTGCGCGTCGAACTGAGGCTGCCCACCTACTGGTGCGCCGCGAACTTCGCGTACGTGATGGCCTCGGACGCGCGCGACGCGATCGAGGCGATCCCCGCGGCCGGCCGGGTCGAGGTCGAGCTCGTCGACCACTTCGAGTCGGCTCGCATCAGCGAGGGCGTCGGCGAGGGTCGGCAATTCGAGGACGTCTTCCCGGACGAGGCCACGGACGGCCTGGACGGGGTCCGGCGGACGTTCCGCCGGAAGGCGTTCCTCGGGCGGCAAGCGCCTGTGCTCGCAAGCGCCCGGGACGCCCTCCACGACGAGCAGGTGGTCACCCTGACGCTCGGCGACGGCTCGCCGCCCCCCGGTGTCGACGCCGTCGAATGGGAGGAGTACCTCACGCGCCGGCGGGACATGGGGCTCCCCCAGGACGCCGGGGCGCTTGCGTTCACGATGCCTGTCGGCACCCCGCTCGACGCCGGCACGCTCGACGCGTACCTGCGTGTCGCGCGCTCCGTGCGGATCAGCGTCGCCGCGAACGCCGAGCTGTGCACGGGGTTGCTCGCGGCGAGGTACCACGAGGGCATCGAGGAATGGCAACGACGGGAGGTGCACGCATGAAGGCCGCGGTCCTGTACGGGTTCGACGAGGAGCTCAAGCTCGAGGCCTACGACACACCGGAGGTCCAATCCGACACGGACGTGATCGTACGGATCGGCGGCGCCGGCCTGTGTCGCACGGACCTCCACATCATCGAGGGCGTCTGGAAGGACAAGGTCGACACCGAGCTGCCCTACATCCTCGGTCACGAGAACGCCGGGTGGGTGGAGGACGTCGGCAAGGCGGTGAAGTCGGTCAAGCCGGGCGACGCGGTCATCGTCCATCCGGTCATCACCTGTGGCCTGTGCCTGGCCTGCCGCGCCGGCGAGGACATGCACTGTCCCGACCTGCAGTTCCCCGGTATCACCCAGAACGGCGGGTTCGCCGAGTACCTGCGCACCGGGGAGCGAGCGTGCATCAAGCTCCCGGAGGGGCTCGAGCCGAGGGCGATCGCCCCGTACGCCGACGCGGGCATCACCGCATACCGGGTCGCGAAGCGGGCGGCCAAGCGGCTCTGGCCGGGGACGCGGTGCGCGGTCATCGGCGTCGGCGGCCTCGGCCACATCGCCGTCCAGGTGCTGAGGGAGCTCTGCGCCACCGAGATCATCGCCGTCGACCGATCCAAGGCGGCGCTCAGGCTCGCGAAGAAGTGCGGGGCGCACCACCTGGTCGACGCCTCCGACGGGGGCGGCGCCGAGAAGGTGCAGGAGCTCACGAAGGGCGGCGCGGAGGCCGTGATCGACTTCGTCGGAGAGGGCTCGGCGATTCCCGACGCCGTCCGGATGTTGAAGAAGGGCGGGATCTACTGGGTCGTCGGGTACGGCGGCGTGGTCGAGGTGCCCGCCATCGACCTCATCTTCAGCGAGATCGCCGTGATGGGGAGCCTCGTCGGCAACTACAACGAGCTGGCCGAGCTCATGACGATGGCCGGCCAGGGGCGAGTGGACCTGACCGCGGTGGAGTACCGCCTCGACGACATCAACACCGCGATCGGCGACCTGCACCACGCGAAGGTCCGCGGTCGCGGCGTGATCGTGCCGTAGGTCGTTGCTCTCTCTCGGGAACGGGGGGGCTTGAGACAACGTGACGGCAGGTTCCCGTCCCCAAGTGGGACTCACCGGCGGCCGCAGACGGGCCAGTGGCGGTGCATGCCGCGCTTGAACGCCCAGCCGGCGGCGAGCGATGCGGCGTAGGGGTCGGTGCGGGAGAGCTTCGCGTAAGGCGTCGTCCTCCACAACGGGACGCCGAACTGGAAGAGGCCGGCGTAGCGGCCGTTCGTCGCGGTCGGGTCGAGCGTGGACTCGCACGTCGCGACGCGACGGAGCTTCTCAACGGAGACCTTGTACGTGGCGGCCGCGATGACCAACGCGCGGTTCACCTCGGTTCGCTGAGGCACCTGCCGGCGGGTCGCCTGTTGCGTCCGTCGGTGCGCGGCGCGCTCGCTTGCGAGCTGCCGGCGGAGCTTGGACGACTCCTCGCGAAGCTCCGCGACGGTCGCCTCGGTCGTGTCGGCCCCGACGGACCGGGGGGTGGTGAGCGTCAACGCGGTGGCTCCGCACGCGAGCGCCACCGCAGCGACGACGAGCGTCGTGCGATTCAGGGAATCCTCCCTGTCGGAGTGACCCCCGACCCGGCGGGATTCGCGGGCGAGCGCGGACGGGGCCAGATCGAGGCTTCTGCGCCGTCGAGGTGACGGCCAGCGGCGCATGGTGCCAGGTTTCGGCGGTTTCACGCCCCGGCCCGGGTCCGGCGCGGCGGTCAGCTCATCGAGGCGACGATCCGTGGCCGCAGCTCAGGCGGCTCAGTAGGGCGGCTGGGCCTCGTGCCACTCGCCGATCGCGCGGAACGCCGCCCAGAACGCCCGCTTCGCGTTCTGCTCGTCGAGCGACTCGTCGATGTCGGGCACGTACAGCGCCTCGATCGTCGGCGTCCACCGCTGAACCACCCCGGCTTCCTCGCGGAGGGGCTCGGCGAGCGGATAGTCGAGGCGGTTGAGCGCGGCGAGGGTGCGTTCGCCCATCGGCACCACGAGCTTCGGCATGACGATCGCGATCTCGTCGGCGAGCCACGGCGGGCACAGGCTCGCGGCGTCGGATTCGGCGAGGTGGCTGCACTTGACCGCGAGCGTCCCGTACATCGTCATCGGGTCGATCCCGAGCCGCTGCACGCTCTTCAGGATCGCGGTCCCGGCGCGGCCGAAGAACGCCACGCCCTCCTGGCGCTCCGCGAGGCTCGCGGACCACTTCACCATCATGATCTCCGCCTGCGGCGAACCGGACGCCAGCACCGGGAGCTCGTCCTTCGGCGCGCAATGGCGGCAGGCGAGGATGTCGCGGTTGAGCGTCTCGATCTCGGCGATCGACCGTCGCAGGTACGCGTCCTGGATCTCCGAGGTGGAACCGGCCGGTGCGCCGCTCTGCTTCTGTCGCGGCCGGATCTGTCGGGGCTCGTTGCCTGGGGTGTCGGGGGTCATCGGCGACGCATCTATTGGACCTGTGCGGTGGGAACTCCTGCGTGAAACGCGTTTCAGTTCGACGGGGCCGTTGGACGGCGCCTCTCACGGACGACCCGGGACCGCAGCCCACGCCGCCGCTGGACGGGTTCCGCGTCCACCAGGGCGTCCAGGAACTCCCGTGGCGACGCGAACGGCCGCATCCGGAGGTGTGCCGATCCGAGGTCCTCAACGGCGCTTGCGCCGCTTCCGGCGGTTGTCAGCATCCCGAACCGCTGCGCGAGACGGGCGGCGTCCACACCGGTGGCGGCGCGCCCGGCCGGCGCGGGTCCGCTCAGCGTCTCGAAGCAGTCGATGAGGCCGCGGTGGCGGCGCAGGAGGTCCTGGCTCGGTGGCTCCGCCCACACCGGGTGGGGCGCCATGACGAGCCCGCCCTGCCCGTGGATCGCCTCCGCCGTCTCCTCGAGGCCGAGCCCGTTCGGGACGGTCGCGCGGAGGAAGAGCCCCACGAGACCGCCGTCACGCGAACGCACCGACTGCCCGGGAATTACCAGCAGGCGTGACCGGGCGATGCGCGCCGCCTCGACGCCGGCGTCCGGGCCCGTGTCGCCGATGAACGCGACCGCGGCGAGCCCGCGGGCGATGCACGCGTCGACGAGCTCGCGGGCGGTGAGCTCCGGTCCCGGGTGCGCCCGAAGATCGGCGAGGATGCGTCCCCGGACCGGCACAACCCTCACCGGGCTCGACTGCGCGGCCTGGGAGTAGTGCTCCTCGAGCTCCTCTGCCACGACATCCCAGCCGCGTCGCGCCGCCCGTGTCGCGGCGTGGGCTCCCAGGGCAGACCGCCGGCCGGGGTCGGTGGCGAGACCGGACACCGTTGACGTCCACAGGTCGCGGGAGAACGGCGCCAGGGCAAGGCCCTCGGTACCGTGCGCGATGAGCGCATCGGCCTCGGCGCAACGCGGAACGATGATCGCCATGCCGCAGGCCATCGCCTCCGCAGGGGCCGACCCCACCAGGTCGTCGGGGGCGCTCACGAGGGCGATGCGTCCCGCCGCGAACGCCTCGGCACGCGCATCGGGGCCGGAGTCCGGGATCACCACGAACCGGTCGCGAAGCGCCTTCGGCACGCTCGCCCGGGTGCGCCACGGGGCCTCTCGTGGCGCGAGGATCGTCACCCGGCCCACGGCGTCCAGGTCGAGCGTTCGCACCACGGTCATCGCGAACCGCAGGCCGGCGCGGTCGGCGCCGCGCGCGATCACCACGAGCCCGGGAGTGTCGCCGGCGTCGGGCGCGGGACGGAAGCGGTCGAGGTCGACGCCGCCGGGGATGACCTCGCAATCGCGGGCAAACATCTCCGAGACCGCCCGTCTGGCTCGGTCGCTGGTCGCGGCCCAAAGATCGACCCGGCCCATCGCGCGTTCGAGCAGCGGTTGTACGAACGCCACGCCGGCGAGCTGCTCCGGCCGGTGGAACGTCATCGCGGTCACGCCGCGCGCGTGGCGCAATGCGGCGAGTGCCGGACTGGGCGCCAGCGGCTCGTGGATATGCACCACGTCGAACGGGATCGCGGAAAGTGCGTCCTCGAGCGCGGATGCGAGGTCGAGCGGCCCGCCGATCCGGCGGCGCGGCCCGGCCGGCAACGCCCGGCCGAGCGGGACGACCAGCACCTCGCCGGGGCCTGCCACCACGGCCGACGGGTCGCCGTCCCGCAGGGCCCGAAGCCGTCGACGGCCGTCCTCGAGAAGCTCGGGGCCGGTCGCAGGCGTGAGGATGCTCACGCTGTGCCCACGGCGCGCCAGGGCGACGGCCTCCCGCTCGATCCGCCAGGTCAGGTCGTCGTGCGCGGGCCACGCATGCGGTGAGACGAGAGCGATCGAGAGCTGAGCCGTCATGGGGACCCGATCGACCTTACCACCCGGCGCCCGCGGCACTCCCTGCCGCGCGGGCTCCAAACCGGACCGACCGGCCGGGACCCGCGCGGCGAACGCGCTGAGCGCTACTCGGACGACGTGGCGGCGGCGACGGAATCCGCGTCCGCGCCGGTGAGCGCCCGGTTGGACTCACCGCTGATGAACGCCTCGGTGAGCTCCCGGCAGACATCGTCCGGGTGCTGCACGGGCGGGCTCTTCATGAAGTACGACGACGGGCCCTCGAGCGTTCCGGAGATGCCCCGGTCGAGCGCGAGCTTCCCGCAGCGGACCGCGTCGATGACGATGCCGGCGGAGTTCGGGGAGTCCCACACCTCGAGCTTCAGCTCCATGCTGAGCGGGACGTCGCCGAAGCCCTGGCCCTCGAGCCGGATGTGCGCCCACTTGCGGTCGGTCAGCCACGGCACGTAGTCGCTCGGGCCGATGTGGATGTCCCGAGCGTCGATCTCCTGCCCGAGCACCGAGGTGACCGCGTTCGTCTTCGAGATCTTCTTGGAGGCGAGACGCTCACGCTCCAGCATGTTGAGGAAATCCGTGTTGCCGCCGAAGTTGAGCTGGCTGGTGTGCTGCACCTTCACGCCCCGCTCGCGCATGAGCCGTGCGAGGGTACGGTGCACGATCGTCGCACCGACCTGGCTCTTGATGTCGTCGCCGATGACCGGCACGCCGTGCTCCGCGAACCGGCGCTGCCAGTAGGGCTCCCGGCCGATGAAGACCGGTACGCAGTTCACGAACGCGCAGCCGGCCTGGAGGATCTGCTCCACGTACCACTTCGTCGCCTGCTCCGAGCCGACGGGCAGGTAGCTGACCACGACGTGGGTGTTGGTGTCCTTGAGGAGCTGTACGATGTCGGCGGTCGGTCCGGGCGCCTTGGTGATGACCTCGCTGAGGTACTTGCCGAGGCCGTCGTGGGTCATGCCGCGCTGCACGATGACGCCGGTCCTCGGGACCTCCGCGAAGCGGTACGTGTTGTTCGGCTCGGTGTAGATCGCCTCGCCGAGGTCGCGTCCAACCTTCCGCGCGTCGATGTCGATGGCCGCCGTGAAGTTGATGTCGCTCACGTGATAGCCGCCGACGTTGACGTGCATCAGGCCCGGAACGAACTCGCCGTCCTTCGCATCACGGTAGTAGTGGACCCCCTGGACCAGGGATGACGCGCAGTTGCCCACGCCGATGATCGCGACGTTGACGGGACCCTTCACGGGTGACCTCCTGATTGGTGTACGACCTGCCGATTAGTGTACAGCATCGGAGTGGCGCAGCGCGCGCCAGACGTACACCACCCGCTGCGCGACGGTCAGGACCGTCAGGGCCGCGAGGGCGTAGATGACCACCTCGGTGACGTGGTCGATCGGTGCGAAGAAGATGGCGGCGGCGGTGAGCACGATCCGCTCGGGGCGGCTCATGAGGCCCCCGCGGTTGGAGTCGACGCCCAGGCCCTCCGCCCGCGCCCGCGTGTACGACACCAGGAACGAGGCCGTCAGGGCGAGGAAGCAGGCGCCGAGCGCCCACCAGTGGCCGTCGCGGGCGAGCGTCACGCCGATCGCGCCGAGCACCAGGCCCTCGGCCGTGCGGTCGAGGGTCGAGTCGAGGAACGCGCCGAACTCGCTCACCTTGCCGGACAACCGCGCGACCGACCCGTCGAACAGGTCCATGAAGCTGCCGATCGCGAACACGAATCCGGCGGCCAACCAATGGCGCTGCACGACGAGCACGCAGGTTGCGATCGCCCCGGCGAACCCGATCAGGGTGAGGCTGTTCGGGCCGACTCCCAGCCGAACGAGCAGACGGATGACGGGCCCGACCCCGACCCGCACGCCGTCGGCGATACGCTGGCGAAGCGGCCGAAGCGGCAGTTCCAGGTCCTCCGTGTGTGTTGAGATCGGCTGCTCGCGTTCCGTGGTGGTCCGCGCCGGGCGGGCCGCGACGTCGGTCGACATAGGATAGCGACGCATGAAGATCCTCACCTATCTCGGGCCCGCCGGCCCGCATGCGGGCGTGCTCGAAGGCGACCGGGTGCAGCCGATCACGGCGAGCGCCCTCGACGTGGTGGCGGGTGCGCCCCTCGAGCCGATCGGGGATCCGGTGGCGCTCGGCGAGGTGACGCTCGCGTCGCCGCTTCGCCCGGGCAAGCTCATCGGCATCGGCCTCAACTTCCGCGATCACGCGGCCGAAACAGGCAAGCCGGTGCCGCAGGTGCCGCTGCTGTTCGCCAAGATGTCCACGGCCGCGACGGGGCCGGCCGGGCCGGTCGTCCTGCCCGACTACACCATCGAACCGGACTTCGAGGGGGAACTGGCCGTCGTCATCGGACGCGCCGCCAGGGACGTCCCTCACGAACGCGCCCTGGAGCACGTGTTCGGCTACGCCGTCATGAACGACGTCAGCGCCCGCGACCGTCAGCGCGAGGAACCCCAGTGGGTGCGTGCGAAGGGCGCCGACACGTTCGCGCCGTGGGGGCCGTGGATCACGAGCGCCGACGAGGTGCCCGATCCGCAGGGGCTTCGCATCCGCACGTGGGTGTCCGGCGAGCTCATGCAGGACGGGACGACCGCGGACATGGTGTTCTCGGTGGCGGAGCTCATCGCGTTCATCTCCGGCTCGTTCACCCTGGAGCCGGGGGACGTCATCACCACCGGCACACCGGCTGGTGTGGGGGTCGCCCGCACGCCGCCGCGCTTCCTGCGCCCGGGCGACGTCGTGCGCGTGGAGATCGACGGTCTCGGCGCGATCGAGCACCCGGTGGTCGCGTCGTGACCGGCGGGGACCGGTTCGGCTTGCTGATCGCGCGCTCGGGTGCGGCGCTGCCACGGGGCGTGCTGGGGGATGAGGCACGCGCGTTCGCCGCGGCGATCGTCGACGACGCGAGCGGCGTCGAGGTCGCATGCCTCCGCGCGTCGACCGCCGCCGCCCACTGGGGCGAGCTCCGCCTTGCGATCGGCGCGTCCCTCGAGCGCTATGCCGCCGGCTCCCCCGATGCGACGACGACCGAGGCGCTCGCGCTGACGCTCGACGAGCACCCCGACAATCCGTTCGCGCTCGCGCTCGCCGACGAGGCCGGACGGTCGCTGGCGGCCGTGCTGGAGCGCAACGCCGAGCGGCTCGCCATTCTGGAGACCCGGCTGGCGGGGGGAGCCGCGCCGGACGACGATCTCGCCCTGGTCATCGGCGCGATGGTCATCGACCTCCTCGACTTCGACCCTGAGGACTTCGAGCAGGAGATCGCCGCGTACGTCGGGGCTGGCGAGACCGACACGGCGCGAAAGGGGCTCGTGCGGGACACCGGCGACCTCGATTCGCGTGAATGGGCGCGAGAGGAGTTGCGCCGCGTCGGCGCCCCCGACGCGCCGATCTCCTCGCGGGCGCTTCAGGCGCTTTCGGCTGGCGAGCCGCCGGAGGACCCGGCGGACGACGCCGTGTGGATCGCTGCGATGCTCGCATTGGTCGAGCAGGCGGTCGAGTTCGCGGTGGTATCGCAGAACGGGGACGACGGATGAGCTTCGATCGCGGCTTCGACGCGATCCCGGACATCCGGCGCCTCGGCGGGTAGCTGGAGCCGGCAGGAGGGTCAGGCTGAGGCGATCCCGGCGCGTTCGAGGATCTCCGGAACGGATTCCTCCCACGCGACGGCCATCACGTGGCAGCCTGCGACGCCGTCGGTCCCGCGCAGGCGATCGATCACCTCGACGCAGATCCGCTTGCCCTCCTCGCCCTCGTCGGCGGCCTGCTCCATCCGGTGGATCAGCTCCTCGGGGACCTCGACGCCCCACACCTTGTCGCGCATGTGGATCGCCATGCGCAGGTGTTTGAACGGGCCGACGCCAATGATGAGCTTCGGCCACGACGGAAGGTCCGACGCCCGGAGGCGTTCGAGGAACCCGTCGAGGGCGTCCGGCATGTAGGTGATCTGGGTCTGGAAGAAGTCCGCCCCAGCCTCCATCTTCGCCCGGATCTTCTGGATCTCGACGTCGGGGTCGGGCGCGAACGGGTTGGCGGTCGCGCCGATGTGCAGGTGCGGCGCCTCGCCCTTCAGCTCCTCGGCGTCGGCGTTGGCGAAATGCCCGCCGCGCAGCGAACGCTGCAGTCGCAGGAGGGTCATGGTGTCGATGTCGTTCACCACCGCCGCGTCGGGGTGGTTGCCGATCGCGATCGGGTCGCCGCTCATCGCAAGGGTGTTGTGGATTCCGAGGGCGCTCGCCCCGAGCAGGTCGCTCGTGATCGCCATCCGGTTCCGGTCGCGGACGGTGATCTGCATCACCGGCTCCGCTCCCGCCTCGAGGGCGATCCGCCCGGCGGCGATCGGCGACATCCGCGACTGGGCCGTCTGGTTGTCGGTGATGTTGACGGCGTCGCAGACCGGGCCGAGCAGGAGCGCCTTCTCGATGACCGCCATCGGGTCGGCGTGTTTCGGAGGGCCGAGCTCGGCGGTGACGGCGAAACGGCCCTCGGCGAGCGCGCGTTCGAGTCGCGTGGGGACCGACATCCCGGCGAGACTACCAGCAGGCCACGCGAACGAGTTACCCCAACTCGGGCATGCCGCGATCGGCCGCGAGAGCTGCGGCGGTCTTGCCCGCGAACCCCGGCGCGCCGCTCCCACGGAGGGTCGTGTCGGCCCCTGCGCGGATCAACGCGGTCGCGATCTGCGTGTGACCGTTCACCACCGCGAGCATCAGCGCGCTCAGGCCGTACTTCGCGGTGACGTCGAGGGAGGCGCCGCGCGCGATGAGCGCGTTGACAAGATCCGCGTGGCCGTGCAGCGCCGCGAGCATCAGCGCAGTCTGGCCGTAGCGGTCGAGGGCGTCGACCGGGCCGCCTGATTCCAAAGTGGCGACCACCGCGGGCGTGTCGCCGGTGAGGACAGAGTCTCGAAGCCGTGTGTCCATGCCGTTCGGGGCGGCCCTACGGCCAGACGTCGGAGTCCTTGTGCAGGTCGAGCCGGGCCCCGTCCGCGCAGTCCGGCGTGCGGTAGGCGTCGGGCATGTCGGGGTATACGACCCGCCAGTAGAACTCGGCGAGCGCCTGCGCGCGCTGCGGCGGCGCGCCGAGGCCCCGGGCGATCTGCGCGGTGTGCTGCAGCCCGTAGCACTCGGCCACCGCTTCCTCCGTCCATCCGCGCAGGTGGATCGCCTCGTGTGCGAGCACGTGGACTCCGAGCGCGCCGTTGAGGGTGACCTTCTTGTCGCCTTTCTCGTACTGCTTGAGCCACTTGCACGCGTCGCGCTTGATGTCGGTCTTGTCTGCCGGGTCGCCCTCGGCGTTGAACTGGACGGTGCCGAGTTCCTGCCCGATGTCGATGAGGTGCCCGAACATCCCCTGGCACCGCACGCTCACGTCCCGGTGGGCGACCTCGCTCACCAACGTTCCGTACCGCCCCTCTGCGGCCTGGGCCCGGTACTCGAGCACGCCGACCGCGAGCACCGCGAGTGCCGCGACCGCGACCGTCTTCGGTCGCCGCTCGAGGTGCTTCCACACCAGCCAGCCCACGCCGATCGCGCCGAGGACCACCACCAGAAGTCTGACGCTGTAGTGCATAGCGACGACATCGGCGGGGCGAACGAACGACTTGAACCTCACCTCAGCCGGCGCCGCTTGGTATTCGGGCGGGGCCCGGAAGCCCGTTCGCACTGAACTTGACAGTGAGTGGCTCATATTTCATACTGCACGAAGATTCAGAAACCTGGACCTGCGTGGGAACCACGCGAAATGGAGGCAGCACAAGCATGGGCAGAACGATCGGCATCGACCTCGGCACGACGAACTCGTGCGTCGCCGTCCTCACCGGCGGTGAGCCGGAAGTCCTTCCGAACGCCGAAGGCGGGCGGACGACCCCGTCGGTCGTCGGCTTCGCGAAGACCGGTGAGCGCCTCGTCGGCGCAGTGGCGAAACGGCAGGCGGTGACGAACCCCGAGAACACGGTGTTCAGCATCAAGCGCTTCATGGGCCGCAAGTACGCCGAGGTGGACGAGGAGATGAAGATCGTGCCCTACGAGGTGGTCAGGGGCGCCAACGGCGACGCGCGCGTCAAGGCCGGCGGCACGGAGTACTCGCCGCCGGAGATCAGCGCGATGATCCTGCAGAAGCTCAGGGCCGACGCCGAGGCCTTCCTTGGCGAGACCGTCACCGAGGCGGTCATCACCGTCCCGGCGTACTTCAACGACGCGCAGCGGCAGGCCACCCGCGACGCCGGCAAGATCGCCGGCCTCGACGTGAAGCGCATCATCAACGAGCCGACCGCCGCGGCCCTCGCCTACGGGCTCGACAAGGGCGGCGACCAGACGATCCTCGTCTTCGACCTCGGCGGCGGCACCTTCGACGTGTCGATCCTCGAGATCGGCGACGGCGTGTTCGAGGTCAAGGCGACCGCCGGTGACAACCACCTCGGCGGCGACAACTTCGACAAGGCGGTCGTCGACTGGATGACCGCCGAGTTCAAGCGCGAGCAGGGCATCGACCTCTCTGTCGACAAGATGGCCCTCCAACGACTTTACGAGGCGGCGGAGAAGGCCAAGATCGAGCTGTCGTCCACGGCGACGGCACCGATCAACCTGCCGTTCGTCACGGCGGACCAGACCGGTCCGAAGCACCTCGACCTCACATTGTCGCGGGCGAAGCTCGAGGAGCTCGTCGCCGACCTGCTCGACCGGCTCGTCGCGCCGACCAAGCAGGCCATCGCCGACTCCGGCAAGGACGGGGCGATCGACCACATCGTCCTGGTCGGCGGCATGACCCGCATGCCCGCGGTGCAGGAGCGCGTCAAGCAGCTCACCGGCAAGGAATCTCACAAGGGCGTCAACCCGGACGAGGTGGTCGCCATCGGCGCCGCGATCCAGGCGGGCGTGCTGGCCGGCGAGGTGAAGGACGTCCTGCTGCTCGACGTCACCCCGCTGTCGCTCGGCATCGAGACGAAGGGCGGCGTGTTCACGCGGCTCATCGAGCGCAACACCACGATTCCAACGCGCAAGAGCGAGATCTTCTCCACCGCGGAGGACAGCCAGTCGCAGGTCGAGATCCACGTCCTGCAGGGCGAGCGCGAGATGGCGAGCTACAACAAGACCCTCGGGAAGTTCCAGCTCGTGGGCCTGCCGCCGGCGCCGCGCGGCGTCCCGCAGATCGAGGTCACGTTCGACATCGACGCCAACGGCATCGTGAACGTCTCGGCCAAGGATCTCGCGACGGGCAAAGAGCAGAAGATCACCATCACCAGCTCGAGCGGCCTGAGCAAGTCGGAGATCGACCGCATGGTGAAGGAAGGCGAGTCGAACCGCGATTCCGATCGGAGGAAGCGCGAGGAGATCGAGGCGAGAAACCAGCTCGACAACGTCGTGTTCACGACGGAGCGCACTTTGAACGAGAATCGCGCCGCGCTCGATAGCTCCCTGGTCCGCGAGGTGGAGGAGGCTCTCGCGCAAGCGAAGCGGGCGCTCCAGAGCGAAGACGCGGCGAGCTTCCGAAGTGCTTCCGAGACGCTCACCAAAGCGGCTCACCGCATGGCGGAAGCGCTGTACCAGAATAAGGCGAGCGGCGAAAAGCCGTCCGGAAGCGGAGGAGCCCCGGCTGCGGATGAGGACGTCGTGGACGCGGAGTACACCGAAGTCAACTGATTCCGTGTAAGAAAATGGGGATGGGGAGACCGGAGGAGATACGGAGATAGGGGTCAAGGAACTCCGGTCATCTCCTTATCTCCCCGAATCTCCACATCCCCCTTTCTTATTCTTCCCTGGCTTGAGCCGCAGGCGAGAGCCTAAATCACGCCGTGCTTCTTCCCGACCCGGATGAAGGCCTCGATGGCGAGGTCCACCTGCTCGCGGGTATGAGCCGCCGAAAGCTGCACCCGGATCCGGGCCTG
>CAYTRV010000020.1:0-6758 GCA_964440285.1 uncultured Bifidobacteriaceae bacterium
GGCGTACTGCGTTGAGCGCACCAGGCAGTAGGCGAACAGCACCGCGAGCGAGAGCCCCGAGAACGTGGCCACCGATCGTCGCCACCACAACGGGCCCCGCTGGCTGAAGAAGGTGATGACCGTCACATCACCGTGCTTCACCGCGACCGACACGCCCATCCAGACGATCCACATGAACGAGTAGGAGGCGACCTCGTCATACCCGGTGACGCCGAACCCCAGGACATACCGGGTGAAGACATTCACGATGACGATGCCGCCGCACAGCACGACCCCGGCGATCACCAATGTCCGGGCGATGCGGGCGGCCGCGTCGGAGTACACCTCGAGCCACCCCGCGAGCCGGCGCAGGTACCTGGCCACCGCTGGCGCCGGCGGGGGTTCCTCCCTGCCGACGGCAGCCGTGATCACGGCGGCGTTCCCCGTCGCGGGTGACCCGCCGGCTCGACGGGTGGTCGAGCCGGACGGGTCGGACCCACTCCTTCTATGCCTTCTTGCACCCTGCCGGAAGCGCCGGCGGTGCGGCCGGCGGCGGTGCCGCGGCCTTCGCGTCCTGGATCTGCTTGATGAAGCCCGCGACCTCCGAGTCAGCGGACAGCTCCGCGTAGGCCGCCTCTGCCGCCTTCGCGAGCGCGGCGCGGTTGGCGTCACCGGCGAACGCGTACGTCAGGCCGGCGTCACAGAGCAGCTGGACGAAGTTCAGCGCGCCGGGTGGCGGGTTCACGAACGCGTCGACCGAGGTCTTCGGGAACAATTTCTCCCCAGCCGACCGGAGCCACCCCTTCTGCTCGTCGCTGAGCTTGTCCCACTGCGCCTTGTTGATGACGACCGCGGCCGGGAAGGGCCACAGGTTCACGTCCTGGGTGACGAACTTCGCGACCTCGTGGTACTTGTTCGTATAGATCAGGCCGAGGTTCGCCTCCATCCCGTCGACCGTGCCGTTCTGCAGCGCGGTGAACACGTCACCGACCGGCAGCGCCACCGGCTCGGCGCCGAGGGCGGTGATCGTCGCGGAGAGCACCTTCGACTGCGGCGCGCGGATCTTCTTGCCCTTGAAGTCCGCCGGGCTCTTCAACGCACCCTCGCGGCCGAGCGGCTTGCGCAGCCCGCCCTCGAGGATCCCGAGCCCCTCCAGGCCGAACTTCGGCGGGCCGTTCTCGCTCGCCAGCATCGCGTCCCCGATCGGCCCGCCCAGGACCTCCTGGGAGAGGCCGTAGTTGGTGATCAGGAACGGCGCCTGCAGCGCCTGGAAGACGTTGCTGCCCTTGGTGTCCCAGATGGCGGTGGAGATCGCGGCCATCTCGACGGTGGCGTCGACGACGTCGTCGAACAGTTGGCTGTCGCCACCGGTGTAGTTCGGCGTGTTCTCAATCGTCAGCTTCCCGCCGGACGACGCCTCGACGTCCGCCTTGAATGCGTCGACGGCGAGCCCGTACGGGTGCTGCGCGGTGGTGACATATCCCAGCCTTAACTTGACAGGCTCGGTGCTGGACCCTGAATTGCTGTCGCCGCACGCGGCGAGGCCGACCGCGACGACGGCAGCGCCGACGACCGCGATGAGCGAACGCGAAAGCCCCTTCACGAAAACCCCCTTTTTGCGCGGACCTGCGCACCCCGCGGTCCTTACGCGCCGAGTGCTCGGTTGCGACCCTACGACCGCCGGGCAGAGGTTGTCAACATTGCCACGAGCGTGTCGCGTATGCCGCAACCCCGCTTGCCGGCGGCACTTTGCAGCCCCGGACAGATGCCCCTCACGGCCGTTGACGACCATGGGTACGTGACATATGCTGCGATCGCTGTTCGCTCCCTTCCGTCACCCAGCGGCAAACGTCGCCGGTCGACGGTTGGGCGTTCGTGCGGTTCGTGTGCACCACCCTTCCATTCAAAGGGGGATGCCAAGATATGGCAGAGCAGTTCGCCGTGACGCAGATCCCAGGCGCCGAGACGGGGGAAATCCCGCCGTCACCGGTCGACCGTGACGAGAAGACCGCGTTTATCTACTCGCTGGTCGACCCGATCTGGGACATCGACACCCTTCCGCTGACCTACACCAACTCACGTTGGTCAGCGTTCTTCTACCGGGCAGACGAGAAGGTCCTTCGTCGTGTCGTGCCCGATTGTCTCGATGTCGAGGACGACATCGTCGAGTTCTGGTACGTGGACCACAACAACACCATGCTCGGCCCGTACGGTGAGTGGGGCGCAACCGTCGCAGCCAGCCACAAGGCTGGTGACGGCAAGACCTACTACGCCGGGTATTACCCGTACATGTACCTGACCCAGGACGCCGCGATCGACGCCGGTCGTGTGCTTGGCTTCCCCAAGAAGGAAGCCTTCATCCGCATCGTCGAGCACGGTGGGGCGCCTGATGACGGCTACGGGGTCATGGACACCAAGATCTACCAGTTCAACTACTTCTCGTTCCTCATGATCCGGAACGGGTACGTGCTGCACTCGGCAACGGGGAAGTACGACGACGCGGACCTCCCGGCGAAGCCGGCGTTCTACGGCAACACGGAGTACGGCCGTATGAACATGAAGGTCGTCACGTCGCCGGACATCGCCACGTCGCGGTGGGAGCTGGTCTACCTGCCGTCCCTGATGACCAAGGAGTTGGCGACCCTCATCGGCCGCCCGGACACCGAGGGTTCACACCGCTTCCAGGTGAAGCCCGAGTCCATTCGTACCGCCAGCGCTGGCCAGATCAACTGGTTCATGCAGGCGACTCCGTACGACAACCTCGGTCACGAGCTTCCGCCGAAGGAGCTGCTCGGTCTCATGACCTTCAGCTTCGACCTCATCATCCCCGCGGGTCAGGTCCTCTGGACGGAGACGTACACCCGTGACGCGACGTGGGCTGGTGCGGCGAAGCCGTACCGCTACGGCCTCCGTCACCGCTTCCCGAAGCCAATCGGCCTCGGCGCGTAACCTCGACCCCAGGAAAGGAGCACATCAATGGGTCAACAGCTCAACGTGACCAGCGTTCCGTGGGTCGACTCCGGAGACGCACCGCCGCTTGCGCTTGACCGTGACAAGCGGGACATCATCTCGCAGGGTGTCGCGGACCCCCTCGTCGACTACGACATCGTTCCGCTGACGTACACCAACTCGCGTTGGTCTGCGTTCTTCTACCGCGTGGACGAGAAGGACCTCAAGCACATTCTCCCGAAGTGCCTCGAGCTCGAAGACGACGTCGTCGAGTTCTGGTACGTCGACCACCTCCACACGGGCCTCGGTCCGTACGGTGAGATGGGCGTCACGGTATCCGCTTCCTGCAAGAGCGGTGACGGGAACACCTACTACGGTGGGTACTACCCGTACATGTATCTCACGCAGGACGCAGCCGTGTTCGCCGGCCGCGAGCCCTTCGGTTTCCCGAAGAAGATCGCGTACATCATCTGCCAGGAGCACGGCGGCAAGGAGGACGACGGGTACGGTGGGTTCGGCAACGACTACTTCAACTTCACGTTGGAGCGTCGCGGCTACCTCATCCACACCGCAACCGGCCGCTACGACGACGCTGAGCTTCCTGCGAAGCCGGCGTTCTACGGCGACCCGAAGTACGGTCGGATGAACCTCCGTCTCATCACCCAGCCGGACCTCTTGACGACGAAGTGGGACCTCACCTACCTGCCGTCTGAGGTGACCGAGGCGACTGCCCGTGCAATGGGCCGTCCCGAGACTGTCGGTCAGCACCGGTTCCAGCTCAAGCCCGAGTCGATCCGCACGGCATCGGCCAACGCGATCCGCACGTGGGCGCTTCAGGCGACCCCGTTCGACAACCTCGGCGCGATGATGCCGGTCAAGGAGCTCATCGGTCTCATGACCTTCAGCTTCGACCTCATCATCCCTGGCGCCCAGACCATCTGGACGCAGACCATCGAGCGTACTCCTGAGGACGTCGGGGACCTGTTGTTCGCGACCCCGTACCAGTACACGATGCGTCACCGCTTCCCGAAGCCCCCGGGCGTCTAGCCCCACCGGACTTCACGAAGCACCCTTCACGGGGTCGGGACTCTCGGGTCCCGACCCCGTTTTCGTTGCGTCCGCCCCGGATCTCGCACCAAGTGGGGGTGTCCCCCTCCCCCATCCGGACACGCCGCGGGGGCGCGGTGCCCCGGGGGCCGGGCGGTGTCACCAGGAGTGGCCTGGTGCGCCCACCGGCGTTGGCTCCACCCGTGCCGGCAACGCGGAATTGGGTGCGTTTGTTGTGCACCGCTAGATGTGCGCCGGTGGTCCAGCCGCGGCGGGTAGGCACCGTCAGCTGGGCGGGAGTGCACGCCCCACGGTGGCTGGCCGTCGGCTGTCGTGGTGTGCTACCTCGGCTCCGGTGGGCGTGGTGGTGGGGCGGTGGTGGGTTAGTGGAGCTCGGGGAGGCGGGGACAGTTGGCGGTGCCGCGCAGGAGTTCCCGGGGTGGCGGCGAACGTGTACCTGTCCAGCGCGTCAGAGCCGTACCGCGAGGTGCACGTGAGAACCATCGCCGTGAGCAACCAGAAGGGTGGGGTGGGGAAGACCACCACCGTGGTGAACCTGGCAGCCGCGGCGCGGCGAGCGGGCCTGAGCGTCCTCACGATCGACGCGAACCCCCAGGCTCACCTGTCGCGGCACCTCGGGGCCGACCCCGACGCCATCGGCCTGTCGGCGTTGTTACGCGCGGCCGCGAGCATGCGCCTCGACGAGGAGATGCTCCGGGCGGTGCTCGGACAGGATCACGGTGGCAGGATCGACTGCGGGGATCTCATCCCCGCCGAAGCGTCACTCGATGATGACGCCGCGGTCCTGCTGAACGTCTCCGGCCGCGAACAACTCCTGCGCGAGTCCCTCGCTCCGATCCGGCACGACTACGACGTCGCGCTCATCGACACCGCGCCAGGTTTCGACCTCATCGCCACGAACGCATGGGTCGCCGCCGACGAGGTCCTGGTGCCCTGCCAGCCCGAGGTGTACGCCCTCGAGGGCCTCGCGAAGCTCGCGCGACACCTGGCCGAGGTTCGTCACCGCCTGAACCCCAGCCTTCGGGTGTTGGGCATCCTGCTGACCCTTGCCGAGCTTCACACGGTCGACGCGCGGGCCACCGCGGATGCGTTGCGCGCCGGAGCGCCCTGGCCCGTCCTCGACCAGGTCGTGGCGAAACGCGTCGCCTACCGCCAGGCCGCGACCGATCGGGTCAGCGTCGATACGCTCGACCCGCACCTCGGATATGTCTGGGACCTCGTCGCCGAAGAGGTCTTCGCCGTCGACCGGGAGGCATCACTTGTCTAGCCCGGCATCGTCGGCCCGCGACGGGGCCCTCGCGAAGCTGGCCGCCGAAGCCGCACGGTTTGCCGCCCCACCGGCGACCCCACCCGGCCCTGCGGCCCCCGCCGCAGCCCGGCCGGTGACGCTCGTCTCGCGCTCGCCCCGGCCGGGCCGGCTGGCGCCGCCCGGGTATGTCCCGGTCGCCGTCGCGCCGGAGCGCGGCAACACCCGGCCGGTCGTCCCCGTCGACGGGCGGATTCACATGCGTATGGCACAGGCCACGATCAACGCTGTCGATGAGATCGTCGTGGCGTGGCGTGGCGACGACCCGGTGGCCCTCCGGGACCTGGAGCGGGCGACGATGGTGCGCATCGGAATTGCGATGCTCCTTGCCGACGTCGCGCAGAACGGCACACGTGGAGCAGTGGGGGAGGCGGTGCGCGCCGCGCTCGATCCCACGGTCCGTCACACCGATCAGCCGTTGCCGTCCCTTAATCGCTGGCTGCGGCCAACACCCGTGCGGCCAGCGTCTGACGCGGACCCAAACGGGGATCCGGGCGGCGACGCGGGGTCCGGTTGACCACGACCTGCGTCATCCACCCCGATCTGGTGTCGAGGACGCGCTCGCGGCGGAACCGGTAGTTCGAGTCGAGGGCGGCGATCGCGTCGCATGCGCGCATCACTGCCGCGACGTTGTCGCGTTCACGCGCGCAACTCGATCCGAGGGTCGCGAAGAGGTGCGCGTTGAGCGAGTATGCCTGCCATTCGCCGGTCCCGTCGCGGTTCGAGAACCGGTCGTTCTCAAGCAGCCCGTAGAACTTCCTGGCGATCGGCGGGAGGTCCCGCACGATGGCCCAGTCAAGCCATTCGCCGGCCTCGTTGCGAAGCTGCTCCAAGAACCAGCTTCCGAGGAAGATGTAGCCGGGTCGCTCGAGGCGGCCGTTCGTCGCGACTGGCCAGAGCACCCGGTCGATGATGCCGAAGTGGTCCTCGTGGGTCTTGTGGCCGGTTGCCGCGTCGTTCACTTCTCCCTCCCAGCGGGCCTCCTGCAGACCAAGGAGCGTTCGACGCAGTGCCTGGCGGGCCGGTTTGCCGGCATCGCCCCATCCAAAGTCCCGCAGAAGCCGGTACTGGTTGAACGGCACCGCGGTGGCGCCCGGTTGCTCGAGTTGCAACCAGCGTGATCCCAACCACACGATCAACATGTACGCGTGTCGCCCGATTGCGGGCCCTTGCGTCTGGCGGATCGCACCCAGCCGGTCAGCAATCGCGAACCCCGCCGCGACCTCGAGCCCTTTCCGCGCGGTCGAACGATCTGCGAACCCCCATCGCAACGGTTGCTCGAGTTTGCGGAGGTTGTCTGGCTCGACGAGCGCCAACTGCTCTTGGACTCCGCTCAAACCCGGCTCGTCGCTGAGGAATGTTCGTGGTGGCGCCGTCATCGTGTCGGGAGCATGCCTGACCGTCGAAACATCCGTTGCAACCGCGAGTTCTTTACCCCGGGTATCTTGCTCGCCCG
>CAYTRV010000020.1:6858-19991 GCA_964440285.1 uncultured Bifidobacteriaceae bacterium
CAGGTACCCCGGTCGGACCCGCTGGCGCGACCGGGTAACCCCGGCTGTGGATTATGTCGTGAGCCGCCGGTAGAGCTGCGGCAGCTTCTGGGGGAGGGTGCGGACATCGTCGATGATGACGAAGTTCGCGTCGCTGTACATGTGCGGGAGGTAGTCCGCGCCCTCTTGGTCGACGGTGACGCAGAACAGGTGGATCTTCTCGCGGCGGGCTTCGCGGAGCGCCATCTTCGTGTCTTCCTGCGCGTAGGTGTTGTCCTGGTAGGTGTCGGAGTCGTACGGCTTCCCGTCGGTCAACAGGATCAACAGCTTCACATGCGCGTCGACAGCCATCAACCGTTTCGTGGCGTGGCGAAGCGCAGGGCCCATACGGGTCTTCTGACGGCCGTAGATCCCGCCGATGCGGCCCCTCACCCGGTCGTCGTAGCGCTCCCCGATCTCCTTGACGGTGTAGAACTGGCAGTCTTCCCGGCCGGATCCGGAGAACCCGTAGATGGCGTACTCATCGCGGATCGCCTCGAGGGCCTCGCACATCAGAAGCAGCGACTCCTTCTCGATGTCGATGATGCGTTTGCGACCGTCGATCTTGCGGTCCGTTGAGCTCGACATGTCGACGAGGAACACCGTCGCGACGTCGCGGTCCTTCTTGTCGCGTTTGATGTAGACGCGGTCGGTCGGGCTGATCCGGGTGCGCCGGTCGACGACGTACTCGACGATCCCCTCGATGTCGAGGTCGTCGCCGTCGGGCTGGTAGCGCATCTTCCGAAGCCGCTCCGGCCGCATCAGCTGGAAGTTCCTGCGGATCTGGCTGACGACCCCGCCGTGCTCGTGGAACGTCGCCGCGACGAACCCCTCGTGCACCCGCGTGGCGCGTTGCTCGCGAAGAGTGCACCAGGCGGGGCGGTAGTCCTCGATCTTGTGGTCCCACTCGTCGTAGTAGAACGTCTGCTCCCCGAGGTCCTCCTCGGCGTCGTCCTCAGGCTCCACGAGGGGGACATCTCCCGCCGGGCCCAGTTCCATCTCCGCTCCGGCCCCCTCCTCGTCGTCGGTGACGCCGTCGGGGGCCTGCCCCGGGGAGGCAGGTACATCTTCGGTTTGCCCGTCGCCGCGCTGGACGACCTCGTCGCCGGCGCGCTCCGACCCGGCCTCCGCCTGCTGGGACCGCATGGCCTTGTCCGCTTCGCTGTCACCGGACTGTTCCTGCGAGTCGTCCTGCTGGGCGTCCTCGGACTGTTCCTTCGCGCGTTGCTTGACGAGTTCTTCGAGCACTGGGGTCATGAACGGGGGAAGTTCAAGCGACGAGTATTCGTCGGCGCCACTGCCCGGTCCCGCCTCCGGCAGCTCACCAGCGTCGGCCTGTTCGCCGGCCGCGTCGGTGTCGTCGGGCCCCGGCGTCTGGGCGAATGGGTTCGCCGGCCGGCCGGAGCCGTCGTCGATCAGCTCGTACAGCCGGGCGGTGATGGTCGCGCTGTCGCTGACGCCGGTGGCGGGATCGGCGACGGTCTCCATGAGTGCGATGGCATCGGTGACCATCGCGGCGATCACCGGCGGGATGGGGGAGAGGTCCACGTCGCCGGTGAGGGTGTGTGCCAGGAGCCCCTCGACGACGGCCTGGGCCTCACCGGCGCCGGGGGTGAGGCCACCCCGGCGCTCGAGGGTGGCCGCGGCGATGGCGTGCATGTCACGCCGGATGCCGGGGTAGGCGGCCCGCAGCCGCGCGTCGATGCGGTGCCCTTCGACGAGGTTGAACAGGTCCCGCGCGAGGTCTGGTTGCGGGAACAGCGCGTAGAACCTGCTGAGGTCGCTCTGGAGTGGCTGCTGGGTTGTCACACCGAGCCCCCGTAGCGGGCGACGAGGCGGTCGACGACCTCCCCGAGGTCGTCGAGGCGGAAGTCGTACGTGCCGAACTCGATGCGGCCGGCGCCGTGCGCGGTCGCGACCTTGTAAGCGGTGAAGTTCGCGTCGTCATCGTCGAAGAACCGCATGTCCGGTGGCAGGACGACATGATCTGAGCCGAACGCCTCGATCGCGTACATCTCCTGCGTCGAGCGGATCGCGACGTCCCGCCCGGACAGTGCCGTCGCGTAGAGCTTCAGGACGCGCGCGACTTGCTTGAGGGCAAGCCCCTCCCGAAGCTCGTCCAGGACCTCCAGGGCGTACTTCGATCCGAGCCGGAAGTAGCCGCGACCGACCTCCTTGTTGCGATCCAGGACGTTGAGGCCGCGGGTGACCCACTCGGCGGCGCCGTCGGCGCTGACCCGCTCACCGTTAAGCAAGTCCAAGAGTGTGTCGGCGGCCTCTAACGCCGACTCCGGGTCGGCGGCGGCGACACGGTTGACCTGCTCGAGGAACGCCGGGCGGTGGCGTGGCCTCAGCCGCGCGAGGATCGGCGGCAAGACCGACGCCAGCTCAACCGCGTGTTTGCGGCGTTTCTCGTCGCGCCGGTCACGGGCGGCGAGGAGCGACTTGAGCTCCTGCGCCCGTTGGACCTTCGGTTCCATCTCGCGAAGCTCGCGCTCCAACAGGTCCAGTTCGCTTGCCAGGTCGGCGGTCTCGGCGTCCTCCTCGGGTCCGGTCGTCGCGCCGGTGATGATTCCGACATACGAGGTCGCAAGGGCCGGGTCCGGCGCGTCGTAGAGATCCGGCAGCTGCTTGGCGACCTCGACGCCGCTTTTCCAACCGACGGCGGCGACAGCCTTGACTTGGTCGAGGTAGGCGGCGACGAGGACGGTGTCGTGTTCGGCCAGGAGCCTCGGAAGCTGCCGGGCAACCTCGACGCCAAGTTGGTACTTGAGCTCGGAGATCTGCTCGACCAGCGCGAGATACGTCGCGCGTTGATCCTCCGGGACGGCGGTGAGCATCTCCCGCGCGACGTACATCCCGACGTTGCCGACCGCCGGCCCGAACGTCACCGGAGATCTCCTGGTCGCACGTCGCGCCGCCTAGAACTGCGTCGCGATGATCTCGACGATCGACCGTTGCATGTCGAGATCGTCGGTGATGGGCTTGCAGATCGTCGCCTCGCATGCGGCGACCGGCTCGATCCCCGCGCCCATCAACTGACCGGCGTAGACAAGGAGCCGCGTGGAGACACCCTCCTCCAACCCATGCGTGCGGAGGTTGCGGACCTTCTCGGCGATCTTGACGAGCTTGCCGGCGATGTCGCCATCAACCCCGGCCTCCTGCCGGAGGATCTCCTCTTCACGGTCCGGCGGCGGGTAGTCG
Organism: uncultured Bifidobacteriaceae bacterium; assembly: GCA_964440285.1. Lineage (GTDB taxonomy): Bacteria > Actinomycetota > Thermoleophilia > Miltoncostaeales > Miltoncostaeaceae > CALMEC01. The sequence continues at coordinate 10,081 of CAYTRV010000020.1, forward strand.
AAATCGAGCGCGACGAACCGCTGTTTCGTGGAGTGTTTGAGGTCCTTCAGCACCGACTGGTACCCCGGGTTGTAGCTGATGACCAGTTGGAACTCGCCGGGCGCCGCGACGATCTCACCTTTCTTCTCGAGCGGCAGTATCCGCCGGTCGTCGGTGAGCGGGTGGATCACGACGGTTGTGTCCTTGCGCGCCTCGACGACCTCGTCGAGATAGGCGATCCCACCGGACTTCACTGCGATCGTCAACGGCCCGTCCTGCCAGACCGTCTCGTCGCCGCGGAGCGTGTACTTGCCGACCAGGTCCGACGCCGTCAGGTCCTCGTGGCAGGCCACCGTGATCAGGGTCCGCTCGAGCTGCCAGCTCATGTACTCCACGAACCGGGTCTTCCCGCACCCCGTCGGGCCCTTGAGCATCACCGGCAGACGCGAGTTATAGGCCGCCTCGAACAACTCCACTTCGTTCCCGAGGGGGAGGTAGTACGGCTCCTTCGCCAGGCGAAAATCCTGGACGCGCTGGGTCTCGACCCCCATTGCGACTCCTTGTCGAATCACGGACAGACGCGAAAGCTTACTCTTCGTCGACCTGGCCCGACCCGGCCTGATCCGGGTGCAGGGGCCAGGTCGGGGGGAGTTCGACGTCGAAGCCGCCGTCGGCGTCGGCGTTCCGCGCGTGCCACGCCTTGAAGTCCGGGATCGTGAACCCGACGACTTGGGAGGTTTGAGGGTCGACACGGACAAGTAGCTCCCGGCCGGCGTCGCGGATCGTCAGCGCCGGCGCCGGCGGACCGTAGGAGCAGTGGTAGGTGTCGCTCGCCTGGTCGTAGTAGCTGAGGGATTCGCTCGCGACGCGCATCGCGTTCTCCTCGGAGAACGACGGGCGGTTTGGGGTGGGTGGAGTGCTGGCCACGGTGGCTCCTCGGAACGGTCTTGTTACTCTCAGGCAGAACGCTGGGGCTGTGAGAGTATCGCGAGCGACGAGAGGACACGCGCATGCGCGCCGTTGACGCCACATTGGAAGGACTAAAGCGTGCCGGAATCGACGCGGTGTTCGGGATCCCCGGGGGTCCGGTGATCCCGCTGTTCGACGCCCTCCATGACGAACCGGCGATCCGCACGTACCTCACGCGCCACGAACAGGGCGCGGGCCACGCGGCGCAGGGATACGCGAAGGTCACCGGCAGGGCGGCGGTGTGTACCGCGACGTCCGGGCCGGGCGCAACGAACCTCGTCACCCCGATCACCGACGCCTACATGGATTCGGTCCCGATGATCGCCCTCACCGGCCAGGTTGGGTCCAACCGCGTCGGCACCGACGCGTTCCAGGAGGCGGACATCGTCGGGATCACCCTCCCGGTGGTCAAGCACAGCTATCTGATCAAGGAGGCGGAGGAGCTGCCGCGGGCGATCGCCGAGGCGGTCCACATCGCCGAGACGGGCCGTCCGGGGCCGGTGCTCGTCGACGTCTGCGTCGACGTGTGGGCGAAGGACGTGGAGCCGTGGACCGGCGGGACACCGGAGATCCCCGGCTACCAACCCCCGACCTCTGCGGGGCATCCTCGCCAGATCGCGGCGGCGGCGAAGGCGCTCGTCGAAGCGAAACGCCCGGTGGTGTACGCCGGCGGCGGGGTGATCATCAGCGGCGCCGCGGCGGAGCTCGCGCGCCTCGGGCACATCGCGGAGGTCCCGGTGACCACGACGCTTATGGGCCTCGGTGGGTTCCCCGCGTCGGACCCACGGTGGATCGGGATGCCGGGCATGCACGGCATCGCGGCGGCGACCTGGGCGTTCCAGGAGTCGGACCTCATCCTCGCCGTCGGGGTGCGGTTCGATGAACGGGTCCTGTCGACGGTCATGAACGAATGGGCGCCGCGGGCGAAGATCATCCACATCGACGTCGACCCGGCGGAGATCTCAAAGAACCGCGGTGCCCACATCGGGATCGCCGGTGAGGCGAAGGCCGCGCTCGCGGCGATCGCCGAGGCCTACGTCGCGTTGCCGGACCGGCATGATTCGTCGGAGCGGGCGGCGTGGCAGGAGCGGATCGACACGTGGAAGCGGGACTTCCCGTACCAGGTCGACACCGACACCGACGGGCAGATCCCACCGCAGCGGGTCGTGCAGGCGCTGCACCGGATCACCCGCGGCGAGGCGATCGTCTGCACCGATGTCGGTCAGCATCAGATGTTCGCGGCGCAGCACTATCTGTTCGACCGCCCGCGGCGGTGGGTGACCTCCGGCGGGCTTGGGACGATGGGGTTCGGGTTGCCGTCGGCGATGGGCGCGCAGGTGGCCCTCCCGGACGAGTTGGTGATCGACATCGCCGGTGACGGGTCGTTCGAGATGACCCTCCAGGAGCTCTCCACCGTGCAGATGTACGACCTCCCCGTGAAGGTCATCATCATCAACAACGGCTACCTCGGGATGGTTCGCCAGTGGCAGGAGCTGTTCTGGGAGGGGCGGTACGCCGGGACGAGCTACGAGGCGTTCCAGCCGAACTTCGCGGAGATCGCGAAGGCCTACGGGATGCCCGGTGCGACCGTCACCGACGAGGCGGACCTGGAGGATGCGTTGGCGGAGACCCTCGCGCACCCCGGCCCGGCGCTGATCGACGTCCACGTCGACTCGATGGCGAAGGTGTTCCCGATGGTCCCGCAAGGCAAGGGACCGGACGCGATGATCGTGGGCGCCCCCGAGTAGGGCCACGGCGGGCGTGCGGTGCCCGGACGAGCCCTACTAGTAGAACTCGGCGATCCGCACCCCGGAGCGAAGCTGCTCCTCGTCGAAGTCCATCTCCTCCTCGAGGTTCACGGGAACCCGGGTGGGGAGGTCGACGTTGAACTCGCCGTTCGCGTCCTTGTTCGCCTCGTAGTAGGCGGTGAAGTTCGGGATCTGCCAACCGAGCACCTCGTTGGTGTCCGGGTCGAAGAACACGGTGACGCCCTTCGAGCTCGTCACCGCCGATGCCGACGGGTGTCCCCGCCAGATCGCCTTCATGGTGTCGGTTGTCTGGTCGTAGGTGGGCTCGACGTCCTTCACGCTGCTCCCTTACATTTTTCGGGTCGCCTCAGGGCCGGGATCGTAGCAGGAGCGGGGGTTTCCGGGTTGGCGCACCCACCGGGCACTGGTAGCGTCCCGGGTCCGCCGGGGCGGCTTCGTGCCCGGCACTCAAGCCCCGGCGTCGCATCAGACGGGTACGCGCAGGGGATCCGCGAGGTCCACGAGAGGAGACGGATGCCCGAGAGCACACCCGACGTGCGTGAAGCGCGACGCATGCTGGCCAAGGGAATCGTGATCGCCGGCGTCGGCGAAACCGAGCAGGGGGTCCTTCCCGGCCGCGGCTCGTTCCAGTTGCTTGCCGAGGCGACCAAGCTCACCCTCGATGACGCCGGGGTGACCCTGGCCGACGTCGACGGCATGGTCACCGCGTTCTCGTTCGTCGAGCACACGCTGATGCACGCGACGACGTTCGCGGACTACCTCGGCATGGAACCTGGCTACTTCGCCTCCGTCGCCGTCGGCGGCGCGACGGCGCCGCTCATGGCGGTGCAGGCCGCCATGGCGATCGACGCTGGCCTCACGGAGGTCGTGCTGTGCGTGCGCGGCGACAACACCCGGTCGGGAATCTCGAGTTCCGGGATGATCGCGATGGCTCGCGAGATGAGCCACGGGGCCTACGAGGCGCCGTATGGGCTCACCACCATCGGCGGCTATGGGCTGCTCGCGCAGCGGTACATGTACGAGCACAACGTGCCACAGGAGGCGCTCGCGGCGGTCGTCGCGACGCAGTCCGAGCACGCCGCTCTGAAGTGGAACGCGATGCTTCGCGACGTCGTCACCGTCGACGACGTGATGGCCGACCGGTGGATCGCGACGCCGTTCCACGCGATGGACTGCTCGCTGGTGTCCGACGGCGCGTGCGCATTCCTTGTGACCACGGCGGCCCGCGCGAAGGATATGAAGTCCAAGCCGGTGTACATCGCGGGGATCGGGGAGGGGTACTCCCACCAGTACATCACCTCCGCGAAGTCCGTCGATGGTGTCCGCCAGGGCCTCGGCCGGGCGGGGCGCCGAGCGATGGAGGTCGCCGGTGTCGGCGCGCAGGACCTCGACGTCGTCGAGATCTACGACTCGTTCAGCTTCACCCCGCTGATCGCCCTCGAGGGCTTCGGAATCTGCGGGCCCGGTGAGGCCGGGGACTGGGTCCTCGAAGGCAACGCCAAGCTCGGCGGGAAGCTCCCGATGAACACCCACGGCGGGCTGATCCGCCAGGCCCACCTCGGTGCGATGCATCACATCGTCGAGGCCGCGCTGCAGCTTCGCGGCGAGGCCGACGACACCGGAAACGGCGGCGGGAACCACCAGGTGCCCGACGCGAAGGTCGCGCTCACGAACGGCTCCGGCGGGATCCTCGCCGCGACCAGCGCGCTTGTCCTGTCCAGCGACGCGCCGTCGGCGTAGGGGGAGACGACGAATGTCTGAGACAACCGAGAAGCCGGCGTACGCGAAGCCGCTGCCGGACATGCGGCCCGAGGGCGACCCGTTCTGGGCAGGCACGAAGGAGCACAAGCTCCTGCTCCCGGCCGGGGACGACGGGAAACCGTTCTGGTACCCGCGGGCCAACCGGCCCGGGACGCTCGAGCCGGTGCATTGGATCGAGTCGAAGGGGGAGGGGGCGGTGTACACTTACTCCACCCACTTCATCGGCCCGAGCAAGGCCTACAAGGGCGACCCGCCGCATATCGTCGCGCTTGTCGACCTCGACGAGGGCGTGCGCATGATGACCAACCTGGTCAGCGACACCGAGGGCTACCCGTCCCTCGAACCCGACGCCGTGTCGATCGGGATGCGGGTACGCGTCGTGTTCCACGACGTCACCGACGACATTACGCTGCCGAAGTTCGCCCCGGTCGACTGACCGGGCGCCGACCGAACAACCGAGGAGAGACGAAGATCAAATGGGCGACTGGAGCGACTGGTACATGCACGAGGACCCGACGAAGTGGGTCCTGCCGGAGATCCTGACGTCGCGCGCGACGGAATATCCAGACCGTGACTTCCTGAAGTTCGGTTCGGATCCGTGGATCAGCTACGGTGAGGTCAACGCCCGTTCGAACCGGGTCGCCAACGCGCTCATCGCCCGCGGCGTCCAGCCGGGTGAGTCGGTGTCGGTGATGCTCCCGAACTGCGCGGCCTTCCTGCCGGTCTGGTTCGGGATCCTGAAGGCCGGAGCGGTGATGAGCTCGATCAACACCGCCTACAAGGGTGACTTCCTCGCGCACACGATCAACCTCGTCGACTCGAAGAAGCTCATCATCGCCGACACGTGGCTGGACCGGTTCGACACCATCGCCTCCCGACTCCACACCCTTGAGCACGTCATCGTGATGGAGGCGGCCGACGCCGCCGGCCCCGCCCCGACCCTGCCGCATGAGCCGTTCTCGGTGCTGACCGAAGCATCCGACGCGGAGCCGGACGGCATCACCTACAAGTGGACCGACGACGCCCGGATCATGTTCACGTCCGGGACGACCGGCCTGTCGAAAGGCGTCATCAAGCAGCACGCGGCGGACTACTTCTCCGGCCGCGGCCTGCTCGAGGGGCTGAGAGTCATGGCGGGTAAGGACAGCATCGCCGAAATGCACGACGAGACGTTCTTCTCGTGCCTGCCGCTGTTCCACTCCAACGCCCAGGTGCTGTCGGGGTACCCGGCGCTCATCGCCGGCGCCCGCGTCGCGTACGTCGAGCGGTTCTCCTCCAGCCAGTTCTGGCAGCAGGTCGTCGATGCCGAGGCGACGATCTTCAACTCCATCGGCGCGGTCAGCTACTTCATCTGGAACACGAAGGAGACGGAGCTCGACAGGACCAACAAAGTCCACACCGTCTTCGCGGCTCCGGCGCCGAAGGACATCTACGCGCAGTTCGAGGAGCGATTCGGCGTGCGGTTCATCGAGGGGTACGGCCTGACCGAGACCGGGATGGCGACGTACATGGACCCGACGCGCCCACCGATCCCCGGCTCGATGGGCAAGGCGAACCCCGGGTACGAGGTGACGATCGTGGAGCCCGGCACCGACTGGCCGCTCCCGCCGAACACCCCCGGTGAGATCGTCGTCGACATGAAGATCCCGAACATCGTGATGCGTGCCTACTACGGCATGGCGGAGAAGACCGCGGAGGACTTCCGGAACCTCAAGTTGCACACCGGGGACCTCGGCCGGATGGACGAGGACGGGTACTTCTACTTCATGGACCGGGTGAAGGACTACATCCGCCGCCGCGGCGAGAACGTCTCGTCGATGGAGGTCGAGCGGCAGGTGTCGAACCACCCGCAGATCAAGGAGGCCGCGGCGATCGGCGTGAAGGCCGACGAGGGAGCCTCCTCGGAGGACGAGATCATGATCGTCTGCATTCCCGACGGCGACGCCCCCGACCCGGTGGAGCTCACCCACTGGTTGGCGAAGGAGATGCCGTACTTCATGGTCCCGCGGTACATTCGGTTCGTCGACACGCTCCCGAAGACGCCCACGGAGCGCGTACAGAAGAACAAGCTGCGCGACGAGGGCATCACCGCCGACACGTTCGACCGTGATGCCGCCGGCATCAAGATCAGCCGGTAACCGGTGGCGGAGATTCTTCGCTACGGGGCGTACCTCCCGCAGTACCGGGCGCCACTCGGTGAGATCCAAGCCTTCGAGGGCCGCCCCGGGCGCCCTCGGGCGAAGGCCCTCGCGACCCCCGGGTTGGACGAGGACGCACTGACGATGGCGTGGCAGGCTGCGTCGGAGGCCCTCACCGGGGCTGACGCGCCGGCGGCGGTGGTGTCGCTCACCCACTCGGCGCCGTTCGGGTTCCGGAAGATGTCGCAGACGCTCGCCCGGGCGCTCGAACTGCCGGACAACGTTGCGTGCTACGACATCTCCGGGCATCCCGGCAGCCTCCTCGACGCGTTGGAGCTCGCATCCCACGTCGCCGGCAACGCAGCAGCATCGGTGCTCGTCGTGGCATCCGACCACGTCGTGGCCTATGACGACCGCGTCTGCGACCTTCTGTCGGCTGGCGGCGCGGCGGCGTTCCTCGTCGGGGTCTCGGGTGGGTTCGCAACGCTGGGGCCGGTCAGTCGCGACGGCCGCGAGGTGTATGACATCTGGCGCCTCGGGACGGAGCCGGAGGCCCGGTACCGGTTGGAGGTCCTGTTCGACGCGTACGCACAGGCCGCCCGTGGCGCCCTCGCGGGGCTGGAGCGGCTCACCGAACGACCGACCGGCAAGTACGCGGCGGTGTGCGCCAGCCAACCGCACCCGCAGACGCTCCGGGCCCTGGGTCGTGCCGGTGTCACCGAGGCGCAGTTGTCGGGCACGAGCTTCGTGTCGGAGATCGGCAACCTCGGGTCGGCGTCCGTCGGGCTCGCCCTCGCGCTCGGCCTGGACGGTGCCCGCAAGGGGCAGCACCTGGCAGTGTTCGGCTACGGTGGCGGTGAGGGCATCGCGCAGGCCATTGAGATCACGAAGGCCCCGCCGAAGATCGGCGCAGCCAGTCGGATCGCAGGTGACGCGATCGGCCTCGGCACCTACTACCGCTGGACCCGCGGGCGCCAGCAGGAACCGCACTAGGAAGGGGAGAGACATGCGCGTCGGTGTCCTGGGCATCGGGAAGACCCCCCACAAGATCCAACACGACAAGTCGCTGCGGGACCTGATCGTCGACGCCGGCCGCCTCGCGATGGACGACGCCGGCGTGGACCCTGGCGACATCGAGGGCTACTACCTCGGCAACGCCGGCTGCACCGGGTTCTGTTACGAGAACTCCGTCGCCCTGATGGGCGCCGACCACCTCGGCCTCACCCCCGCCCCGGCGGTCCGGGTCGAGGCCGCGTGCGGCACCGGAGCGTGGGCGCTGCACCTCGGTGTGGTCGCGGTCCTCTCGGGTCTGTACGACACCGTCTTGGTGATGGGCGCCGAGAAGATGAACGACCTCGCCACCGTCGAAGGCACGTCGATCATCGCCCAGGCTGCAGACTCGAAGGAGGAGTACTTCTCCGGGTTGACGTTCCCGTCGGGTGTTGCGCTGACCGCGCGGAAGTACATGCAGGTGTACGGCTGCAGCGAGGAGGACCTCGCGCACGTCAGCGTCAAGAACCACCACTACGGGGCGCGCAACCCGTACGCGCACCTGCGGTTCGAGTGCACCGTGGAGGAGGTGATGCGCTCCGCGAAGGTCGCCGACCCGTTGAAGCTCTACGAGGTCTGCCCGATGACCGACGCCGGGTCGGCGTTGGTGCTGTGCCGCGAGGAGATCCTCAGGGACCAACCGGATAAGCCGCAGGTGTATGTCACCGCTACGTCGATGGGCTCGGGCACCTGGTACGCCGCGTCGGACACCCTCGACGATGCATACGACCTCCTTGCCCGGCCGGCGCAGAAGGCCTATGCCATGGCGGGCCTCACCTCGAACGACATGGACGTCGCCGAGATCTACAATTCGTTTGCGATTCAGGAACCCCTCGGCGTGGAGTCCCTCGGGTTCGCCAAGCAGGGCGATGGGTGGAAGGGCGCCACGGATGGGTCGACGTGGATCGACGGGAAGGTCGGTGTGAACCTCTCCGGCGGTCTTCTCTGCAAGGGTCACCCACTCGGAGCGACTGGGACCAGCCAGGCCGTCGACGTCGTCGAGCAGCTTCGTGGCACCGCCCCGAAGGACATCCAGCGAAAGGACGCCGAGAGCGGCATCAGCGCCTGCCGTGGCGGACCGGGCGCGGTCGCCGCGATCCACATCTACCAGCGTCTCGAGGGCTAGGAGGGACCAGCCGGTGACCGTTTCCGCGATCGAGTTCAGCCGCCTCGGCCCGCCAAAGCTCCGCCTGTACGCCATGCGGTGCACGTCATGCAAGACGCTGCACCCCTGGTGGGAGAAGTACACGTGCGGCGTGTGCCGCGGCCGTGAGCTGGTGGAGGAGCGCCTGGAGGGCACGGGGGAGCTTTCGAACTACACCGTCGTGCACTTCCCGCCCCGGGACTTCCTGGGACAGGAGCCGTACGTCGTGGGGCACATCACGATGGACGAGGGTGTTCTCATGCCAGCCCCGGTCGTCGGGGTCGCACCGGAGGATGTCCAGGTCGGCACCCGTGTAATGGCCGTCCTTCGTCGGATGAAGCTCGGCCACGAGGGCGACATCTACTACTCGCAGAAGTTCGTCGTCGACCCGGATCCGCCGAAGCGCACGCCCGCCACTGTCGCGGCGAAGCACGCACCGGCGAAGGCGCCGGCGCGGCGTTCACGCAAGAAGTAGCTACCAGACGCTCATGCCGCCGTCGACGGCGAGGATCTGCCCCGTGACGTAGCGGGCGGCGTCCGACGCGAGGAACGCGACGACCCCGGTGAGGTCGTCCGCCTCGCCGGACCGGCCCATCGGGATGCGCGCTAGGAGCGCCTCGAGGCGACCCGGGGCAGCGACCATCGGCGCGTTCATCTCAGACGGGAAATACCCGGGTGCGAGGGCGTTGACGCGGATCCGGTGCGGCGCCCATTGCCGCGCGAGTTCGCGGGTGAGCTGCTCCACCGCACCTTTGGACGCGGTGTACGCGGCGACCCCCGGCCCAGTGCCGGCGCGCCGGCCGAGAATCGAGGACTGCAGGATGATCCACCCGCCGGAATCCGTGGCAATCATGCGGCGGGCGCCGGCGGCGGCGAGATTCGCGGCGGCGTCCACGTTGACGGCCATGACCTCGGCGAAACGCGCCGGATCGTGATCCTCGGCGGGGCCTCCACCGGTGATCCCGGCGTTGGCAACGACCCCGTCGAGCCGACCGAAGGCGGTGACGCACCGGTCGGCGAGGACATCCGCGTGATCGTGGTCGCGGACGTCGCACGGGTGGGCGACAGCCCGTCCACCCGCTGCGGTGATCTCCTGCGCCA
>CAYTRV010000021.1:0-19928 GCA_964440285.1 uncultured Bifidobacteriaceae bacterium
TGTGTTAAGCACGCCGCCAGCGTTCGTCCTGAGCCAGGATCAAACTCTCCGTGAAGAGAACTTCGTTGATCGCGCATCCAACCGGCGAACCGGGGATGTCGGTCGAAGTCTGACGTTTGCTCCCGCGCCCGAAGGCTCGGGAGCTTCCCAACGATCAGCGCGGCTCGCGCCGGACTGACCGCCGTGACAGGGTTTCGTGAAAAAAACCTGGTCATCGTTTGGCCGCCGCACGGCGAGGCCGTGGGGGCCGTCAATGCATGCTGTTTAGTTTTCAAGGTTCGCGCGCCCAGTTCACGGGCGCACTCCACGGGGCCGGCTTCCCGGCCACACGGACTCGGGAGGATAGCACTCCCGGCAGCCTCGTCAACCTCCGACGAGGCTGGCTCGCCGACCGTGCGCGAGGCGCCCAGTCGATCTGCTGGGCGGGAACCTAGCAGGGGTGCTCGGACGGCGACTCGTTCAGCGAGGCGCGGCAGGCGACTCGCCTTCGTCCCGCTCCCCGAGCCGGATCCCCGTGGCGTACCGCACGCCGTCGAGAGCCCGGGTCCGTGCAGCCACGAAGTCGGCCCATCGCGGCACTCGCATGTCGTCGAAGCCCTCGTCCTCTGACGCCGGGCGCTCCCACAAGGGGACCTCTCCGTCTCGCATCCCATTCATCCCTGCTCCGCGGCTCTTCTCTCGCATGGCTCCGCCTCTCATCGCCTCCACCTGATGTTGCGACTCTGGCGGGAGGGAATTTCGGTACCCTTGTCGTGACCCTTCGACGACCTTGGCGGGCGAACGTGGCGACCAGGATCCAGCTCTGCGGGAAAGTGGTCGTGGAGGTCGATGGTCGGCGCCTTGAGGGCTATCTGCCTGGGCGCCAAGGACACCTGATTCTCGCATACCTCGCCGCGAGCCGGCATCGTCTGATCGGCCGGGATGAGCTCATCGATGCGCTCTGGCCCTACGAGGCGCCGGCGGACCCGGCCGCCGCGCTCACCGTCGTGCTCTCCAAGCTGCGGTCCGTGCTCGGCTCGAAGGCGATCGAGGGACGCTCCGAGCTTCGCCTGTCGATGTTGAACGCCTGGGTCGATCTCGAGGCCGTCCAAGAGGCGATCCATCGTGCCGAGACCGCGGTCTCCCGAGCCGACTGGGCAGGCGCTTGGGGCCCGGGTCGGGTCGCTCTCCACATCTCCCGGCGGGCATTCCTCGCGGGCCACGACGCCCCGTGGATCGCCGAACAGCGTCGCGCGCTGGGGGAGATCGAGCTTCGAGCCCTTCGTTGCGTCGGTGAAACGGGTCTCGGGTTGGGTGGCGCCGAGTTGACGACCGCAGAGAGGGCCGCCCGTGGGATGGTCTCGGTGTCGCCCTTCCGCGAGACCGGATACCGCCTTCTCATGCGCGCGCTCGCCGAGCAGGGCGACAACTCCGAAGCGCTCCGCGTCTATGACGAGCTCCGAACGCGTCTGCGGGACGAGCTTGGAGCCACACCATCGCGCAACATCCAGGAACTCCATCGAGACCTCTTGCGGGATCGGGGGCGGGGTCGACTCGATGCCGCCGACAAGGTCCCGGAAAGGTCCGTCTGATCGACTGCGACCGCAATTTCCCAAGGGAGGCCTGATGCCCAAAGTCATCAACTGCGAGTGCGGGTTGGTCTGTAAAGGCGAGACGGACGACGAGTTGCTCGCCAATGCCGAGCGGCATGTTCGAGAGCAGCACCCGGAGTTGGTTGGGAGGATCTCCCGCGAGGATCTCCTCGCCATGGCGGAGACCGTTTAGGGGCTGCCACCATGACCGAGGACCTGTTGATCGAGCGGGACGCCGCGGTCGCGACCATCACGCTGGACCGTCCCGATCGGCGCAACGCCCTCTCGCTCGCTTTGATCGAGGCACTCACGACGGGCCTCGCCGAGGTTGGAGGGGATCCGCTCGTAGGAGCCGTGGTTCTCGGGGCACGTGGGCCGGTCTTCTGTGCCGGCCACGACCTCGTCGAGATGCGCGGCAGAGACGAGGACTTCTTCCAGGGCCTGTTCGAGGCATGCACCCGGATGATGCTGACGATCCGTCATCTCCCGCAGCCCGTGATCGCCCGGGTGCAGGGGATGGCCAGCGCGGGCGGCTGTCATCTGGTCGCTGCCTGTGACCTCGTCGTCGCCTCTGAGGACGCCCAATTCGCGGTCCCGGGGCCTCGCATCGGGCTGCCCGGCACGACGGCGATGGTCGAGATCGCGAGGATCGTGGGGACACGACGCGCAATGGAGCTTCTGCTCGCCGGCGAGCCGATCGACGCGCTCGAGGCGAGGCGCTGGGGCCTCGTCAACCACGTCGTCCCCGCAAAGGATCTTGAGACCCATACCTCCTCTCTGGCGCACCGGATCGCCAGCGCGAGCCGGACGGTGGTTGCTGAGGCGAAGCGAGGCGTCTACGAGGCCGTTGACTCGGACCTGGCGAGCGCCTATGGCCGTGCTCGCGACGTGATGGCCCGGAGCTCGGCGGCGCCCGATGCGCAGGAGGGCATCGCCGCCTTCCTCGAGAAGCGGAGGCCCACATGGCCGTCCGAGGAGGGAGATGCCCCCCCTCATCGACCGGGGCAGTCTCCGCCCTGACCATGGGCTCCGTCTCAGGTCGTCTTCCCCCTCGGCCGGTGGAGCAGCTCAGACCACGCGGATACGGGCGAACCGTCGGCGCCCCGCTCGGAGTACCCGCCCGTCGAGGCGCTCCGATGGCAGGTCGAGTTCCGTGATGGGCTCGCCGTCGATGCTCACGCCGCCCTGCTGGATGAGGCGGCGTGCCTCACTCCGCGATGCGACGCCGAGGTGATCCACGACCAGCGCCGGCAAGTGCACCGGTCCCGAGGGGATCAGCACCTCTGGCGTGTCGTCGGGCGCCTGACGGTCGCGCACCACCCGGTCGAAGTCAGCCTCGGCCCGCTCGCCGGCGCCGGGCCCGTGGAATCGGTCGGCAACGAGCCGCCCGAGGCGGCGCTTCTCGGCGGCGGGATGGCCCTGCGGTCCCGGGTCCCAGGGGAAAAGGAGTCCGTAGAAGAGTCCGAGCGCGTCGTCCGTGATGCTCATGACCTTCCCGAACTGCTCCTGGGGCGGCTCGGAGACGCCGATGTAGTTTCCGCTGGACTTGCTCATGCGGGCGACGCCGTCGGTTCCCGGCAGGATCGGCATGGTCAGCGCGACCTGCGGCGCCTGGCCGTAGGCCTGCTGCACCTCCCTTCCGAGCATCAGGTTGAACAGCTGATCGGTGCCACCGAGCTCGATGTCGGCCCGCACCGCGACGGAGTCGTACGCCTGCATGAGGGGGTAGAGCAGCTCGAGGACCGAGATCGGCCGGTGCTCCGACATCCGCCGGTCGAAGTCCTCACGGCGCAGCAACTGGTTGACCGTCGTGGTCGCGGCGAGACGGAAGAGCGGCTCCAGGCCCATGTCCGCGAACCACTCGCCGTTGGGACGGACCTCGACCCGGTCGGGATCGAGCACATTGAAGGCCTGCTGGCGGTACGTCGCCGCGTTCGCGTCGATCTCCTCCGCGGAGAGCATGGGTCGGGTCGATGAGCGGCCCGACGGATCGCCGACGCGGGCGGTCCAGTCGCCGATGATGAGCACGGCCACGTGCCCGGCGTCCTGGAACTCGCGCAGCTTCTGGAGCGCGACGGTGTGACCGAGGTGGATGTCCGGGGCCGTCGGATCAACCCCGAGCTTCACCCGCAGTGGGCGTCCGAGCGCGAGCTTCGCGGCGAGACCGTCCGGTGGGACGACCTCGACGGCGCGCGCCGCCAGCTGCTGAGCCCGGTCGGCGCTCACACGGCCGCCAGCGCCGGGAATGGCCGCGACAGGTGGGGTGACCCCGCGACGCCGAGCCGCCACGGCCGGTCCAAAGCGACGGAGATGCCGATGCGAGGGCCGGTTACCACCGCCTCGACCGGCTCGCCGGCGACGATCCGCACCGGTCCCTCGCCGAGGACCGTTGCGTTCATCGACCCGTCGATCCCGAGGGCCTCGCACAGTCGCCCAGGGCCAGAGCACAGCAGCCCGTCGGCGACGCCGCCGCGCCGCTCGCGCATGAGGTCGAGCCCGCGGATCGGCGCCAGCGCTCGGATCAGCACGGCCGCGCCGCGGCCCACGGGCTCGCAGACGACGTTGGCGCACCAGTGCACGCCGTAGCTTCGGTACACGTAGAGGCGGCCCGGCGGCCCGAACATGACCGCCGCCCGCGGAGTCGGCCCGCGAAAGCTGTGGGACGCGGGGTCATCCTGCTGATAACGCTCCACCTCGACGATCACCCCCGCCGCCTCACCCACCTCGAGCACGCAGCCGAGCAGGTCGGCAGCGACGGCCCCGACGGGGCGCGCGAAGAACGTCTGGTCGTGGCCCTGTCCGGACATGCGCTCCCGTTCAGAAGAGCGACGGGGGCTCGTCTTCGCCGCGACGACCGCGTTCGGCGGACCGATCGGGTGCGGCGTCGGCGGCGCCACCGAGGTCGGCGAGGATCGCGGCCTCGCTGCGGCTCGCGACGACCGGCTCGGCACGGCCGTCAAGCCACACGCGGGTGCGGCGCCCCGGCCCACGCTCCTCACCCTCGATCGGCTCGAGCGCGATGATGCGATCGGCCCGGGCGAACCGTCCCAGTCCGAGTGAGACGAACTGCGGAGTCACCACGCTGCCACCTCCATACGCGCCGCGTCGAGCTGTTGAACGACCATCGCCCGGGCCGTGCCGCCCGGGACGGCCTTGGCCTCCACCGAGGCCTCAGGGGTGAGCGAAGGAAGATCGAGCCCGGCGAGACCGGCCGCCGCGAGCTCGTCGGGCGTCGCGTCCTCCAGACCCCCGCCACGCTCGACGACGGATCGCACCAACGCGCCCACCGCCTCGTGCGCCCGCCGGAAGGGCCAGCCGAGCCGCACCAAGTGGTCGGCCAGGTCGGTCGCCGCCATCGTCCCGCCGGAGCAGGCGGCCGCCATCCGCTCGGTGCGGAAGGTCGCGCCCGTGAGCATGCCGGTCATCGCCGGAAGCAACAGATCCACGGTGTCGGCCGCGTCGAACAGGTAGCCCTTGTCCTCCTGGAGGTCCTTGTTATACGCGAGCGGAAGCCCGCTCGTCACGCCGAGCAGACCGGACAGGTCCGCAGCGAGACGGTGAGCCTTGGCCCGCGCGAGCTCCGCGGCGTCCGCGTTCTTCTTCTGCGGGAGCATGGACGAGCCGGAGGTGAACGCGTCGGGAAGCTCGACGAACCCGACCTCCTCGGCCGACCACCACACCAGCTCGGCTCCGAGGCGGGACAGGTGCACGCCGAGCTGCGCGGCGAAGCTCAGATAGTCGGAAAGGGTGTCGCGGCTGCCCACGGCGTCCAGGCTGTTGGGCGACGGTCGGTCGAAGCCGAGCTCCCGCGCGACCATCTCCCGGTCGATCGGGAACCCGACCCCGGCGAGGGCGCCGCTCCCCAGCGGGCAGTCGGCCGTCGCGGCCCGCGTCGCGGCCTGGAGCCGGATGCTGTCGCGGCGGAGCATCCAAACGTACGCGAGGAGGTGGTGCGCCAGTCGGATCGGCTGGGCGCGCTGCAGATGCGTGTAGCCGGGCATGATGGTGTCGATGTGACGCTCGGCCTGGCCGAGCAGCGCGTCGGCCAGGGCGCGCAGAGCTGCCCGCTGCCCGTCGCACCGCCCCCGGATCCACAAGAGGGTGTCGGTCGCGACCTGGTCATTGCGGCTCCGGGCGGTATGGAGGCGACGTCCGGGTTCCCCCACCAACTCGGTCAGGCGCCGCTCGACGGCGGTATGGATGTCCTCATCCCCCGGCGCGAACGCGAAAACGCCGGACGCGAGCTCTCGCTCCACCCGATCGAGACCGGAAAGGATCGCGGCGACGTCCCCGTCGGACACGATGGCCTGGGCGCCGAGCATCCGGGCGTGCGCGCGGGAGCACGCTATGTCCTCCGCCCACATCCGCCGGTCGATCGGCAGCGATGCGTTGAGCCGGTCGAACGCCTCCGCCGGGGTCCCGGCGAACCGTCCTCCCCACATCCGGCTGCCGCTCACGTCATCCCGCCCGCTGGGTCGCGATCGCGCGTGAGAGCTCGGCGCAGACCCGCTCGACCTGGGATTCGCTCATCTCAGGGAAGAACGGCAACGCGATCGTGGTCGCGCTGATCGACTCGGTGACGGGAAGGAGGCCCGGCCGGTAGCCGTGGACCTCCTGGTAGTAGGGCTGCAGGTGGATGCACGGAAGATACGGCTTGGCCTGGATGCCGGCGGCCTCGAGGTCGCCGATGATGCGATTGCGGTCGATGCCGGCGTCGAGGCGCGGCGTGTAGACGAACCACGACCGCCGCTGGGGGCCCTCGTACATCGGCGTCGCCCCGTCGATCTCCGCGATCCGCGCCTGGTACCAGCCGGCGACGCGGGCCCGGGCCGCCATCATGTCGTCGAGACGTTCGAGCTGGGCGACGCCGATCGCCGCATGCACGTCCGACAGCCGGTAGTTGAACCCGAGCCGGGAATGCACCAGCCACGAGCCGTCGTCCGACCGCCCCTGATTGACCAGGCTCCGGAGCATCCGCGCAAGCGCCTCGTCGTCGGTGAGCACGATGCCGCCCTCGGCAGTGGTCATCTGCTTGTTCGCATAGAAGGCGAGTACCGACGGGTGGCCGAATCCGCCGAGGGGCCGCCCGTCGTAGTCGGCGCCGATCGCCTGGCATGCATCCTCCACCAAGTGAAGGCTTGCACGCTCCGCGATTCGGACCAGCCCCGGGATCTCCGCCGGGTACCCGAAGATGTCGACGATCTCGATCGCCCGCGTGCGCGGCGTGATGGCGGCCTCGACCGCCGCCGGATCGAGGTTGAAGGTGAACGGGTCGACCTCGACGAACACCGGCGTCGCCCCGGTGTAGAGGATCGCGTTCGCCGAAGCGACGAACGAGAACGACGGCAGGATCACCTCGTCGCCCGGGCCGAGGCCGAGGGCGTGGAAGCACGCGTGAAGACCGGCGGTGCCGCTGGAGCAGGCGACCGCGTGGGCCACCCCGACCCGCTCCGCCCAGTCACGCTCGAACCTGGCGAGCATCGGGCCGAGCGAGAGCTGCCCGGACCGCAGCACATCCGCCACGAGCTCGAGCTCGCGCTCGCCGATCACCGGTTTGGCGAGCGGGATGTTCCCCTGGGACACTAAGTGCGGGCCCGGGCCCGGGCCGCGCGCCGGACTCCGTGCTCGAGGCTGTCGACGAGCGCCTGCCACGAGGCCTCGATCATGTTCTCGCTGACCCCGATCGTGCCCCACGTATCGTCGTGGTCGGCCGAGTCGATGAGCACCCGCGTGACCGCCGACGTGCCCTTCGCCTCGTCGAGGATGCGGACCTTGAAGTTGACGAGTTCGATCGCGTCGAGCTCCGGCACCCGAGATGCAAGCGCCATGCGCAGGGCGCGGTCCAGCGCGTTGACCGGGCCGTTGCCCTCCGCGGTCGCGACGATCCGCTCGCCGTTGTGCCGCAGTTTGATGGTGGCCTCGGTCTCCACCCGCCCGTCGGTGCGCTTGTCGGTGATGACCCGGAAGCTCTCCAGGACGAAGAGCGGCTCGTACGTCCCGATCTCACGCTCCAGCATCAGCTCGAAGGAACCGTCGGCCACCTCAAAGTGGTACCCGTCATTCTCGAGGTCCTTGACGCGGCTGAGGATCGTCGCGATCTGGTCGCCGCCGATCTCGACGCCGAACTCCTGCGCCTTGGTGAGGATGGTCCCACGTCCCGAGAGCTCGCTGACCAGCACGTGCCGCTCGTTTCCGACGTGGTCGGGGTCGACGTGCTCGTACGTCGCCGGGTCGTGGAGGATCGCCGAGGTGTGCATGCCCCCCTTGTGCGCGAAGGCGTTGTGACCGATGTACGGCGCCCACTGATCGGGCGGGAGGTTCGCGGTCTCGGCCACGAAGTGGCTGAGCGTCGTGAGCTCCGAGAGCTTGCCGGGCTCCAGCACCTCGTACCCCATCTTCAGCGCGAGCGACGGGATGATCGAGACGAGGTTCGCGTTGCCGCAGCGCTCCCCGTATCCGTTGATCGTGCCCTGCACCATGCGGGCGCCCTCGTCGACGGCGGCGAGCGAGTTCGCGACCCCGCACTCGGCGTCGTTGTGGGTGTGGATGCCGAGCGCCACGTTCGGCAGCGCCGCCCGCACCTGTGCGACGATCTTCGCCATCTGCGACGGGAGCGTCCCGCCGTTCGTGTCACAGGGAACCACCCACGTCGCGCCGCCGGCCTCGGCGGCCTTGAGGCAGTCGACTGCGTACTCCGGGTGCGCCCGGTACGCGTCGAAGAAGTGCTCCGCGTCGTAGATCACCTCCTTGCCGAGACCGGCCAGGAACGCCACGGACTCCTCGATGATGCGAAGGTTCTGCCCGCGGTCAACCTTGAGGACCTTCTCCAAGTGCAGGTCCCATGTCTTCCCGACGATGGTCGCGACCGTCACCCACGAGTCGGCGAGCTCCTTCAGGCCACCATCGGCCGCCGCGGCGACGTCGCGGCGGCGGGTCATGCCGAACGCCGCGAGCTTCGCGCCGCGCAGATCCTCGCGCTCGAGGGCGGCGAAGAGCTCCCGCTCCTTTGGGTTGGACGAGGGGAAGCCGGCCTCGACGTAGTCGACACCGAACTCGGCGAGGCGCACGGCGATGGCGACCTGCTCCCCGACCGTCAGGCTCATCCCCTCCCGCTGCTGCCCGTCCCGGAGGGTGGTGTCGTAGATGGCGACCCGACTCAACGTGACGCCCGCGCGGGGCTCTCCACGTAGTCGAGCCAGTCGGCCGACCGCGGGTCGTTGCCCTCGGTGACCCGGAAGAAGCGCTGCTGGAGCCGTTGCGTCACCGGGCCCGGCGGACCGAGTCGGTGCTCGTCGATCTCGTTGATGGGGCACACCTCGGCGGCGGTGCCGGTCATGAAGACCTCGTCGGCGAAGTAGAGCTCCCCACGGCTGATCTCGCGTTCCACGACGGCGATGCCCGCCTCGCGGGCGATCTCGATGATCGTGTTGCGGGTGATGCCCTCGAGGATGGAGGCGAAGACGGGCGGGGTCACGAGGGAGCCGTTCTTCACCACGAAGATGTTCTCGCCGGATCCGTCGGCGACGTACCCCTGCTCGTTCAGCAGGATCGCCTCCTGGTAGCCGGCCTTCTGGGATTCGATCTTCGCGAGGATCGAGTTGAGGTACTGACCGCCCGCCTTCGCCATGGCTGGGATCGTGTTGTTGCCGATCCTGCGCCAGCTTGCGACTTTGGCCCGGATGCCGTCCCGGAGCCCGGCCTCGCCGAGGTACGCGCCCCACGGCCACACCGCGATCGACACGTCGATCGGCGCTTCGAGCGGGGAGAGCCCCATCACGCCGTAGCCGCGGAAGACGATCGGCCGGATGTAGCAGGAGTCGACCTCGTTGACGCCGATCGTCTGGAGGACGGCGGTCCGCAACTCGTCCCTCGTGTACGGGAGCGGCATGTAGTACATGGCGGCGGAGCGTTCGAGTCGCGCGAGATGGTCCTGGAGCCGGAGCACGGCAGGTCCGCGCTCGGTCGCGTAGGCGCGGATGCCCTCGAAGACGGACGTTCCGTAGTGAAGCGCGTGGGACAGCACGTGGACGCGCGCGTCCCCCCAATCAACGAGCGCACCGTTATGCCAGATTTTTTCAGTTTCTTGCACCGTTTGCGCTACCTTTCGAACGGGCCGTCCAGCAACGATAGCGGGGCGCCGACCAGGGCAGCAAACACCCATGATCAGCTTCGAGGACCAGCATCTCTCACCTTCCCGCCCGGCGTGGATCGCCGACGCCCCCTCGCTCGCGCTGGCGGAGGTCATCGGCGCCAGCCTCGATCTCACCGAGACGCTGCGCGCCACAGCGGACGCCCTCCGCGCAGTCACCGGCGCCGACCGGGCCCTGATCTACCTCCACGACCCGGTTCGCGACACCCTCCGGCAGATCATCACGACGGCCGACCTGCTCAGCTGGGACGAGCTCATGACGCTCCGCGGGCGGTCCGTCGGCGAGCTGCCGCTTTGGTACGCGGTGCGCGACTCCGCGAGCGGGACGCTGGAGCTGCCGGATTCGGTGGGATTGCAGGCGCTGACCGCCGATCGCGCCCAGCAGATCGGCATGGCCGCGACGCTCGGACTCGCGCTGCGCCACCCGTCGGTCGCGAGCGCCGACGGCTCCGCCCTCGGGATCGCGTTCTGCACGTGGGAAGCGGCCCAGCCCGCCTTCACCCCCGAGATGGTCCGCGGCGCGCGGAGCATCGCCGCCCAGGCGGCCGTCGCAATCGCGAACGCGCACAACCACGCCCAAGGGGAGGAGTTGGTGCACCGCCTTTCGATGCTCGCCTCGTGGGCGGCGCGCCTCGCCGCGGCGGGGTCGCCGGAGCAGGTCCGCTCGCGGGCGGCGCGAGCGGCCGGCAAGCTGCTCGACGGGCCGCTGGTCGCACACTGGTCGAACGGCGGCGCAACCTGGTACCCATCGCCGCCGATTCTCGGTGAGGACCATGAACACGAGCTCGCGCAGCTCGCCCGTGACGGCGGGCGATTCCGGGCGATGCCCGTCTCCGAGCTGCCCGCCGCGCTGGCGGCGGTGATGGCCGAGCTCGGCCTCGAGCACTCGGTGGTCAGCCGCGCCGTCGACCGCGGCAGCCTGCTCTTCGTGGCGCGCGGCACGCCGGTCACCGGGATCGACGAGCAGGTCGCGTGCCTGCTCGCCGACCTTGCCGGATCTGCCCTTCGCACCGCGGAGGCGCACGCCAGGGTCGCCCACCTCGCCTTGACCGATCCGCTCACCGAGGTGGGCAACCGCCGGGCGTTCGAGACCCGGGTCGCCGAGGCGATCGCCCTCTCTGTCAGGACCGGCCACCCGATGAGCCTGTGCCTGGTCGACCTCGACAACTTTCGTTCGTTCAACGAGAGCGGCGGGCACCAGGCCGGCGACGAGGCCCTGCGTCTCGTCGCGGCGGCGCTGCGAGCGGAGATGCGCACGAGCGATCAGGCGTTCAGGATCGGTGGAGACGAGTTCGCCCTCGTCCTGCCCGAGACACCCGCAGCGAACGCCGTTTCGCTGCTTCACCGGGTGCTCGCCCAGCTGTGCGCGACGCATCTCGGGCCGCTCTCGATCACCGCGGGGATCGCGGAGGCACCCTCGTACGGCCGTGACGTCGACGTGCTCTACAACGCGGCCGACCAGGCCCTCTACGACGGTAAGCACGCCGGGCGCGGACGGGTCACGCTCGCGCGCGTGTGGGACGTCGTGGGGTAGTCAGCCCGCGTCGTCGGCCGTGCGCTGGAAGAGCACGTGGTCGCGCCACCCACCGGCGATGAACAGGTACCGCTCGGCGATCCCGATGCGGGTGAAGCGGTTTCGCTCCAGCACCCGCTGCGACGCATGGTTGTCGATGAGGGTCCCGGCCTCGAGCCGGTGCAGGCCGGCGTCCTCGAATGCCCACTGCACGGCGAGACCGACCGCGGCGGTCGCGATGCCCTGCCCGTTGTGCTCACGGGCGACGAAGTAGCCGACGGTCGCGCTCTCGAGGGCGCCGCGCACGATGTTGCTGATCGACAGCACGCCGATCACGGCGCCCTCGCGCACGATGAGGAGGCGTTCCGCCGCGCCGGCCGCGCGAAGCTCCTGGTCGCGCCGGAGCACCGTCCGCTGTCCGTCCTCGGTGAAGAACCAGTCGGGCCGGGTCGGTTCGAACGGCGCGAGGAACGCGCGCTGCTCGGAGTACAGCCGGGCGAGCGCCGGCGCGTCCCGGACCCGGGAGGGACGCAGCGCGACCGGCGGCGCGGTCATGCCGCCCGCGCGATCTCCCCGAGCAGCAGGTCGCCGACCTCGCGGGTCGCGAGCGTCCCACCCAGGTCGGGGGTGCGGTGCCCCGCGTCCAGCAACGCCGCCACCGCCGCTTCGATCCGCTCGGCCCCCTCGGCGCAGTCGAGCGAGTAGCGGAGCATCATCGCGGCCGAAAGACACGTCGCGATCGGGTTTGCGATCCCGCGGCCGGCGATGTCCGGGGCGGAGCCGTGAACCGGTTCGTACAGGCCGGGTCCGCTGTCGCCGAGGCTCGCGGATGGGAGCATGCCGATGGATCCGGTGATCATCGCCGCCTCGTCGCTCAGGATGTCGCCGAACATGTTCTCCGTGACGATCACGTCGAAGTCGGATGGCCGGGCGACCAACTGCATCGCGGCGTTGTCGACGAGCATGTGCTCGAGCTCGATGCCGGGGTGCTCGGTGGCCACCTCGATCACGACTTCTCGCCACAGACGGGAGCTCTCGAGCACGTTCGCCTTGTCGACCGATGTCACCTTGCCGCGCCGGCCGGCGGCCGCCCGGAAGCCCCAGTCGGCAACCCGGCGGATCTCCGCCCGGGTGTAGCGGCAGATGTCGTAGGCGGCGTCGCCCTCCCGACCCCGTTCGCCGAAGTAGATGCCGCCCGTCAGCTCACGGATGACCAGCAGGTCGGTCCCGTCGATCCGCTCGCGCCGGAGCGGGCTCGCGTCGTAGAGCGCGGGAAAGGGACGCACCGGCCGGAGGTTCGCGAACAGCCCGAGGCCGGAGCGCAGGCCGAGGAGCCCCTGCTCGGGCCGTGGCACATCCGGGTCGGTGGTGTCCCACTTGGGCCCGCCGACGGCGCCGAGCAGGACGGCGCCGGACGTGCGGCACGCGTGGAGCACCGCGTCCGTGAGCGCGACCCCGTGGGCGTCGATCGAGACGCCCCCGACGAGATGGTCCTCCCACGTCACCGACAGGTCGTGGTCGGCGCCGACCGCGTCAACGAGCCGCCTGGCCTCGGCAACGACCTCCGGGCCGATCCCGTCACCCGGGAGGGCAACGACCGTCACTCCGCGCATGCGTCCTCCAGTCGTACGAGCCGGAGAACGCTACATGGATCGACCCGGTCCAGGCGCGCTCCCGCTACCCTTGGTGGCAAGCGAGCGAGGAGCACGGAAATGGAAGGCGGATTTCCCTTCGGGGGCATGTTTGGCGACCCGGATGACCTGCAGAAGGGCCTTCGGGACATGATGGAGCAGATGCAGGGCGCACAGAAGGTCGCGTGGGCGGACAACGCCATCAACCTGGCGGTGCAGATGACCGTCGCATGCATCCAGCGGCTCGACCTCGCGGGCACCCCCGAGAACCAGGCGGCCCAGGTGCGCGACGCGATCCGCGTGCTCTTCCCCGAGGCCGTCATGCTCGTTCGCGAGGCCCGGCTGGGCCTCACATAGGTCCCGACGACACGGGTGTCCTAGAGCTGCAGGAGCAGCGTCAACCCCGTCACGGTGAAGCCGATCATCACTGCGAGCATCGGGAGCTGGGACACTGCGGCCCGCTGGTCGCCGACCTCCTCGAGCGCCCGCTCGTGCGCAAGCGCCAGGCCCACGTGTCCGCGTGTCATTGCACGACGAGATCGAGCAGCTTGAGCGCCCGCGACTCGAGCTCGACCTCGAACACCCCCGGGATGTCCGCGGTGAAGGTCAACGTCGCCGGCGCATCCGGCGTCACGTCGACCTTCCTGTCATAGCCGTGCAGGTGGACCTCGTCGGCGACGTCCGAGGTGACGCGGATGCTGACCGTGGAGCCGAGCGCCGCGGACTGGCGCCCACCACCCGTGATCACGCCGCCCGCGACGCGAACGAGGAGGAGCGTCCGAATCGACTCGGTCGCCGTCTGAGCTCCTGCCGCCTCCGTCCCGGTCGAGGCCGACGTGGCGATCGCGGAGTCGGGCGAGGTCGTCGCCGGGCCGCGGTCGCCACCGCACCCCGCGATTGCGATGCACGCCGCTGCCGCGCCCACCCCACCCAACCGTCGCCACCGCATCAACCGCTCCCCGGCCGAGTTCGTCCCCGGCGGATGGTAGTCCCGGGCAGCGGGCGAACCCAAGTGCATTCGGCGCCGCAGCGGGCGGGCATCGTCACCCGGCGGGCGGTGACGACGTCGGGTCCTTCGGCTTCCAGGTCAGCTGACCGATCCGCCGTCCGGCGGCGGAGTCGTCGATGAGCTGCGTCAACCGCCGCTCTCGCGTGTCGGGGCGTTTGGCGCTCGTGACCCAGTGGATCGCGAGCCGGCGGTACCCGGCGGGCTGTGAGGAGAAGAAGGTCCACGCCGCGCCGTTCCGGCGCAGCCGCCTGTCCTGTCCCGACTCGAGGACGGCGTCCTCGTCGCGTTCGTGACCGTAGATGCCGGAGCGCTCGTCGGAGCGCGCTTCGAACGCGCGCTGCCCCGCCGGCGCGGCGAGGCCGAGCTCCGCGAGTTCCCCGAACCGCCGGATGTTGACGTTGCTCCAGATGCTGCGCGGCCGCCTCGGGGTGAAGCGGCGGCTGTAGCGCGTCTCGTCGATCCGCCGGACGACCCCGTCGATCCAGCCGAAGCACAGCGCCTGGTCGACCGATTCCGGCCAGGTCATGCCGGGCTGCCCGGCGGCCTTCCGGTGGAACCCGACGAGGATCTCCGGTGCCGTCGCGTGGTTGACCTCAAGCCACGCCCGGAACTCCGCGGCCGACGCGAAGAATGCGGGCTCCACGCGCGACCCGCCTCTAAGCCAGGGCGGTGGTGACCGGCCCGTCGCGCTCGCGGTCGGACTCGTACCGCGTGATCGCGTCCTCGTGGGTGAGGGTGAGGCCGATGTCGTCCAGCCCGTTGAGGAGGCGGTAGCGCACGGAGGGCTCGATCTCGAACGGGATCTCGCGATCGTCCGGCGCAACGACGACCTGCCGCTCGAGGTCGACCGTCGCCTGGGCGCCGGGGTCGGCGAGGGCGGTCCGGATGAGCGCAGCGACGTCGGCTTCGGGCAGGACCACCGGCAGCAGCCCGATCTTCGTGCAGTTGGAGCGGAAGATGTCGGCGAACGACGGCGCGATGATCGCCCGGTATCCGAAGTCCTCGAGCGCCCAGGGGGCGTGCTCCCGTGAAGAGCCACACCCGAAGTTCCGGCCGGTCACGAGGATCGGCGCGTCGCGATAGACGGGCAACTCGAGCGGGAAGCCCTCCTCGTTGCGCCAGTCGAAGAACAGGAACTCCCCGAAGCCGGTGCGCTCGATCCGCTTGAGGAACTGCTTCGGGATGATCTGGTCCGTGTCGACGTCCGCCCGGTCGAGCGGCGCGATCGTCCCGGTGACGACTGTGAATGGCGTCATTCCCCAACCCCCGCGAGTTCGACGTCCATGGTCCGTACGTCGACGAGGTGCCCCGCGATCGCCGCTGCCGCGGCCATCTGGGGGCTCACCAGGTGCGTGCGCCCGTCCTTGCCCTGCCGCCCCTCGAAGTTGCGGTTCGACGTCGACGCGCACCGTTCGCCCGGTGCGAGGATGTCCGGGTTCATGCCGAGGCACATCGAGCATCCGGCGTCGCGCCATTCGAAGCCCGCGGCCGTGAAGACCCGGTCGAGCCCCTCGGCCTCCGCCTGCGTCTTCACCTGGCGCGACCCGGGCACGACCATCGCCCGCACGGTTGGCGCGACCGTTCGACCCTCGACGACCTTCGCGGCCGCGCGGAGGTCTTCGATACGCCCGTTGGTACACGAGCCGAGGAACACCGCGTCGATGGCGATGTCCTCGATGGCCTCGCCGCCCTCGAGCCCCATGTAGGCCAGGGCGCGGCGCGCGCTCTCCGCGTCGCCCCACTCCTCGGGGGTCGGGACGCGGCCGGTGACCGCGACCACCATCTCCGGCGTGGTGCCCCACGTGACCTGGGGCGCAAGCGCCGCCGCATCGACGACGATCTCGATGTCGAACGTCGCATCCGGGTCGCTCGGGAGCTGCCGCCATTCCTCGACGGCCCGCGCGTAGTCCCTCGGTGCGCCGGGACGGCCCGCGAGGTATGCGAACGTGGTCTCGTCCGGGGCGATGGCCCCGGCGCGCCCGCCGCCCTCGATGGTCATGTTGCAGACGGTCATCCGGCCCTCCATCGAGAGCGCCCGGATCGCGGACCCGGCGTACTCGATGACGTGGCCGACGCCTCCGGACACGCCGATCTGGCCGATGGTTCCGAGGATCAGGTCTTTCGCCACGACCCCAAGGCCCGGGGTGCCGTCGATGGTGATGCGCATGGTCTTCGGCCGGGACTGCGGAAGGGTCTGCGTCGCGAGGACGTGCTCCACCTCGCTCGTGCCGATGCCGAACGCGAGCGCGCCGAATGCCCCGTGGGTGGCGGTGTGACTGTCACCGCAGGCGATGGTCATGCCGGGCTGGGTGACGCCCAGCTCCGGACCGATCACGTGCACGATCCCCTGACGGGGGCTGTTGATCGAGTACAGCGGCACCGCGAACTCGGCGCAGTTGCGCTCGAGCGTCTCGACCTGCTGGCGCGACAGCAGATCCGCGATCGGGCGGTCGCGACCGGTGGTCGGGACGTTGTGGTCGACGGTGGCGAGGGTCCGGTCGGGACGGCGGACCGTGCGACCCGCGAGCCGGAGACCTTCGAACGCCTGCGGGGATGTGACCTCATGCACAAGGTGCAGGTCGATGTAGATCGTCGGCGGCCCCTCGCCGTCGCCGTCGCGTACCAGGTGCGCGTCCCAGACCTTCTCGAACAGTGTCTTGGGCATCACACGCCTCCGGCGACGCGTTCGCCCTCTTCGACTTTCCGGCTGGCGTTGACCGCGCGGATGTAGGCGATCGCGCTGGCCTCGAGCACGTCCGTCGAGACCCCGAGGCCGGTGTAGGTGCGCCCGTCGATCTCGCAGACGACCCGGGCCTCGCCGAGCGCGTCCTTCCCGCTGGTGACGGCGCCGACGGAGTACTCGAGCAGGATGCCGGTCGTGCCAGTCGCCCGGTCGATGGCCTTCATCAGCGCGTCCACGGGGCCGTCGCCGGAGGCGTCGGCCTCGACCCGTGTGCCGTCGGGTCCGGCGATCGCGACCTGGGCGGTGGGCGCGTCGTCGGAGCCGGCCGTCAGCCGGAAGGCCGACAGGACGTAGCCGCCGGCCGACTCGACCCGCATCTCGTCGCCCATGAGGGCCTCGAGGTCGAGGGCCGACAGCTCGCCCTTCTTGTCGGCGACGTCTTTGAAGCGGGTGAACACCGCGTTCATCGCCTCGCGGTCGAGGACGTACCCGAGCTCCTCCAGCGCGTGCTTGAGGGCGTGGCGGCCGGAGTGCTTGCCCAGGACCAGCTCGCTGCGCGCGAGCCCGACGCTCTTGGCGTCCATGATCTCGTAGGTCAGCGGGTTCTGGAGCATCCCGTGCTGGTGGATTCCGGCCTCGTGCGCGAACGCGTTGCGCCCCACGACCGCCTTGTTCGGCTGGATGACGTACCCGGTGAGCCGGCTCACCATGCGACTCGAGCGGGTGATCTCCTCGGTGTTGACGTCGCACCACAGGCCGCCGACGTCGTCGGCGCGGGTGCGCAGGATCATCGCCATCTCCTCCAGCGACGCGTTGCCGGCGCGCTCGCCGATGCCGTTGACGCAGCACTCCACCTGGCGGGCGCCGACGTGCAGGCCGGCGAGGGAGTTCGCCACGGCGAGGCCGAGGTCGTTGTGGCAGTGCACCGACAGCGTGACCTCGACGAGGGGCGGACAGCGCTCGTAGAGCTCCAGCAGGTACCGCTGGAACTCGTTCGGCATCGTGTAACCGACGGTGTCGGGGATGTTGATCGTGGTCGCACCCTCGTTGATCGCCGACGCGACGACCTCCGCGACGTACGCGACGTCGCTGCGGGTGGCGTCCTCGCACGAGAACTCGACGTCGTCGCAGAGCGAGCGCGCGAGCCGCACCGCGTCGGTGGCGGTTGCGAGCACCTGTGCGCGGTCCATCTTGAGCTTCCACTTCAGGTGGATGTCGCTGGTCGCGATGAACGTGTGGATGCGCGGCTTGGCGGCGTCGCGCACGGCGTCCCAGCAGGTCGTCACGTCCTTCTCGTTCGCCCGGGCGAGCCCGGCAACGATGGGGCCGTCGATCTCCCGGGCGATGGCCTGCACGCCCTCGAAGTCGCCCGGCGACGAGATCGGGAAGCCGGCCTCGATCACGTCGACGCCGAGGCGCGCGAGCTGGTGGGCGATCTCGACCTTCTCGCGCTGGTTCAGGTGGATGCCGGGGGCCTGCTCACCGTCGCGCAGGCTCGTGTCGAAGAAGCGGACACGCTTGTCCGGGTCGCGTACGTCGTTGGGTTCGGGGCTGCTCATGGGGTTCTCCTCCTCAATCTCGGCTTCGAGGCTTCACGTGCTCGCATGGAGCGTGGGTGTCCAAGTCGCTTCCCCTAGCGGGGAAGGAGGAGAAGGCCGAGAAGCAGGCCGAGGCCGCGCGTCGGAGCGTGAGTGTCCCGAGCGACCGTCATCGCGCCGCAGGATAGCACGGGCCCCGGGTCCGCAGCGTCGGCGTCGCGCGCGGGACCAGCCCCTGGTTCGCGGTCGTCGATCGGTGCTCGCCAGATCGACGCGGGCGCGACGACCCGATCGGATCGGCAGCCAGGTCTCTCCGGCCCGTCAGGCGCCGACCGCGGTCAGGAGGGCCCTGGGCAGCCCCACGCCGCACTCCGGACGCCCGGATTCACAGGCCTCCAGCTCACCCGATGTCCGGGAGGCGCCCCACTCCACGAGCCAGGATTGGAGCTCGATCGGCGGGAGTGGCTTCGTGAAGTGGTAGCCCTGCGCCAGGTCGCAGCCGCGACGGACGAGTTCCCGCAGCGTCTCCTCGTCCTCCACACCCTCGGCGACGACCCGCAACCCGAGGTTGTGGCCCAAGTCGATCGTCGCGGCCACGATGACCTCGTCATTCGGGTCGGTCGTCATCCTCGAGACGAACGAGCGGTCGATCTTCAGCTCATGCACTGGCAGGCGTCTCAGGTACGCGAGCGACGAGTACCCCGTGCCGAAATCGTCGATCGCGAGTTCCACGCCCAGGGCGTCGAGTCGTGCGAGCACCGCCCGGGTGCGCGCCGGGTCGGCCATCGCGGTCGTCTCGGTAATCTCGAGCCGGAAGGAGCCGGGCGGGACCGCCCAGCGCCGAAGCAGCCGGTCGATCGCCTCCGGCGTGTCTGCATCCACGAGGTTCGCGGCGGAGAGGTTCGCCGCAACCCAAAGGTCGAGGCCGGAGCTTCGCCAGGACGCGCATTGCCGTATTGCCGCCTCCAGGATCCAGAGCGTGAGCGGCTGGATCAGGCCGGTGCGTTCGGCAAGGGGGATGAACTCGTCGGGCGGGATCAGCCCGCGCTCGGGGTGATGCCACCGGATGAGCGCTTCCACACCCCCCACTCGGCCGGTCCCGGGCTCGATCTGAGGCTGGTAGTACAGCACCAGCTCGTCGTGCTCGATGGCACGGCGAAGCTCGCCGATCAGGGCGAGGCGCTCGGGGCTGTAGTGGTCA
Organism: uncultured Bifidobacteriaceae bacterium; assembly: GCA_964440285.1. Taxonomy (GTDB): domain Bacteria; phylum Actinomycetota; class Thermoleophilia; order Miltoncostaeales; family Miltoncostaeaceae; genus CALMEC01. The sequence goes on from CAYTRV010000021.1 coordinate 19,296, forward strand.
CGCTTCGAGTCGTAGACCTCGGTGCCCGCTCGCGCCGCCTTCGCCAGGTACATCGCCACATCTGCGTGCTGGATGAGCGTGTCGGTGTCGCCGCCGTGCTGTGGGCTCATCGCGATGCCCACGCTGGCGTCGGCGTGGATGGACAGATCCTCGACCGTGAAGGGTCCCTGCAGCGTGCGCCGCAGGCTCCCGGCGACCGACCTGGCCGCCTCCTCGCCGGAGACCGCCGGGATCAGGACGGCGAACTCGTCACCGCCGAGCCTCGCGACGGTATCGCCCGATCGGAGAGCGCCCCGGAGCCGGGCCGCGACCTCCTGGAGCAACCGGTCGCCGTTGGTGTGGCCCAGGGTGTCGTTGACCTCCTTGAAGCCGTCAAGGTCGATCAGCAGCACGGCGACCTGCCCGCCCTCGCGCTCGGCGACGCAAAGCGCCTGTGCGACCCGGTCGCGGAACAGCGTGCGGTTCGGTAGGCCGGTGAGCGCGTCGTGTAGGGCCTGATGGCGGTGCTTTGCCGCGCGCTTGCGAAGACGCCGGTGCGCGCCGACCGCGAGAACGATCACGGTCGCGATGAGGAGGAGGATCAGCGTCTTGGCCCAGAAGGGAACCACCTCGACGATCCACGTGATGATCTCG
>CAYTRV010000022.1:0-19542 GCA_964440285.1 uncultured Bifidobacteriaceae bacterium
CCTCGGACAGCCAGCGCGTTCGCCCGGCGGGTCTCGGCGGCGATCTCGCCGCCGATCGGCTCGGGGTAGTACCAGGCGGCGTTCTCGACGGCCCGGTCCCCGAGACCGGTACGACGCGAGCCCCTTGAACGGGCATGTCGTGTGGTGGTCGCTCGGGCGAAGGAGGTTGGCCCGCACATCGGTCTCGGGGAAGTACCAGACGGGGAGCAGGCCGGTCTCGTACATCAGCTTCACCCGCCGGCTGTCGAGGACCGTCTCACCTCCCAAACCACCCGGCGCACCCGCCGGGGCGAGTCCTCGAAGTACAGGACGTGGGCGGGCACGGCGGCCGTGAAGTTGAGCTGGCCGGCGGGCCGCCGGCCAAACGGCGCGGTTCCGAGTGTCAGGGACATCGATCCTCCTGAGGCAAGGCGGGGGGCCCGAGCGACGATAGCGCCGCCCCGGGAGGACCGGCCCTCGTGCGGTCAGTTCACGCGGCGCTCCCGACCGCCCCACTCACGTTCGCGGAGCACGTACTTCTGGACCTTGCCGGTGGAGGTCTTCGGGAGCTCGTCGACGATCTCGAACACGTCCGGGCACTTGTAGCCGGCGAGGAGCCCCCGGACATGGGCGCGGAGTTCGTCGTCGCCCGGCCGCTCGCCCTCGCGGCACACGACGAACGCCTTCGGCCGCTCCCCCCACCGCTCGCTGGGCACGCCGATGACCGCCACCTCGACCACCGCCGCGTGGCGCAGGATCGCCTGCTCCACCTCGATCGTGGAGATGTTCTCCCCGCCGGAGATGACGATGTCCTTCGCGCGGTCGCGCAGCTCGATGTAGCCGTCGGGATGCCACACCCCGATGTCGCCGGAATGGAACCACCCGTTGCGGAACGCCTTCTCGGTCGCGTCCGGGTCGCGGAAGTAGCCCTTCATCACGTCGTTGCCGCGCATCACGACCTCGCCCTGGGTGACCCCGTCGCGCGGCACGTCGCGGTCGTCGGCGTCGACTACGCGGATGGGGTCGGCCATCACCATCGCCACGCCCTGGCGGGAGAGCAGGGTCGCCCGCTCCGACGGAACGCGGTCCTCCCAGCCGACCTGCGGCTGGCAGACGGTGTACGGCCCGTAGGTCTCGGTGAGCCCGTAGACGTGGGTGATCTCCACGCCGAGACCTTCCATGCGCTCCAGCACGACGGGGTTCGGCGGCGCGGCGGCGGTCATGATGTGCAGCGGCCGTTCGAGCGGAGCGGCCTCGGGTGCGTTGACCAGGCCGCTCAGCACCGGCGGCGCGCCGCACAGGTGCGTGACGCCCTCGGCGCGGATGGTCTCCCACGCCTCCGCCGGCCGGAACGCGCGCATCATCACCTGGGTGCCTCCGACCGCCGTGATCGCCCACGCGTGGCACCAGCCGTTGCAGTGGAACATCGGCAGGGTCCACAGGTACACGGTGGTGTGGTCGTGCCGCGCGGTGATGTTCTCGCCGAGCGCGTTGAGATAGCCGCCGCGGTGGGTGTACATGACGCCCTTCGGCGCGCCGGTGGTGCCGGACGTGTAGTTGATGGAGATCGTCGCGTCCTCGTCGTCGACGGACCAGTCCATCGGCTCGTCGGAGCCGCGGGCGAGCAGATCGGGGTAGGCCGTGCCCGGCAACTCGGCGTTGACGCCGGCATCGTCGACGAACACCACCTCCTCGAGCGTCGGGCGTCCGTCTGCGATGGACGGCACCAGGTGCGCGAGCTCGGTGTCGACCACCGCGATGCGGGCGCCCGAATGGTCGAGGATCGTCGCGACCTCCTGCGCCGCGAGGCGCGTGTTGATCGCGACGAGCACCCCTCGGGCCAGGGGGACCGCGAAGTGCGCCACGAGGAGCTCGGGGATGTTCGGGCACAGGTAGGCGATGCGGTCGCCGGGCTCGATGCCCGACGACTGCAATGCGCGTGCGAGCCGTGTCGTGTGGGCGGCGAGCTCGGCGTAGCTCTCGCGCCGGGCGCCGTGGACCACCGCGGTGTGATCGGCGAAGACGTCCGCCGCCCGCCCAAGGAACGCGAGGGGCGTCAAGGGCGTGAGATGCACCGCCCGTGTCATGGCGGGAGCCTAACCCGTCGTGCTGGGCGGTCGCGGGGTGTCGATGCGGTCGGCGAGCCAGCGGTGGGCCGCCTCGATGTCGCCCTGCTCGAGCCCGTGCCCGCCCGCTGACCAGCGCACCGAGACGTCGGCGCCGGCCTCGGCGAGGAGAGCCGCGAGCCGTTCGGACTGTTCCGGGCGCACCATCGGGTCGGTTCGGCCGGGTGCGATCAGCACCGGCACCCCCGCGAGGTCCGGCAGCGTGTCGGGTTCGAGCGGCACCATCGCTCGGAGCAGGACCGCCCCGCCGAGCACGTCCGGGCGCAGCAGCAGCGTGCTGGCGGCGATGTTCGCCCCGTTGGAGAACCCGACGGCGATGAGCGTTCCGGGTGTCAGGTGGTACGCGGCGCTCGCCGCCGCGACGAAGTCGGCGAGCTGGTGGGTTCGCGCCACCAGGTCGTCGAGGTCGAACACTCCCTCGGCGAGGCGCCGGAAGAAGCGGGGCATGCCGTGCTCGAGCACCGCCCCGCGTGGCGAGAGGAGCGCCGCCCCGGGTGCGAGCGCCTGGCCAAGGGGGATGAGGTCGTTCTCGTCGCCGCCGGTGCCGTGCAGGAGCAGCAGCGCCCGCCCGTCCCCGTCGCCGGGGACGAACCGGTGAACCAGCCCGAGCTCTGGATGCGTGGCCGGCATCAGCGGCTCCGCGCGCGTCGCGGGTTGGGAAGCGGGGTGAGCGTGGCCTCGAGCCGGTCGCGCAGCGGTTCGAACACCGGCGGGAGCGACAGCCGCTCGCCGAGGGTCTCGACTGGCTCGTCGGCGGTGAAGCCGGGACCGTCGGTGGCGATCTCGAACAGGACGCCGCTGGGCTCAGGGAAGTAGATCGACCGGAAGTAGAAGCGGTCGATGATCGGGCTCAGGTTCGCGCCGGCCTGCGCGACCCGCCGGTGCCATTCTGGGTGATCCTCGCCGGTCGACGACCAGGCGACGTGGTGGACCACGCCGGCGCCCATCCGGCCCGGGCCCTGAGCCCGGTCGAGCGTGTACATGGAGCCCCGGTCGGGTCCGCGCGATTCCCAGAGGTCGCCGTCGCGCCGGAAGCCGAGGACGTCCTCGAGGATCGCGGCGCTCGCGGAGGGGTCGCTCGCGAACGCGCGGACCCCGTCGAAGCCACGCAACGCGACCTCGGCCGGGACGTCGGGGTGGTCGGCGAGCAGGGGTGCATCATCGCTGTGGTCGACGACCAGCAGGTGCGCGAGCCCTTCCGGGTCGGCGAACCGCAGGGTGTGGCCGTGCTGGGCGACCGCGACGTCGGCGGCCGTGAGCCGCTCGGCCCAGAAGTCGATCGCCTCGGATGAGCCGACGCGCCAGTTGATCTGATGGACCATGCCCGCGCCCGGGTGGCCGCGACGTGCGCGGGGGTACTCGAAGAACGTCAGGTCGAGGCCCGGGGTGCCGCGATCGTCGCCGTAGAAGAGGTGGTAGACGGTCGGGTCGTCCTGGTTGACCGTCTTCTTTACGAGCCGCAGCCCGAGCACGCCGGCGTAGAACTCTACGTTGCCGGGCGCGTCCGCCGTGATCGCGCTGATGTGGTGGATTCCGTTGAGGGTCATCGTCGATGCCATTCCTGATGGTGGGTGGCCGTGTCAGGAGTATGGCACAAACTACTTGCGCAATCAAGTAAATTACCCCTGTCGGACGGCGGGTAGGGGGATCTGCCTCGCCGACCGCGAGGCGGTATCACGCGCGACCGTCCGTTGCGGGCCCGAAAATGGCGAGGGGCCCGTCGATGCGGGCCCCTCGGAGACTGCGTCCGGTGTGTGTTCGGCGTCAGGCCACGTCGCGGAGGCCCTGGGCCTCGACGAGCGCCGCGAGCTTCTGCAGCGACTGGTTCTCGATCTGCCGGATCCGCTCGCGGGTGACGTTGAACGTGCGACCCACCTCGTCGAGCGTGCGGGGGTGCTCCCCGCCGAGGCCGTAGCGCAGCTCGAGGACGCGCCGCTCACGGTAGCTCAGCGTGTTGAGCACGTCGCGGAGCGCCTCCGAGCGCAGCAGGGAGTCGGTCGCCTCCTCGGGGGATGGCGCCTTGTCGTCCGCGATGAACTGGCCGAACTCCGACTCCTCGTCGTCGCCCACGGGGCGCTCGAGCGAGACCGGCGTCTGCGCGCTGCGCTTGATCGATTCGATTTCGTGGAAGGGGAGCTCCGTGACGGCCGAGACCTCGGCGATCGACGGCTCACGGCCGAGCTCCGACAGGAGCTTGCGCTCGGCGCGGTTGATCTTGTTGAGCTTCTCGACGACGTGCACCGGCATGCGGATGGTGCGGCCCTTGTCGGCGATCGCGCGGGCGACCGCCTGGCGGATCCACCAGGTGGCGTACGTGGAGAACTTGAACCCCTTGCGGTAGTCGAACTTCTCGGCCGCGCGAACGAGGCCGATGGTGCCCTCCTGGATCAGGTCGAGGAACCCGAGGCCCTGGTTGCGGTAGTTCTTCGCGATGGACACGACGAGGCGCAGGTTGGCCTCGACCATCCTCCGCTTCGCCTCGAGGTCGCCCAGCTCGATCTTCTTGGCGAGCTCGACCTCCTGGCGGGCGGTGAGCAGCGGCACCTTGCCGACGTCCTTGAGGAAGAGCTGGAGGGAGTCGGTGGTCGTCTCGGTCCGCAGGTTGAGCTTGCGCGGCCGCTCGGCCTCTTCGGCGAGATCCGCCACGCGGCGCTCCGCCTCGTCGTCCTCGACGAGCTCGATGCCCATCTCGTCGAACTCGGCGGCGAGATCGGACACCGAGGGGGCGTCCAGGTCGGCCGTCTCGAGCGTCTGCGTCAGTTCACCGATCGCCACGAAGCCGAACTCCTGGCCGCGCGCGACCAGCGACTTGATCTCATCGTTGGCAAGCAGTTCCTTCAGCTTCATCGACTTCCTCGTTCTTGATGCTTTGCGCTGCCGCGACACCGCGGCCACGAACACTCGTTCGAGCCTAGGCGCTTCACTTTGTAAAGTCAAGTCGTCACCGGGTGACGCTTTTCCATCGACCGAATCGGCCAGAGCCTTGAGTGACGCGCCTTTGGGGGACGTTCGAGGGCTTCTCGACTCGGCGCCAGACTCCTGCACCGAAACGATGCTCTCAACCGCCGCTTAACCCTCGGTTAAGACGAGGTGGGCGAGGAGTAAACGTTTCCGGCCCCGTCCGCCGCGTCCCTGCTCAGGGCGCTGCGTCACCTCCCGCCGCCGCCGCGAGCCGTCTCGCCAGCGCGCCGAGCGGGGTGTTCGGCGCGAGAGCGCTCGCGCAAGCGAACGCGCGGTCGATCGTGGCGCGATCGGCGCGGTATGCGGCGACCATCCCGACGTTGAAGACCACGAGCTGGCTGTTCGGGTTGCGCGCCTCGAGGCCGGCGAGCGTCTTCGCCGCGCGAGCGAGGCCCTCGGGGCCGGTCGCCCCGTCGACCATCGCAAGGCCGACCTGGGCGTCGACCCGGTCGCGGTCGATCGTCAGCGCCCGCTCGAACACGAGCCGTGCCGTGTTTACGTCACCACCACGGAGGGTGACGGTGCCGAGCTCGACCCAGCGGGATGGATCGTCACTCGCCGTCGCGAGCTCCTGCAGGCGATCGGCCTGCGCTGCGAGAGTCGGCAGGTCGGTGATCTCCTTCGGGAGGGGCCGGTCGAGGAAGAGGCGAAGCGGCGGCAGCCCCGCCGGGGCGACCGACGCCGACGTGGCGCGCACCGGTTCGTCGTCGAGCGCCGCCGCCACGCCCAACGCGGCGACGACGAGTGCCGCCCAGACCGCGGCGGCGATCGCAAGCTGCTTGCGTCCGAATGACCGCCTCGCGCGCGTCGACACAGCGGTCGGAGCCGCCGCTGAGGCGATGTGCTGCGATTCGGAGCCGTCCATTCGGAAACCCATGGTGACGGGCGCGCGGCCCGGCCTCAACCGCACGGCGACCCGGGACACCGGGACGTTCCGCCCAAGGAGCGTCCCGTCTCGGAAGTTCGCTGGAGAGCCTCATGTTTCGCCGGGTGGGTGCCGATGTCGTCAGGGATGACGCCACCACGACCCTCAGGGGCCTGAACCGATGATCGATCTCGGCCGCATCCTCCGCTACGCCATCGAAATGGAGGCGAGCGACGTCCACCTGAAAGTGCCGGCCCCTCCGGCGCTTCGCATCCACGGAAAGCTCGAGCGGATTCCGAAGGCGCCGTCGCTGCGCCCGGACGACACCACCCGGTTCCTGAACGAGATGCTCGACCGGTACCCCGACAAGATGCAGGAGTTCGAGGAGACCGGTGGCGCGGACTTCTCGCACGCCCTCGACGGCTTCGGCCGGTTCCGAGTCAACGCCTTCCGCCAGCGCGGATCGACGTCGCTGGTCATGCGCGCCGTCCCGTTCAAGGTTCCGGAGCTCCACGAGCTGAACCTCCCGCCGGCGATCAAGGCCCTGGCGGAGGAGGAGCGCGGCATCGTCCTGGTGACCGGGACCACCGGCTCCGGGAAGAGCACGACGCTCGGCGCGATGGTCGACCACATCAACCGTACGATGAAGAAGCACGTGGTGACGATCGAGGACCCGATCGAGATCCTCCACACCGACCGGCTCTCGATCATCAACCAGCGCGAGGTCGGACTCGACACCGGGTCGTTCGCCGATGCGATGCGCCGCGTCATGCGTCAGGACCCGGACGTCATCCTGGTGGGCGAGATCCGCGACCTCGTGACCATGGAGACCGCCCTGAACGCGGCGGAAACCGGTCACCTCGTGTTCTCGACCCTGCACACGCTCGACGCGACGGAGACCATCAACCGCGCGATCGGTTTCTTCCCCCTGCACCAGCAGCAGCAGGTGCGGTCGATGATCGCGGGCACCCTCAAGGGCATCGTGTCGCAGCGGCTGGTGCGGACCGTCGACGGCAACGGACGCGTGCCGGCGTGCGAAGTCATGATCATGACCGGGCGCGCACGGGACTTCATCCTCGACTCCGAGATGACCGGGCACCTGAGCGAGGTCATCCGCGACGGCGAGTACTACGGCATGCAGACGTTCGACCAGTCGCTGTTCGGCCACGTCAAGGCAAACCGGATCACGATCGACGAGGCCATGCGCTCCGCGTCCAGCCCGCACGACTTCAAGCTGATGCTCGAGGCCGGCCAGGCGCGCCGCGGCGACGCGGTCGACGTGCCGGCCGCAGTCAAACACGCCTGACCGACACTCGGGGGCGCGTACGCACGTGCTTCGCAAGGGGCTTTGCACGCGGTAACATCAATCCTCGTGCACGCTGACTGCGTCACGGACCACGTTTCCGCCGCCGACTGCCCAGTGCTGGCCACCGCCCGGATCGTCTCTGGGAAGTGGACGCTGCTGATCCTGCGCGACCTCGCGGCCGGGCCATGTCGCTTCACCCAGCTGGAGCGTTCACTCGCCGGGATCAGCCCGCGCACCCTGTCGCAGCGCCTCCGCGCGCTCGAGGAGGAGGGCATCATCGCCCGTGAGGTGTACCCCGAGGCGCCGCCCCGGGTCGAGTACCGGCTCACCGCGAAGGGTTGTGACATCGGTCCGATCGTGGACGCGATGCGGGCGTACGGCGAGCAATGGCTCGCGGGCGACTGCGCGGATTCGCCTGTGGCTCCGGCCCTTCAGGTCGTCACCGGCTGACCGGAGCACGAAGCCCGGTCGAGAGGACGCCCCGAAGGGGGAAGCGCCGACGCTCGGCGGCGCAACCAGGGATTCGCACGCTCGGCGTGATCGCGGCCCTCGTGGCCGCCGCCCCGGCGGTGGCGAGCCCGCCACAGCTCATCGGCCGCACCGTGCAGGGGCGGCCGATCCTCGTCTACCGGGTGGGAGATCCTGCCGCGCCCGCGCGGGTGCTGGTGGTGGGGTGCATCCACGGCGACGAGTGCGCGGCGTCCCCGGTCATCGCGCGCCTCATCCGGCAGCGGCCGCCGGCAGGGGTTCAGCTCTTGGCGATGCCGAGCGTCAACCCCGACGGCCGGCGGGCCGGAACGCGTGGGAACGCCCACGGCGTCGACCTCAACCGCAACTTTCCGTTCAACTGGAGGGCGATCGTGCGTTCGAGCCGGTTCTACGCCGGTCCGCGTCCGCTCTCCGAACCCGAGTCGCGCGCCGTCGCGAGCCTGATCCTCGCGACCAGGCCGGACCTGTCGATCTGGTACCACCAGCCGGAGCGCAACGTGCGCGACCCCGACGCGTCGCCGCAGGCCCGGCGCTACGCGCGGCTGGCGGGGCTGCCGTTCCGCCGCCTGTCGGCGCCGCCGGGAACCGTCGCCGAGTGGACCGAGTCGCGTATCCCGGGCGCCGAGGCGTTCGTGGTGGAGCTTCCCGCGGGACCGCTCGCGCCCGCTGCGGTGGCGCGCCATGTGGCCGCCACGCGTGCCGTCGCCGCGATGGGCGCGCGCTAACCGGGGCGGCGCGAGCGCAGGAACCGCAGGGGGAAGTACAGCGAGTGGGGCAGGCGGCGCGTGATGACCTTCCGCAGCTCGTCCCTGCCCGCGTCGTCGAGCAGATAAGCGAGATGCGTGCGGCCGAGAATCGACCAGGCGGTCTCCGGGTCCTCCATCACGGCGGCGAGCTGTACGTCGCGCTCCTCCGGTTTGAGGAGCCCCGCCTCCGCGAACGCCCGCATGTCGTCGGGGTCCTGCGGCATGCTCGCCCGGGTCGCCCGCCCGGCGAGGGCCGACGGCACCCGCCGGACGATCACCGCGAGCATCGCCGCGACGAATGCCGAGTCGACAGGGCGCAGCCGGTCGAATGCGCTCACGCTGGCGACGAACCTGCCGCCCGGTCGCAGCACGCGGAAGACCTCGCGGAGCGCGGCGTCGAGGTCCTGGACCTCTTCGAGCACGAGGCTCGCGACGACGCAGTCGAAGCTCCGGTCGGGGATGTCCAGGAGTCGCTCCGCCGAAGCGCGCACGAACGCCATCGGCATGTCGTCCGGCGTACGCTCACGTGCCACCTCGAGCGCTCGAACGCAGGAGTCGACGCCCACGACCATGCCGCTCTCGCCCACCGCGCGCGTCGCCGCCCGGCTGGCTCCGCCGGAACCGCAGCCGAGGTCGAGCACACGCTCGCCGGGCACGAGCGACGCCCAGGCGATGAGGCTGTCGTAGAGGTGGACGCCGCTGTTTCCCGGGAGCGTCGCGACGCTGTCCTCGGTGGCGGTCGGGTCGAGGGTATGCACCGCGTTGTAGAACGCCGACGCGACCGGGCCGGTGAGGCGCTCGCCCGCCACCAGGCGTGCGCGGACCTCCGCCAAGCGCTCGGCGGGGTCCGTCTCCGCAATCGCGGTGGTCGGCTCGCCGGGCTCCGCGGTCAGATCGTGGCCCAGCCGGTTTCGATTGCGCTCTGCCCGGGTTGCACATTGGAATCCTATCCCCCGCACACCCGCCGGCGCCGACGGTGCTCTCACGCCGCAGGCGCCGGCGTCGTCGCGGGGACGTAGGATCGGCCTGCCGTGGATCTCCGCCATCTCGTGACGTTCTGCGCGGTCGTCGACCGGGGCTCGTTCTCCGCCGCCGCTGAGGACCTCGGCATCTCCCAGCCGGCGGTGTCCGCGCAGATACGGTCGCTGGAGGATCGCCTCGGCCGGCGGCTGCTCGACCGCAACGGACGGCGTGTGACCCTCACGGAGGCCGGCCAGGTGCTCGAGGGGCACGCCCGGCGGATGATCGAGCTGGAGGCGGAGCTCGAGCGGGCGATCGGCGAGGTGGGAGAACGCATCGCGGGGAGGCTCGTGATCGGCTCGTCGACCGGGCCGGGCGAGGTGCTCCTGCCGCGGCTGCTCGCCGCTTTCCGCGACGCCCATCCGGACGTCACGGTCAGCCTCGTCGTGCACGACACCCAGACGATCTGCGACCGCGTGCTCGACGGCGAGCTCGAGCTCGGCATCGTCGGCGCCGCCCGCCCGCACCGCGGCCTCGCGTTCGCGCCGTTCCTGCGGGACGAGCTCGTGGTCATCGCCCCGCCGGCGCATCCACTCGCCGCACGCACCGCCCTGACGCTGGAGGAGCTCGCCCGCCAGCCGCTGCTCATGCAGCAAACCGGGTCGGGGGTCCGGGCCGTCCTCGAGGCCGGCCTGCGCGCCGCCGGCATCAAACCGCAGGAGCTTCAGGTCGAGATGGAGCTCGGGTTGCAGCAGTCGGTCAAGGCCGCGGTGCTCGCGGGGCTCGGGATCACCGTCATCTCGCGGCTGACCGTGGCCGCGGAGGTCGCCGACGGCCTGCTCGCCGCGATCCCCATCGAGGGGCACGAGCTGGCGCGAGACTTCTCCACCGTCCGTGCGACCGGCCGCACCCCGACGCGGCTCACCGCGGCCTTCCTCGAGTTCGCCCGCGCGGAGCTCCACCCGGAACCATAACGGGAAGTAATCGCAGTCATTCGATTAGGATGGGGGGTGTGACGGCGGCGGCGGATGAGCGGTGCGACGTGCTCGTGGTCGGCTCGGGCGGGGCCGGCATGAGCGCGGCGATCGCGGCGAGGGCTGCCGGGGCGAAGGTCGTGATCGCGACGAAGTCGGCGCTGGGCGCGTCGAACACCGGTCGGGCGCAGGGCGGCATCCAGGCGGCGGTGGCCGGGCTCGACACCGTCGAGTCGCACTTTGAGGACACGTTCTCAGCGGGCCACCGCGACGCGAACCCCGATCTGGTGCGGACGCTCGTCGCGGGCGGGCCCGACGCCATCGACTGGCTCGCGTCGCTCGGCGTCGCGTTCTCCCGGGAGGGGGACGGGTACCGCGTCATCCGCTGCGGCGGGGCGAGCCGTGAACGGCTCCTTCAGGCCGGCGAACGCACCGGCGCGGACATGGTGAAGGCCCTCCGCACGGCGGTGCGCAGAAGCGGCGCGGCGGTGTACGAATCGAGCCCGCTGCATGGGCTGGCGTCCGATGGCGCGGCGTGGCGGGCCACCTTCGCGGGTCGGGACGGGACGGCCCGCACCGTACGGGCGGCATCGGTGGTGCTGGCCGCCGGCGGAGGGCTGGCCGGGGAGGCCGCCGCGCGCGGCATCGGCAGCACCAACCACCCGGACGCGACGCCCGAGGTCCTCAACCTCGCCCTCTCGCTGGGCGCGGATGGAATCCACCTCGACTCGTGGCAGCAACACCCGACCGGATCGGTGTGGCCCGAGGCCCTCTCCGGCTACGCACTTCCGGAGACCACGCGCGCGTACGGCGCGACCCTCCACGACGCCGCCGGCGAGCGGTTCGTCGACGAGATGGCCCCGCGGGACGTCGTGGCCCAAGGGATCCTCGACGCAGTCGCGTCGGGAAGGGGAGCCACGGCGCCGAACGGCCGGGATGCCGTGTGGCTCGACACCCCCGCCATCGACCGCGAGCGCGGCTCCGGGTTCACGGCCGAGCGACTCGCCTACGTTCACAACCGCTACCTCAAGGCCGGGATCGACATCACGCGCGAACGCGTGCTGGTGTACCCGGTGCTGCACTACCGAAACGGAGGCCTCCTCATCGACACGGACACGCAGACCACCCTCCCCGGCGTGTTCGCCGCCGGCGAGATCGCGGGCGGGGTGCACGGCACCAACCGCCTCATGGGCAACTCGCTGCTCGACACGGTCGTCTACGGCCGCCGGGCGGGCGGGGCGGCGGCGGAGCGCGCCCGATGAGCGCCCCGGACTTCCTTGCGCTCCCGGGACGACCGGGAAAGCCACGCGACATCGGGCTGACCCACGTGATCGACAAGGGCGACAGCCTCGCCCAGATCAAGAGCCTGTTCGCCGGCTGCGGCGAGTACGTCGACATCGTGAAGCTCGGGTGGGGCACGTCGTACGTGACCCGCAACCTGCGGGAGAAGCTCGCGCTCTACGGCGAGCTCGGAATCCCCGTGGTGCTGGGCGGGACCCTCCTCGAGGTGGCGCTCGGGCAGGGCCGGTTCGACGACTTCCGACGATGGGTGGCGGCCCTCGGCCTCACCCACATCGAGGTGTCGGACGGCGCGATCACCCTCGACCACGACGAGAAGCTCCGCTACATCGAGTCCCTCGCGCGCGACTTCACCGTGCTCTCGGAGGTCGGCTCGAAGGACACCACGGCGGTGGTCGCCCCGTACCGATGGGTCGAGATGATCACGACGGAGCTCGAGGCGGGTGCGTGGAAGGTCATCACCGAGGCGCGGGAGACCGGCACGGCCGGCCTCTACCGCCCTGACGGCGAGGTCCGTACCGGCCTCGTCGAGGAGATCGTCCACACCATCGACCCCGCGCGACTGCTGTTCGAGGCACCGCAGAAGGCCCAGCAGGTCTGGTTCATCCAGATGTTCGGCCCGAACGTCAACCTCGGGAACATCAAGCCGGAGGAGATCATCCCGCTCGAGACCCTCCGCCTCGGGCTGCGGGCCGACACCATCGGGATGCCGACGGAGGAATAGGCGGACCGATCCTTGACGCGCGGGTGACCGGCGAGCCCCTTGCGCCGTCGAGTGCTTTGCGGTGCCGCGTCCCGAAAGCCATGATGGCGCCCGAATGAACCGTGCCCGCATCGCTCTCGCCGCCGCCGTCCTCATCACCGGTCCGCCGGCGCTCGCGGCCGGTCCCGACCGACCCGCCGGCGCCGTGTTCAGCTGGGGGCAGGAGCTCCGCCAGCAGAAGATCCCCGGCTGGCGGCCGAACCGCAATCCCTTCACCCCCGCCCGGTGGACCCCGCTGGTCAACTCGATCCTCACGACATCGGGGAGGAACGGGCTGTGGTTCTCCGGGTCGGCCGCGCTGCCGTTCGACCTGCCGATCCGTGACAGCGAACCGGTCGCTGGGTGGTTCACCCGGGCGAACTACCTGCGGCTCTACCGACAGACCGGCGTCAAGTTCGACGTCAACCTCGAGCTGCGCGTCGCGAAGCTCGCGAAGGACCGCAAGCTGCACCGCTCGTGGAACATCAAGCTCACGATCCCGGCGCGGCGCTACAACATCCTGAGCCCCGGCTGGCAGAAGACGGCGCTCCGTGAGATCCGGCGGCTCGTGCCGAAGCACCGCAACCTGCCGTACCGCAACTACTACACCGGTGTCGACGAGCCGATGGTCTTCCCGCCGTTCGGCCCCTTCGCCAGGACCCCGTTCGCGCGCGCGTTCCTCGCCGACGTCAAGCGCCGCTACGGTCAGCCCGCCCCGAGCGCGACCGCCCCCCGGACCGGCGACCCGGCCGAGGGGCTCAGGTGGCTCGCATTCAACCGATACAGCGGCGAGCGCTACTTCGCGCTTCGCGGCGAGCAGGCGGCCCTCATCCGCCGGCTCGATCCGTCGGGGCTCGTGAGCCCCAACAGCTATGCGTTCATCCACGGGTTCATCCCGTGGGACTACACGAACCTGGCCGGCGTCGCCGACGTGGTGGAGCTCGACCCGTACGTCTCGTTCGACGAGGCGAAGAACCCGGGGCGGGGCCGCTACAACCACGGGTTCGGCACGAAGCTGATGTCGGACCTCACCGGGAAGCGAATCCGCACGATCGTGCAGGCGTTCCCCTACCAGGGCTACGACCCCGTGCCCGAGGACGTGTGGACATGGGCCACCCAGGCGCTGCGCGCGGGCGCGACCGACCTCAGCCTCTACGGCGAGAACAGCCCCCGGTTCACCCGTCCGAAGGTGTACCGGGCGATGCTCGACATCGCACGCAACCTCCGCGGGACGCTCCTGCCGGCGCCGCCCGTGGATACGGCGAACGTCGTGGTCTACGCGACCGCCAGCGAGGCGCAGGGGCAGCCGTCAGCGATCCTCGCAGAACGGCCGCGGACGCTCGCGAGCGAGCTGTACACGACGTATTCGGTCCTCGGCGAGCTCGCCCAATCCGCATTCTCGTTCGACGCCGACACCAGGCTGGTGGCCGAGCCCAGCCGGCTGGCACAGGCCCGAACGGTGTGGCTGCCGCGTGGCGAGACGTTGGACCGTCCGTTCGCCGACGCCCTCGTCGCCTGGGTGCGCGCCGGCGGGACGCTCGTGGTGACCGACCCGGAGGCGTTCACCCGCGCACCCGACGGCTCGTCGCTCGCCGACATCCGTCGGTCCCTCGTGGGCGCCTCCCCGGTTCCCGCGCCCGGGGCCTCCATCCTGGTCGCGCCGGCCACGCTCTCGTCCGCGCTGCCGTCACGAGCGCTGACCGTGCCGGCCGCGCCCGGCCGCGCGGGCGCGTTCGCCGCGGTGCCCGACGGGGCGAGCGTGGTGGGCACCAACGCCGACGGGTCGGCGGCGGTCATCCTGCGCCAGGTCGGGGCCGGTCAGGTGCTCGCGTTCGCGGGCGAGGTGATGTTCCCGAAGACCCTCGACGCGCCCGGCGATCTGGCGGAGCTCGCGACCGCGATCCTCACCTGGCGCGGCTCGGGCACTGGCCTCGGATCCTGGCGGTACGAGATCCCCGGGAATCCGCAGCCGGGGCGCCTGCCGTGGGTGCGGCCGCTACCGTAGACGGAGTGCGCGGCTCGCGGCGCTCAGGCGCTCACCGGACGCCCCGGACGCGGTGACCACCAGCACGTAGCGGCCGCGGCTGAGGCCGCGGGTCGGGACCCTCAGCACGAAGCGCCCGGCGCGGACGCGGATGGACCTGGTCGCGCGGTTGAGGCTCTGCTGCGCCGCTCCGCCCCGCCGCACATGCGCGCGCAGCCGCGCCGGGCCGGTGATGCGGCCCTGGACGACGAGTGTCGTGCCGCGGCGCACGACGCGCAGCACTCGGACTCGCGTCTTCGTCGCGCGTGACGGCGCGATCGCCGTCGCCACCACCACCGGTGCGATCTGCGGGGCGCCGGTCGCCGCGACCGCGGCGGCGGCGTCGAGGGCCCCGGCGCCGTAGTCGAGGTCCGGGCCGGGCACGCCACGGTCGGCCGCGCTGGCGCGGAGGATCTCACGGACCGCGTCGAGGCTGAGCTCCGGTCGCGCCTGCTTGAGCAGCGCGATCGTCCCGGCGACGTGTGGCGCCGCCATCGACGAGCCCGAGTAGATGCCGTATCCGGCGCCCAGTGTCGAGGTGATGAACACGCCCGGCGCGGTGATGTCGGGCTTCGCAATCGTCGTCGCTGTCCCGTCGATCGTCCAGGTGACGAACGCGCGGCTCGAGTAGGCGGCGACCTGGCCGGACTCTTCGAGGGCGCCCACGGCGATGGCCTCCGGGTAGCTGGCCGGGTTGCCGATCGAGCCGGCGGTGTTCCCCGCGCCGAAGACCGGGGCGATTCCCATCGCCGCCCACGTCTGCACCATCGGCCGAAACCACTCGTTGTCGGCGCCTGGCGCGGTCCACGAGTTGTTGATGACGGTGGGGAAGTCGGCCGTGGCCGGGTCGCCGTCCGGGTCGGTCATCCACTGCGCGGCGGCGAGCAGATCGCTGCCGAACGCGGTGCCGTCGGCGCGGATCGCCTTGGCGACGATGGCCTGCGCGCCGGGGGCGACGCCGATCGGCGCGCCGGCGACGTTGCGCGCGATCATCGTGCCGACCGTGTGGGTGCCGTGCCCATTGTCGTCGTACGGCGTCGGCTGGCCGTTCACGAAGTCGCGCCAACCGGCGATCGCCCCCGTGATCTCCGGGTTCGACGCATCCACGCCGGTGTCGATGCTGCCGACCCGCACGCCGGCGCCGGTGACGCCATAGCGGCTCCAGACGTCGGGCGCGTGGATCGCGCCGACGCCCCAGCTCCCGCCGTCGGGACTCGGGCTCCCGCTGGCGGCGGTGACGGCGATGCGTGGATCGAGGTCGATCGAAGCGACCGCGGGGTCGTTCTCGAGCGCACGCACTTCCTGCGCGGTGACGCTCGTCGCGACGGCGTTGACGAGCCAGAACCGTCGCGACGGCCCCTCGAGCTCGGCGGTCACGCCGGACTGGGTGCGGCTCGCGGTGGCGCGGAGCGCACGGAGCAGCGCCGCGGGGCGTCCCGCGTAGTCGGTCTCGTCGACCTGTGTCTCGAGGGTGACGACGACGGGGACCTCGACCTGCGCCGATTCCGCCAGCCTCGCCTTCAGGGCCTCACTGACGGTGGCTCCGCGCGCAGACCCTGGGGTGATCGACGCGAAGGCGAAGGTCGAGAGGATGAAGGCGAAGGTCGCGGCAATGCGGCCTCCGTGCCGTTCCCTCGGGCTATCCGTGCCCGAAGTCATGCAAGGTGTGTATCGGCCCGCGGCGTTGCCCGGGCATCACGCACGATGCGTGAGATGTATGAAAACCTCACGCCGACTCGCGTCCGGGAAGTCGGGCTATGATCCGTCCGTGCCGGTCTTCATCTGCCCCGGATGCGGCCGCCGCTCAGCCGGCGACCGCCACCACGGACACCAGCCACGCGGCTGCAGCGCGTGCGGCTTCGGATTCCTGTTCGAGCTGCTCGACGACTACTACCCGAGCCCGAAGACCGCCCTGGTGGTCTGCGACGGCGACCAGAAGATCCTCGCGGCGGGCCACGCTTCGACCGCGGTCACCGGGTTCCAGGAGAAGGAGCTGCTCGGCCACGACCTCGTCGAGCGCCTCACGCTGCGATTCGAGGCGGACGACCCCGCTCACCGCAGCCTCGAGTGGGGCGTGCGGGTGATGGGCGTCGACTGCACGTTCCGGCCGAACGGCCTTCCGGGCGATCGTAACGCGACCGCCGACTTCTTCCCCGCCTACGACGACGACGGCGGCCTGCTCGTCGCGATCACCCCGAAGTAGTGGAACGCCGGCGGCTCGGCGGCACCGACCTCGAGCTGTCGGTGATCGGCCTCGGCACCTGGGTGTTCGGCGGACGCTGGGGCGGCGCCGAGGACGCGGACTCGGTCGCGGCATGCCACGCGTCGCTCGACGCCGGCGTCAACTGGATCGACACCGCCGACGTCTACGGGCAGCACCGTGCGGAGCGGATCGTCGGCAAAGTGCTCAAGGAGCGTCGTGACGACGTGATCGTCGCGACCAAGTGCGGCGTCGCCTGGACGACCGAGCCGTCGTTCCGCATTTGGCGTGAGGCGAGCGCCGACTACATCCGCGCCGCCGTCGACCGCAGCCTCCAGGCCCTCGGGATCGACGTGATCGACCTCTACCAGGTGCACTGGCCGGTCAAGCGTGTCGTCGCCGAGGAGACGATGGGGGCCATGCTCGAGCTCAAGGAGGCGGGCAAGATCCGGGCGATCGGCGTGTCGAACTACGACGTGGACGATCTCGCCGGCGCGGGCGCCGCCGGTCCGCTCGACAGCCTCCAGGTGGGCTACCACCTCATGCGTCGCGACGTCGAGGCCGCTGAGCTGCCCTGGTGCGCCGGAAACGCTGTGGGCGTGCTCGCGTACGGACCGCTCGCGCATGGCCTGCTCACGGGGAAGATGAGCGCCGGGACGGCGTTCGCGCCCGGCGACTGGCGGAACGAGAGCGAGCTCTTCGCCGACGACGCGTTCCCGGAGCGCATCGCGGTCGTCGAGGAGCTCTCGCGCGTCGCGGACGAGGCCGGCCGGTCCGGCGGGGTCGCGGAGCTTGCGGTTGCGTGGGTGCTGCGCCGGCGGGAGGTGACGGCGGCGATCGTCGGCGCCCGCGACGCCGATCAGGCGCGGGCCAACGTCCGGCTGGCCGGCCGGCCGCTGTCGCACGACGAGGCCGCGGCCATCGACGACGTGCTTGCCCGCCACCCCGCCGCGTCGCGCCATTACGGGCACGGCGAGCCGCCTGACCGCGAGGACTGATCGCGGTCGTCTGCGGGGGGCGGAACGTTGACTGGCGTCTGAGCGTTCTGACAGACTGGATCAATGGCCACGCAGGGCCCCCTTCGCAGGAAGACGGATCTTCGCCCTCGTTCGGCGCTCTTCGGCCCGACGCCGGGCCCGGTCGAGCCTGTCAACCGCGAGGCCTTCCTCAAGTCGCTCGACCATGCGCTGGACGCGTCGCGGCGCGGGCGGCGCTTCGTCACCCTGGTCGTGGTCGACCTCGAGCAGGACGCTGCCGAGGATCTGATGTCGCGGCTGGCGAGCGTCGTGCGGCACATGATCCGCGAGACCGACGCGATGTGGCGCACCGGGAAGAAGTCGTTCACGATCCTGCTGGCCGACGCTGACGGCCCGAACGCGGAGCCGGTCGTCGCGCGGCTGCGCATGCGCATGCGAGCCGAGGCGCGCTCGCCGATGGCCATTGGCCGGGCGACGGCGGCGCCGGGGATCGACCCGATGACGCTGATCGACCTCGCAAAGGCCGATCGCCGCGAGATTCCGGTGGGCGAGCCCGGGTAGGAGGCCGCCGCGGCGGGCCCGATGGGGCGCGCGAACGGTGTCGGTTGGCCCTGGTGCCGGTTGCGCCGTCGGGCGATGATCCACGCGGAGCGGCGTGAGGAGGCGGGGATGCGAGTGGCGGTTGTCGGGGCGACAGGGCTCATCGGCCGCCGCGTAGTGGACGCGCTCGCCGGACGCGGCGACGAGGTGGTGGCCCTGGTTCGCGGCGGGCGCGATGTGCCCGGCGCGCGGGTGATCGCCTGGGACCCGGCCGCGGGCGGCGTCCCGTCCGGGGCGCTCGACGGCTGCGACGCGGTCGTCAACCTCGCGGGCTCGACGATCGGCCGGCGCTGGAACGACGAGGTGAAGCGCGAGATCGTGTCGAGCCGGGTCGCCCTGACCGACCGCGTCGTCGCCACGATCGGCGCGGACGGCCCGCGGACCCTGGTGAACGCGAGCGCCGTCGGCTACTACGGCAACCGCGAGGAGGAGGTCGACGAATCGGCCGTCCCGGGGACGGGGTTCCTCGCGGAGGTGTGTCAGCGTTGGGAGGCGTCGGCGCGCGCGGGGGAGGCCGCGGGCGTGCGGGTCGTGTGCCTGCGGACCGGCATCGTGCTCGACGCCGACGGCGGCGCGTTGGCGCAGATGCTCCCTCCGACGAAGCTCGGGTTGGGAGGCCCGATCGCGGGAGGCCGCCAGTGGCTTCCGTGGATCCATATCGATGATGCGAGGGAACTTGTGCTGCGCGCGCTCGACGATGCCGGGATCGCCGGCCCGCTGAACCTCGTCGCCCCCGGGATCGTGCGGCAGGGCGAGTTCGCAAAGGCCCTCGGCCACGCCGTCGGCCGCCCGGCGATCGCGCCGACGCCGGCGTTCGCGATCAAGGTCATGCTCGGCCAGGGGGCGCAGATCATCCTGCAAGGGCAGCGCGTCGTGCCGCGCCGGGCACTCGACGCCGGCTACGCGTTCCGGTTTCCAGATCTGCCCGCTGCGCTGGAAGATCTGCTCGGGGAGTGACGGCCCCGGAGGGGCCGCTACGACTCGGCGGGGAAGAGGCGCTTCAGCGTGCCCTCGATCACGAGCCAGTTCTCACGGACATAAGTGGTGGCCACGTGGTACCGGGCGCCTGGAAGGCTCCGGGCGAGCTTCACCAGCTCGTCGTCGGGGCGGCGCTGCTCCTGTAGGTCGGCGAGCATGTTGCGGTACTCGCCGATCATCTGGGCCATCTCGAGATGCTTGATCATCTGTTGATCGAGGAGCCGGTCGACGGTGTCGTAGGGGTCCTCGCCGCGCTCTGTGCTCACGGCCGCGATGCTACCCTCTGGGCCTCAGGGGGATTAGCTCAGCTGGGAGAG
>CAYTRV010000023.1:0-19155 GCA_964440285.1 uncultured Bifidobacteriaceae bacterium
GCGGCACGCGACGTCCGTGCGGGGGGTGCCGACCGCCGCGGAGCGTTCCACGGGCCTCCCCCGCTAGCATCCCCGCCGGTCCCGCGAGGGACCACCACTCGCGATGCCCGACATCACCGCCCCCATCGTCAACTTCGCCACCGACCAGGTCGGGGCCTACGGCGTGCTGGCGGTGTTCCTGCTGATGATCCTCGAGAGCGCCTGCATCCCGGTGCCGAGCGAGGCGATCATGCTGTACGGCGGCTTCCTGGTTGCGCGGGGCGAGGAGGGTCTGGTCGCGATCATCGCCGCCGGCGTCCTCGCAAACGTGGTCGGTTCGTGGATCGCCTACGGGGTGGGGTATGCGAAGGGCCGCGAATGGGCGTTGCGCTTCCATTGGCTGCACATCACCGAGAAACGCCTCGACGTCGCCGACCGCTGGTTCGTCCGGTGGGGCTCCTGGGCGGTGCTCGTCTCGCGCTGCCTGCCGATCGTACGGACGTTCATCTCCCTACCCGCCGGCGTCGCCCGCATGCCGTTCTGGCGGTTCACGATCCTCACGCTCATCGGCTGCATCCCCTGGGTCACCGGCCTCGCGCTGCTCGGCAGGGCGGCGGGCGAGGACTGGGAGCGTCTCCAGAGGCAGCTGCACTACGTCGACTACGCCCTCATCCTCGCCGGCGTAGCCGGACTGGTCTGGTGGCTCGTCAGGCGGCGGGCGCGGCGGATCGCTTCGGCGCCGTGACCCGCACGCGGGCCGACAGAGCCGGCTCGCCCTGCGCCGTCCGGACGCGGACGTTCACCGTGTAGATCCCCGGCTTCAGCGGCTTCCCGGCGCGGCGCAGGTCCCACGTCACGGCCCGGGCCCCGGCCCGGACCAGGCGGTTGCGGAAGATCAGCTTGACCGAGCCGCCCTTGGCGTTCGTCACGACGATCGTGGCGCGAGCCGCCCTGGCCAGCCTGAACCCGATGCGCAGGTTGGTCCTCTCGTTCTTCCCGACCTTGCGGAGCTTCAGGAAGCCGAGCGTCCGGTCGACGGTCACCTCGTGCCTGTGGGTCGTCGGGCCGGTCCCGTCGCCCGGGACGAAACGGGCGGTCACGCGATAGCGCCCGTCCTTCACGCGCAAGGTGCTCTTCGCGAGGGTGATGTGCCTGCCGGCCGGGCCGAGGGGACCGGCGTAGAGCATCCTGAGGGCCCGGCCGTTCGGGCGGTTCAGCGTAATGCGGACGGTCCCGTTCGTCGAGGCGCGCGCGGTGGTGCGCGTACGCTCGTCGACGCCGTCGCCGTTCGGCGAGATGAACGCCGCGGGTTGTGACAGCTGCACGCCGGCGTACGTGACGACCACCGCGTCGGTGATCGACCGCTCGGACGCCCACGGGGTGACGAGCGAGTCCCGCAGCGACATCATCGCGCTCCCGCCACCGTCCATCCCCACCGCGGTGCGCGCACCGAGCGTCACCATGAGGTCGGCCTGCTCGACCATGCTCAGGCCTCGACTCGACTGGAGGGGGCCCTCGACGGTGACGAGCAGGACCGTGCCGTCGGCTGTCTGGCCGATGGCGGTGCGCGACGTGCGCGTCCCGATCTGACCCGGTGTGAAGCCCTCGCCGACACCGGTGATCGCGACGCCGTCCTGCACCAACGTGGGCCCGCCGCCGATCGCGTCGGTGACGCCGGCCGGGATGCCGGGTACGCCGAAGGTGATCGTGACCCGCCGGCCTGGGACGAGATCCGCCAGCACCTCATCCCCGGCTGCGCCGACGCCGGACAGCACCAGATTCCCGGGGCCGATCCCGCTGCCGCCGCCCGGCTGGATGGTCTGGACCGTGCCGGTCAGCGGCGCGTTGATCCCGGTGACCCCGGGCGAATCGAGGGTGATGAGCGCGTCGACCCGGTCACCCGTCGGCGTCAGGGTCCCGTACCGGGACGTGTAGACGAGCGTCTCGTTCGGCTGTTCCGCCGGCCGGTTGACGCCGATGAAGGTGCGCTGGAGGAACGGCGTCGGGACGGTCACATCGGACGCCTGCCAGGTGCCGGCCAGCGCGACCCTTGCCGTCAGCAGCTGGCCGGTCGCGGGGAAGAGCAGCGCGGAGCGCGTCGGCTCCGGCTCGCTGACGAGCTCCCCGCCGACCATCAGCAGCCCGCTCGGGTAGGCGTTGGCGAGGTTGAAGTAGTCGCCGTTGACCCCCACCACCGCGCCGTCGCCGAGCCGCGCCCTCATCGCGCTCGTCAGCCGTCCCCGCTGCGACGGCGCCCCGCCGGTCAGGATCGGACGGATCGAGATCAGCGGCCCCGGAACGGCGCGAACCACGTGGATGACCTGCCCGGGCCGCGCCAGACGTTCGTAGGTGATGCCCGGCACGACCTCGCCGAGCTCGGCGGTCGCCGTCCCGACGCCGCCGAGGGCGGCGGCGAGGGCGCAGGCTGCGATGCGCAACGGACGGGATGGGGATGTGGTGGGGTGTCTCAGGGCGATGGCAATGTGGTTCGCGGCTGCCGGTCAGATGCCTGGTCGGCGTCGGGAGTTCGCAGTTCCGACGGCGATACCCGATCAGATCCACCGAGAGCCCGCAAACCGGGGAGTCCGGGGGCGACGTTGGACAGGTTGCTACACTCCCGCGCCGGTCGACCTCGGCCACCCTTTCATGCGCATCCCGTTGATGGACATCCAGGCCCAGTACCGGCCCCTCCGCGCCGAGATCGACGCGGCGCTCGCGAGCGTCCTCGACAGCGGCCGGTTCATCCTGGGGCCCGAGGTCGCCGCCCTCGAGGGCGAGATCTCGTCGCGGCTGCAGAGCCGGCCGTGCGTCGGCGTCGCGAACGGCACCGACGCGCTGGTCATCGCCCTGCAGGCGCTCGACGTGGGTCCGGGCGACGAGGTCATCACCACCCCGTACACGTTCTACGCCACGGCGGAGGCGATCGCGCGGATCGGGGCGACCCCCGTGTTCGTCGACATCGATCCGGACACCGCAACGATCGACCCGGAGGCGGTCGAGGCGCGCATCACGGACCGGACGAAGGCCGTCATGCCGGTCGACATCTTCGGTCATCCCGCCGACATGACCCCCATCCTGACGACCGCCGCGGAGAACGGGCTCGTCGTCATCGAGGACGCCGCACAGTCCTTCGGCGCTGCCGACGACGCGTGGCCCGTCGGGACGATGGGCGACGCCGTCACGTTCAGCTTCTTCCCGACCAAGAACTTCCCGGGCATCGGCGACGGCGGCATGGTCGTGGCCCGCGACGAGACGCTCGCCGAGCGCCTGCGGCGGCTGCGGTTCCACGGGTCGAAGGACAAGGTGGTCTTCGAGGAGGTCGGCTACAACTCCCGCCTCGACGAGCTGCAGGCGGCGGTCATCCGGGTGTTCCTGCCGCATCTCGAGCGGTGGAACGCCGGCCGGCGCCAGGCTGCCGACTGGTACCGCGAATGCGGCCTCGGTGAGTACATGACGCTCCCGGCGGAGCGAGCCGGCGCGACCCACGTCTACCACCTCTACATGGCCCGACATCCCCGACGCGACGAGATCCGGGTGGCGCTCGCCGATGCCGGCGTCGGCGCGGCCGTCTACTACGGCATTCCCATGCACCTGCAGCCGGTGTTCCGGAACCTCGGCTACTCGGAGGGCGACCTGCCGGTCGCGGAGGAGCACGCCCGCACCGGGCTCGCACTCCCGATGCATCCCCATCTGACTTGCGATCAGGTCGAGGCGGTCGTCGCCGCCGTCGCGGCCGCGGCCGGATAGGACCGGACGCAATGCGGGTCTGGGTCGACATCACCAACTCGCCCCACGTGGTGATCTTCCGGCCGCTCATCGCCCGGCTGCAGGCGCGAGGCCACGAGGTGACCGTCACGGCGCGTGAGTTCGCGCAGACACTCGGGCTGCTGGAGCGCTTCGCCATGCCGCATACCGTGGTCGGCGCCCACGGCGGAGGCGGACTCACGGGGAAGGCCCGGGCGGCCTGCGGACGAACCTCTGCGCTCGCGCGGTTCGCGCGCCGCGGGCGGTTCGACTTGGCTGTCGCGCATGGCTCCACCGACCAGCCGATCGCGGCGCGGCTCGCGGGCACTCCGCAGGTCACGATGTTCGACTACGAGCATGCCACGGCCATGCACCACTGGAACGGCCGCTGGGCGAGCCGGGTGCTCGTTCCCGACGCCATCCCCGAGGAGGCGCTCGCCGGATTCGGGATGCGGCCGCCGAAGCTCGTCCGGTATCCCGGCCTGAAGGAGGAGTACTACCTCGCCGACCACGTCGCGGACCCCACCGTCGCAGGGGAGCTCGGCCTGCGACCGGACCGCGTCGTCGCGGTCCTCCGCCCCGCCCCAGAGGTGACGCTCTACCACCGCGGACGGTCCACGGAGCTCTTCTCCGGCATCCTGGAAGCACTATCTCACCGTCAAGTCGAGGTACAGACTGTGGTCCTTCCGCGCACCGCGGAACAGCGTGCGTCCCTCCGCGGGACCCCGTTCATCGTCCCCCAGCGGCCCGTCGACGGTCCGACGCTGGTGCAACTGGCCGATCTCGTCGTCAGCGCCGGCGGAACGATGAACCGCGAGGCGGTGGCGCTTGGCGTCCCTGCGTTCACCCCGTTTGCAGGGCGTCTCGGAGCCGTCGACCGGCGGCTCATCGACGAGGGGCGCCTGCACCGCATCGAGCGCGCGGCCGAGGTCGTCATCGCCCGGCGCGACCGAACGCGCCGGCCACCTCTGCGCGACCCCGATGTCCTGCTCGACGCCATCCTGGCGGCGGCAGGCTAGACTCCACGACCTTGAGACTCCCGCCGATGACACGCGGCTGGCGTCGCCACGTCCACCGGGCAGGCCAGTTGCTCGTGGATGCGACCCTGGTGACCCTCGCCTGGTGGCTCGCCTTCGCCTTCCGGTTCGACGGGGGTCTGCAGGGCGTGTATGCGCGCCTGTTCGTCGCGACGGTCGGCGTGGTGATCGGCGTGAAGCTCCTCGTGTTCATCGGCGCCCGCTTCTATACGAAGTGGTGGCGGTTCACGAGCGTCCGCGACCTTCAAGCGATCGTCGTCGCGGCCGTCATCGCGAGCCTGATCATCACGGCGGTGTTCTCCTTCTGGCAGCCGATCCACCGGCCGCGCGGCGCGGCGGTGACGATGCCGCGCGGGGTGCTCGTGCTCGACTTCTTCATCACGCTGACGCTCGTCGGTGGCGCGCGGTTCGTCGTGCGCAGCCTGGTGGAGCGCCCCGCGCGCGGCGATCTCGTCGCCCGCAAGGGCAAGGAGGTCCTCATCTGCGGCGCCGGGGACGCCGGCAACACGATGCTCCGCGAGATGCAACGCAACCGGGCACTCGGGTACGTGCCCGTGGGGATCATCGACGACGACCCGCGCAAGGCGGGTCTGCGCGTACAGGGAACGCGCGTGCTCGGCGGACGCGACGCGCTCCCCGCGATCCTCCGCGAGACCAAGGTCGACGAGGTGATCATCGCGATGCCCTCGGCGCCGGGCGTGGTCCACCGCGAGATCGTCGAGGCGTGCCGCCGGGTCGGCGTGCCGTGCAAGACGCTCCCGGGCCTTCCCGAGCTGATCTCCGGCGAGGTCACCGTCCGCCTGCTGCGCGACGTGAGCGTCGAGGACCTCCTCGGGCGCGCGCCGCTCAAGATCGACTTCGCGCAGGTATCGCGATACCTCAACGGCAAGGTCGTGCTGATCACCGGGGCGGGCGGCTCGATCGGCTCCGAGCTCTGCCGCCAGGTGCTGCGGGCCGGGCCGGCGAGCCTCGTGATCGTCGACCACGCGGAGAACAACCTCTTCGAGATCGACCGTCAGCTCACCGGGCGCGGCAGGGTCACGCCCATCATCGCCGACTGCCGCGAAGAGACCGCCATGGAGCGCGTGTTCCGCGACCACCGGCCGAGCATCGTGTTCCACGCCGCCGCCTACAAGCACGTGCCGATGATGGAGCTCAACCCGCTCCAGGCCGTCGCGAACAACGCGCTCGCCACCGCCGAGCTCGCCGTGCTCGCCGACCGGTTCGGCGTCGAACGCTTCTGCCTCATCTCGACCGACAAAGCCGTCGAACCGAAGACCGTGATGGGCGCCACGAAGGCGCTTGCGGAGCGCGTCATCGAGTCGCGCGGAGCGACGTCCGCGACGCGGTTCGCCGCCGTGCGGTTCGGCAACGTGCTCGGAAGCTCCGGCTCGGTGGTGCCGATCTTCCGCCAGCAGATCGCCGCGGGCGGGCCGGTCACGGTGACCCATGCCGAGATGACGCGATTCTTCATGACGATCCCGGAGGCCGTCCAGCTGGTCATCGAGGCGACGGGCATCGCCGAGGGTGGCGACATCTTCGTCCTCGACATGGGCGAGCCGGTGCGAATCCTCGACCTCGCCGAGAACATGATCCGCCTCTCCGGGCACGAGCCCGGCCGCGACATCGCGATCGAGGTCGTCGGGATCCGGCCCGGCGAGAAGCTGCATGAGGAGCTGTTCAACCTCGACGAGACGGTCCGCCCCACGCGATATGGCAGGATCCAGCGCGCCACGCGCCCGTCGCTCGATCCCATCGCGCTTCGCATCGGTATCGACCTCCTCGAGGAACGTGTCGGCGAAGGCGACGTCGCCGGTTGTGCGGATGTCCTGTGGCGGACGCTGAGCGCGGGCAGGGAAGAATCGCCTGACTCCGAAAGCTCCACCACGATGTTTCCCGGAACGCAGGAAGGACGCGCATGACGACGGCGCTGCGACATGAGGTCTCCACCGGAGTATCCGCGCTGCTCCCGGACATGGTCCCTGCCCGCGCCGACGGGATCCTCGCCCGGGTGCGCCGCCCATGCGCCGAGCACGCCTGTGAGTGTGGCTGCGTCGGCCACCTCGAGGACGAGGGCTGTCTGGTGTTTTGGTGCTCGGTCGGTGAGCACCCGCTGACGTTCCGTTCCTAGCGCTCCGAATCGGAGGTCCGTGACACTCTGGCGCGACGAGCACGACCTGCTCGGGGGGCGCAAGGTCCCCGAGGACGCGCTCTACGGCATCCACACGCTCCGCTCGCTCGAGAACTTCCCGATCTCCGGCGTCCCGATCGGCGTGGTCCCGGAGCTCCTCGACGCGCTCGCGTGCGTCAAGGCCGCCGCGGCGACCGCCAACCAGGAGCTGGGCGTGCTGGACGTCGACCGGGCCGGGGCGATTCGAACAGCCTGTCAGGAGATCCGCGACGGTCGCTGGCACGAGCATTTCGTGGTCGACCTCATCCAGGGTGGAGCCGGGACGTCCACCAA
The DNA here is from genome assembly GCA_964440285.1 of uncultured Bifidobacteriaceae bacterium. GTDB lineage: Bacteria > Actinomycetota > Thermoleophilia > Miltoncostaeales > Miltoncostaeaceae > CALMEC01. The sequence continues at coordinate 7,225 of CAYTRV010000023.1, forward strand.
CATGAACGCGAACGAGGTGATCGCGAACCGTGGTCTCGAGCTCATCGGGCGCCGCCGCGGCGAGTACGAGCACCTCCACCCGCTCGATCACGTCAACATGAGCCAGAGCACGAACGACGTATACCCAACCGCGCTCGGCATCGCGCTGACGTTCATGATCCGGGGGCTGCTCGCCGCCATGGCGCGGCTGCGCGTCAGGTTCGAGGAGAAGCAGCGGGAGTTGTCCGACGTGCTCAAGATGGGGCGGACGCAGCTCCAGGATGCGGTCCCGATGACCTTGGGTCAGGAGTTCTCCGCGTATGCCGTCACGCTCGGAGAGGACGAGAAACGTCTCCGGGAGGCGATGTCGCTCCTCAGCGAGATCAACCTCGGTGCAACGGCGGTCGGCACCGGGATCAACACCCACCCCGCCTACGCGCCGCTCGCGTGCGGGCACCTGGCGGACATCACCGGTCTCCCGCTCTTCACGGCCTCGAACCTCGTCGAGGCGACCCCGGACACCGGTCACTACGTGCAGCTCTCCGGTGTGCTGAAACGGGTGGCGGTCAAGCTCTCGAAGACCTGCAACGACCTGCGGCTGCTGTCGTCCGGCCCCCGTGCCGGGCTCAACGAGATCAACCTGCCCGCGGTGCAGGCCGGCTCGAGCATCATGCCGGGAAAGGTCAACCCGGTGATCCCCGAGGTGGTCAATCAGGTCGCGTTCGAGGTGATTGGGGCCGACGTCACCGTGACGATGGCGGCCGAGGCCGGCCAGCTCCAGCTCAACGCCTTCGAGCCGATCATCGCGTTGTCGCTGTTCCGCAGCCTGACGCACCTGCGGGCAGCCATCGACGTCCTGGCCGAGCGGTGTGTCAGCGGGATCACGGCGAACATCGCATGGGCTCGCCATCAGGTCGAGACATCCCCCTCTGTGGTGACGGCCCTCGCGCCGATGATCGGCTACGAACGCGCGACGACGATCGCGCGTGAGGCCCTGCAGACCGGTCGCACCGTCCGCGAGCTCGTGCTGGAGCACGGGTGGCTGGATGCCGAGTCGATCGACGCAGCCTTCACCCCCGCAGCGCTGACACGGCCGTGGAGGCGCCCCCGTCTGGTGTGACGCGGAGCACCCTGGTCCCGGGCGCTTAACAACGTTAATTGCACGGGACCGGGCCACCCGCGTTCTCCGCGTATCCTCGGAGGCCGCCGATGAGGCCGGTGAGGGTGGCCCTGCCGGTGGTGGCGCCCAGGGCGCTGACGCGGCGCAGGGCCGGGGCCAGCGCCGGGCCGTCCGCCCGCAGGAGCGCGGCCAGCATCGCTGCAACCGGCTCGAACGCCTCGCCGCGAGCGGCCGCGCGGAGCAGCGACAGCGACGGCTGGCCCGTGGCGCGCCGGGCCCGCGCGAGCACGATCGCGGCGTCCGTGCGGGCAGCGCTGGGATCCAGCGCCCGGCGGGCCAGCAGGTATCCGATGAGGGCGTCGTCCCCGGCCGGAGTGAGCCCCGGCCCGCGCCCTGAGAGCGCGGATGCCGCCTCGGCCAGCGGGCGGGAGCCGAGCTCGAGCGCGCGCGGGTCGTTCCACGTGTGCGGGCGGGCGGCCTCACACGCGCCGGCGACCAGTTCGGGATGGGCGGCGGGCGGCGGGGGCGGCGTGCGCCACCACTCGGCGCCGGTCATGTCGAGCGTGACGCGCTGACCCGGGCGCAGGACCGGCACGCGCTCCACGACGGCGGTGACCGGACCGCGCGGCCCGCGCGCGCCGGTCACGTGGACGACCCGGCCGTCGCCCCGCAGCCACGCCCATCCCGCCCCCGCCGCCATCACACGGCCGCCGGTGAACCTCCCGACCAGCAGGCCGGCCTGACGGACGCGCAGCGTCAGAGGGCCTCGGCGATCCGGGTGGGCGGCGCCCTCACAGGGCCGCGGCGAGAGCGATGAGCGCGTCACGGAACGGCTCGAGCGGGACGCGGGCGATCCCGGCGCCGATCTGGCCTCCGTCGACCCGGTGCAGGATGCCGGTGTTGATGAGGGGAGTGGTTCCGGTCTCCAGGCACAGTCGCGCATCCACCCCGAGCGGGGTGCCCTCGCCGTCGAGCGTCGGGATCCGGAACCGCTCGCTCTTCCCGAGGCAGATGTCGTCCATCATCCGTGTCCGGGCCAGTGCGTCGGCGAGCCCGCCGCCGAGGAAGGCCGCGACGCCGGGGCTCGCCGCGCTCGCCGCACCCCCCAGCCCGGCGCATTCCACGAGCGCCGAGTCGCCGATGTCCGGCGCGGCGTCGGCGTCGCTGAAGCCGGGCCGGAAGAGGGGGTCCGCCACCAGCGGCGCGGGGGCGGTGAACCAGCGGCCGGGCAGACCGGCGACCATCACAGCGGTCTCAACGCCGTTGCGGCTGATGAACGTCACCAGGCTGGAGCCACGGATCCCCAGCGTCGACGCGAGCGCCGCGCGGCACGCGGCGATCGTCACGGTGAGCGCGAAGTGGCCGTTCGGGGAGGTCATCTGCGCGGTGGGCAGGACCGCGTCGGGCGCGTGCTCGGCCATTGCCGGCAGCGCCTCGCGCAACAGGAGCATGGTGGCCGCCTGGTGGCGCATGTGGCAGTCGTCGCCCATCGCCACCGCCTGCGCGCACAGAGCGAACACGTCGATCGGCCCGCGCGCCCTGATGGCAGCGTCGAAACCCGGTGCCACCTGCTCGGCGAACACCCGCTGGCGGCGGATCGCCTCTGCGTTGCCGACACCCAGCCAGAATGCGTCCCCGGGCCCGTCGCAGAACGGCGACCACGCCTCCGCGCCGCTCTCGTCGTCACGGACCACCCACACGGCCATCGACGGGGAGATGACCCCGGTCATCGCACCGGCCGCCCCGAGCGAGTGTCCGGGGGCGACCTCGATCTCGGCGCGCGTGAGCTTCCCGTCGGCGTCGGCCGCGTCGGTCGCCCACCCTTCGAGCAGACAGGCGCCGATGATCGCGTGCCGCTGCGGGGCGCACATGCGCTCCCACGCGATCGGGGGACCGGCATGCAGCACGAGCCGCCCCTCCAGGCCGGGGATGTGATCGACCGCGAGCCCGGCGCCGGTCAGCATCGGTCGGGCGGTCTGCAGGCGTGCGAGGGCGAGCTCGTTCGCGGCCTCGACCTCATCGCCGGCGAGGGTGGTCAGCAACCGGACGTCGGTCGGGTCTCCGGCGGCAGGCGGGCGCCAATCGATGGCCGTGACGGACACTCCCTGCTCACGGAGGGCGTCGGCCATGAGGTCAAGCCCGGCGGTGGCGACACGTAGGCTCTCCATGTGACAGACCTTACCGAGCTGGCCCGTCGCATTCGGGAGCACCCCGGGCTCCTCGCGAAGCGCGACCTTCGTCATGTGGCGGCGACCGTCGGGGGTGACGGCGACGACGCCGCGCTCATCAACATCGTCGACCAGTACGCGGGGGCGCTGGCGGCGGAGGCGATCCGCCCCGAGCTGATCGCGGCCGATCCCCGGGTGGCGGGAATCGCCGGGGTGGTGACGGTGCTCAACGACATCGCGGCAACGGGGGCCCGGCCGATGGCGCTGCTCGACACCGTGATCGGCTCGGATGAGATCGTGCGGGGCGCGCTCGAGGGCGTCAAGCTCGCCGCCGACCTGTACGGGGTACCGGTGGTGGGCGGGCACACCACCGTGCGGGCGGGAACGCCCGGGCTTTCGACCTTCGCAGTGGGCTGGACGGGCCGGCCGCTTCGGGCGGCGAACGCGCGCCCGGGCGACCCGGTCTGCCTCGCCGCCTGCCTCGAGGGTGAGCTCGTTGCGGGGCCGGAGGGGACGACGTTCTTCAGCCATCTGCGCGGACCTCGTCGCGCGTGCGCGGCGGCGGATCTCGCGCTGCTCGCAGAGGCGGCCGAGACGGGCGAGGCGTGGGCCGCGCGTGATGTGTCGATGCCCGGCATCGCCGGGTCGCTGCTTCAGTTCCTCGAGAGCGCGGGCGGGCTCGGATGCGCGCTCGACGTCGACGCGCTCCCGGTGCCGCCGGGTGTCGGGCGGGGCGACTGGATGACGGCGTTCCCGTCGTACGCGTTCCTGCTGTGCGGCGACCCGCCGGCCCTCGCTCGACGGTTCGGCGCCGCCGGACTGACCTGCCGGCAGATCGGCGTGCTCGACGACGCCGCGACGCTGCGGCTCAGGTCAGGTGTGGCCGAGACGACCGTATGGGACCTCCGCGCCGAACCCCTGGCGGAGCTCGCCGCGGATGGCCGGCTCGAGTAGGCGCACCCGCCCGATGTCACACCGTTGCAGTCAGATCGCCGCGGGCGGCGGCTTGGTCGCCGAACGCGTCCCGGCGGGACAGGTGATGGGGGCCGCTCCCTCGCTCACCAGCGCGCGCAGCGCCTCGACCGCCTGTGGGCAGAACTGCCAGCCGGACTCGAGCACGCAGTCCATGAGCGCCTCCGCCACCGGCATCGCCCCCTGGTAGCAGCGCTCGTGGGTCATCGCGTCCCAGGCGTCGGCCAGCCCGAGGATGCGGGCGCCCTGCGGGATCCACTCGCCCGTCAGGCCGTCCGGGTAGCCGGCGCCGTCGTACCGTTCGTGGTGGTGGCGGACCCACTCCACCTGGTCCGTGGTGAGGATCCCTTCGATCATCTCGGCGCTGAGGCTCGAGTGACGCTTCACGGCCTCCCGTTCGTCCGCGCTCAGCTGGCCGGGCTTCAACAGCATCGAGCCCGCCAGGCCGATCTTGCCGATGTCGCGGACGTACGCCGCCTCACCCAGAAGCGCCGCGCGGCTTCCCGACCATCCCAGCTCGAGCGCGAGGAGCTCCGCCAGCTCGGCGACGCGCTCCGCGCTGCCGCATGCCGCGGGATCCTGTGACTCCACAACCCGGGCGAGGATCTGGAGGGCGGCGCGGTCGCGCCTGACGGGCGCTGCGACATCCGGTTGCTCGGGTGTGGTCGTGGCGCCGGCTGTCCTGGCGTCGTGAAGCGCGATCTCGGCGTGGCGCAGAAGGTCGTGGGCGTCCCCACCGGCGCCGGCGAGGTCGCTCACGCCGACGGTGACCGAGATCGGCGGCTCACCGTGCGTGTCGATCTGGGCGATTGCCGCGAGAGCGCGGTTCGCCGCCTCTCGCGCGCTGTGCGCGTCCGCACCGGGAAGGAGCCATCCGAACGCGCCCGCGCGCAGGCGGCCGAGGGCGTCGCCGTGACGGATGACCCGGCCGAGGCGCTGGGCGACCTGCAAGAGGGTGTGCTCGTCGAGCTCTGCGCCCGACTCGGGATCGAGGCGGCTGAACTGGTCGAGCTCGATTGCGATGAACGCCACGGCGTCGTCGCCCGCACCCGCGGTGTCGACCGCCGTTGCGATGCAGCGCTCCAGCTCGTCGCGGGCGGCGAGCCCGGTCAGCGGATCCTTGGCCGGTACGGCGCGCCGGGATCGCTCATCCACCGTGCCGAGGGCCAGCGCGAGGGTCGCGAGGGTCGCGAAGGTGTTGAGCTCCTCCTGCGCCTCGGGGCGCGTGACGCGTCCGCCGCCGGTGTTTGTCTGGATCACGCCCCACCGGCGCGCGCCGAAGCGGACATCGGCGGTCAGCGCGGTGCCCCCGGAGTCGCGCGGATCGAAGCCCGGCTGTGCCCACGCGCCCATCATGGAGCCGCCGCCCGCGTCGAGTCGCGCGATCCGGGCTGCGTCGGCGCCGACGAGCCGAGCCGCCTCCTCGGCGATCAGCTGGTACACGGCGCTCGCCGGCGCCTCAGCCGAGACCGCTGCGGCGACGCGCTGCATCGCCGCCTCACACCGGGCGAGTCCGGCCGCGCCCGGTTCGACCGCCAGCGGGGCTTCGACCAGCTCGCGGATGGTCGCGGCGAATCCGATCGAGATGCCGTCGGCATCACGGAGCGGCGCGATGGCCACGGACGCCTCGAAGCGCTCGCCGCTGGCACGGCAGAACGTCAGCCGGCAGGAGCCGCCCTCCGCGAACTCGCCTCGCACCAGCTCCGCGATCGCCTGTCCGTTGCGTCGGGTGTCGACGGTCGCCCAGAACGGGTATGGGGCGCGGCTCCCGAGGAGCCGGAGCCGGTGGAACCCCGTCATCTCGGAGAGCACCGCGTTGACGTCCACGATCCGGCCACGCTCGTCGACGGTGACGAGGCCGTCCTGGATCGATGCGATGACCGCCGACGCGTGCTTGGCGGCCCGGCGGGTCGAGAGGTGCTCGAGCGCGACCCGCGCGTTCGTGTCGGGCGCCTGCCGCCGGGTGCGCGAGGTCGATTCCCAAACGCCCCTGCTGGTCTGCTTCATGTCGTCGCGTCCTGCCATTGCAAAGAACCCCTGCCTCGCGAAGCGGACTTGGAACTTCCTTATTCCTGTGTCGGACGAAACCGGGGTTGCGACGATCGCTGGAACGGGAGCCGTTCGGTATGGATTTGGTGGTGATCGGCCTCAGATTCGGCCCGTGGCTGCCGATACAGACGCTGGTCAGCATCACGAGAGGCAGGTTTCGACGGTATGGCAGGCACCCTTCCGGGGCACCACGCACCCATCCTCGTCGTCGACGACGAGGAGGACATCCGATCCCTCGTGCGGGAGGCGCTCGAACGCGAGGGTCACCAGACCGTCGAGGCGGGCGACGGCAAGGCGGCGCTCCGCCGGCTGCATGAGGTTCACCCGCGGCTCGTCGTGCTCGACGTGATGATGCCGGAGCTCGACGGCTGGCAGACGCTCGCGCGGATCCGCGACGTCTCCGACGTCCCGGTGATCCTGCTCACCGCCCGCGCGCTCGAATGGGAGCGGACGCGTGGCCTGCGTAGCGGCGCCGACGACTACATGACGAAGCCCTTCTCCCCGATGGAGCTCGCCGCGCGGGTTGAAGCGCTGCTTCGCAGGGCAGGGAGCGGCGACGATGACCGACCGGGGGTGTACGACGACGGGTTCGTGCGGATCGACTTCGCCCAGCGCCAGGTCACGGTGACCGGCCGGCCGGTCAGCCTCACCCCGCTCGAGTTCCGGCTCCTCAGCGCGTTCACCGAGAACGGGGAGCGGGTCCTGGATCGGGACCAGCTCCTGACGATGGTGTGGGGGAGCCGCACGGCCGTCTTCCCGGACCAGGTCAAGGTCTACGTCGGCTACCTCCGCCGCAAGATCGGCGTCCGGGCGGACGGCACGTCGCCGATCGAGACGGTGCGGGGCTTCGGGTACATCTATCGCGCCGGGCCCGGCCGCACCGGCGTGCAGGCCGCCTGAGACGGCGCGGGACGTCGGGATCGGAATGAAACGCCCCGTCTGCATCCTCGCCCTCTTCGTCGCGGCCGGGTGCCTGGTCGCTCTCGACCTCGAGCTCGGCGTGAGCCGGCGGGTGGGCGCGCGCGAGACGCTCCTGCTGCTGTCGGTCCTCGGGATCATCTGCGTCGGCGCGCTCATGACCGTGATGTGGTGGTGGAACGTTCGCCGTGAGCACGTCGATCAGCGGGCCACCATCGACTCGCTGCCTCACGAGGAGAGAACCGAGAAAGCGCTGCTCGAGACGCTCATCGGCTCGGCGCCGGTGGGGTTCGCGGTCGTGAACGCCGACCTTCGCGTCGTGCGGATCAACGAGCGGGCAGCCGAAATGTTCGGCTTCCGGCCGGAGGAGGTCATCGGCCGGCATGTGAGCGATCTGAGCCCCGACTCGTCGGAGAACGTCGTGGGCGTCTACGAATCGGTGCTGCGCACCGGCGCGATGATCGAGGGACGCCGGGTCACGCAGGACCGCGACGGCCAGACGTTGCACTTCGAGCTGAGCCACTACCCGGTGCGCCTCGGTGACGGGCCTCCGATCAGCGTGGGTGTGGTGGCCGAGGACGTGACGGAGCGCGTCGAGAGCGAGATCGCGCTCGACCGGCTGCTGCGGGCAGAGCGGGAGTCGCGGGAGGCTGCCGAGGTGGCGAACCGGCGCCTGCTCGAACGCAACGAAGCGCTCCGGGTCGCGCAGCGCCGCTTCTACGAGCGCACGCAGATGCTCCGTGCACTGGCGGACCTCGCCGAGGACGTGATGTTCGTGCTCGACCGCGAGGGTCGCTGCCTGATGATCAACAACGCCGGCGCCCGGGCGGTCGGTGCGCTGCCATCCGAGATCGTCGGGACGACGTACGACGCGTTTCTGCCGGAGGCGTTCTCGCGACAGGCGCGCGGCCGGGACCTCGAGGTCATGGCCACCGGCCGGACAGTGGTCGACCACGAGACGCTGGACACCCCGGAGGGTACCCGTCAGATGATGACGACGTGTGCGCCGTGGGTGGTCGACGGCGAGACGATCGGAGTGGCGGTGGTCGCCCGTACGACGACGCAGCTGAGCGCCGGGGACCGCGACCGCGACCTCCTGCTGGCCGAGGCGCGGGCGGCGCAATCCTCGATGAAGACGGCGCTCGATCGGCTGGCCGAGCGGAACGCCCGCCTTCAGGAGCTCGATCGGGCCAAGGACGAACTGGTCGCGCTGGTCTCGCACGATCTGCGCACGCCGCTCACCTCCATCCGGGGGTACACGGAGCTGCTCATGACCGGACCGGGGGTCGACGAGCGCGGACAGCGGCTACTGGAGGTGATCGATCGCAACAGCTGCCGGCTGCTGGGGCTCGTCGACGACCTCCTGGTGGTCGCGCAGCACAACGTCGGCGTGTTCACGGTTCAGGTCGAGGAGCTGGATCTGGGCGAGCTGGTGTCCGAGGCGCTGGTGTCCTTCGCCCCCGCCGCGGCCGAGAAACGGCTCGCCCTGGTGCAACGGGTGGAGGGGAGCGGTCAGGTCGTGGGCGACCGCGCCCGCCTCGGACGCATGCTCGACAATCTCGTCGGCAACGCCATCAAGTTCACCCAACCCGGTGGTGTCGTCGAGGTCGGACTGACGATGTCCTCCGAGCGCGCGCTGCTTCGCGTCCGCGACAACGGGCCCGGCATCGCGCCGGAGGATCAGCGGCACATCTTCGATCACTTCGCCCGGGCCCGCGACTCGGGCGACGGAGGGCTCCGCGGGATCGGCCTGGGGCTTGCGATCGCCCGGGCGATCGCCGAGGGGCACGCCGGCACCATCGGTCTCGACAGCTCGCCCGGCACGGGCGCGACGTTCTGGGTGGAGTTGCCCGTCGCCGGGCCACCGGAGCACGACCTTCCGGTCGGCAGCCGTGAGCTGGAGTCCCGGCCGGCCGCGGCGTCGATCAACGTGTGACGATAACCGGCGTCCCCGCGCCGACCACGCGGAACAGGGCGGTGAGCGCGGCGTCGCCCACGATGATGCACCCATGGCTCGATGCCCGTCCGATGCGTCCGAGCCGCCCGCTGCCGTGGATGGCGATCTGACCATCGCCGCCGTTGAAGCGCGTCAGCACGTCTGAGTGCGCCGTGAGGGTGAGGATGTAACGGCCGTACGTGCCGCGATCGGCCTGGGGCGTGGCGACGGTGTCCTCGACGGCGAACGTACCGGTGGGGGTCGGCGTCACGGCCCGTCCGATGCCCGCCGGGTACTCGGCGACCCGCCGCGGGCCCCGCCACAGCTCCAGGCGGCGAGCGCCGAGGCGGACGACGATGCGGGTCGTCGTCGTCTGCAGCTCGACGGCGGCGGCCGGCACCCAGGCCGAGCTGGTGTTCGGCCGCTCGGCAATCTGTAGGCGAACCCAGTCGCGTCCGTTGTGGTCGCGCGCGGCCGCGGTGGCGAGGAAGCGCGCGGGGGCGGTGGAGTACGGCGTGTACGAGCGCAGGGTGGTCCGGACGCCGGCGTCGCGGCGCGGCGCGACCCGCGCCTTGACGGTCGTGAGCACCTCAGCCGTCCAGGACGTCGACGTCGACGTCGTGGACGCGCTCGCCCCCTGCCATGTCCGCACCTCGTTCAGGGAGATCGGGCTCGCCTGGCCCGGCGCGGCGACCGCGAGCATGAGGGCCGCCATTGCCACCAGGAGGAGGCGTCGCGCTATCGCAGTGAACTGGGCGACGGGGCATGGCGGACCGGGCACGGGCGATCTCCGGGTCGACGGCTTCACGGTGGCCGGGTGTGCTGCCCGGCAACCTGTTCATCGACCGAAGACGCACCTGCCCTGGGGGGCGGCGGCGGACGGATTCAGTCTGAATCCGGTAAGAGCGGACCCGCGGGTGCTAGGCGCCGGCTCCCAACGCCCACGCGTAGGTCTCCTCGGTGAACGCGGGCTCTGCGCCCGAGAGGGGGATCGTCATCCGCTGGTGGGGGACGCCGCGGTAGTCGATGAGCCCACCGACGCGCTCCCAGCCGAGGAACCGGAAGAGCGGGACGATCGGCGCCTGGATACGGGCGATCATCAGGTGCCCACCGAGGGCACCGGCGGTGCGGACCGCGCAGCGGACGAGCGGGCCGCCCGCGCGGAGCTTGCGGGCCTCGTTCGAGACGGCGAGGCGGTCGCCCTGCCAGAGGCCTGCCTCGTCGAGCGGGTAGAGCCGTACCCCGCCGAGCACCGTTCCCCCAGAGATGGCGACGATGTGAAGCGCGGTCTCGTCCCAGTGGTCGCGGTCGGACCCGTCGAACAGGCGCTGCTCCTCGACGAACACCTCCTCACGCACGCGGAAGTGCCCGGCGAGCTCCTCACGGGTCCGGGTGAGACGGACCTCCAGGCCGGCCCTGTCAGGCCGTGGCTGTGACCGGGTCACCGTTCCGCCCGCCGCCGAAGGCGCGCTCGAACGTCGAAAGCGCCGAGCATGCTTGGCACCGCACGCATCCGGCGCGGGAGTCCTGGCTCATGATCCCCGCCTCCGCCAAGAGCGGCGCGACCGCCTCGTAGACATCCATCATGTAGTCGGGGGAGGGGGGCGTACCGGACGCCAGGATCGAGCCAGGCGACGGGCGAAGCGGTACTACGAACGGGTAGACGCCACGCTCGATCGCCGCCTTGCAGCCCGCGAGGACCGTCTCCTTGGTTTCACCGAGGCCGAGGATGAAGTACGTCGACACCTGCCCCTGGCCGAAGACGTCGACCGCCGCCTCCCACGCCGACAAGTAGTACGGGATGCCCTGCGCGGCCTTGCCCGGCGCGACCCGCGCCAGCACGTCGGGATCGAACGTCTCGAGGTGGATGCCGAGCGCCTCGACCCCGGAGTCCTTGAGCTCTGCGAACCAGCCGAAGTCGTCGGGCGGCTCGATCTGCACCTGCACGGGGAGGCCGGCCGCATCGCGGATCGCCGCCGCGCATTTCGCCATGTAGGGCGCCCCGCGGTCCGCACGGTTTGGTGAGCCGGTCGTGAGGGTCACGTCCTTCGCGCCGTCGAGCCGTGCTGCAGCTTCGGCCACTTCTGCCAGCATGGCCGGTGTCTTCACCGGGATGGTGCGGCCCGACTGGAGGGACGTCCCGATCGCGCAGAAATGGCACTGGTCGTCGGTCCCCCAGTAGACGCAGCGCTGGAAGACCGTCGACGCGAAGCTGTCGAGATGCATCAGGCCGATCTTCCAGTACGGAACGCCGTCGGCGGTCTCGAGGTCATAGATCTTCGGACGCGGATGCAGCGTCACCCGGCCGACCTCGTCGCCGTTACGGAGCAGCGTGCCCGCGCGGCCGTTCGCCCCGAGGATCAGCTCGTACGGCGAACGGGCGACGTAGTCGCCGTGGACAGGGACCGTGAGCGGGGCGCCGTCGACCCAGAGGAAACCGGCGTCGGACGGTCCCGCGCCGCCCGAGCGGGTGTCGCCCGGCTGGGACGGCACGGTCGTGCGTACGCCGAGCGACTGCAGCTCGACGGCGAGCGTCTTGATGTCGACGCTCACCAGCGCTCGCCGTGGAGCTTCTCGAAGTTCTCCTTCAACACCATTCGCTTGAGCTCGTCGCTGACCGGTGCGCCCTCGATCTTCCAGTACTCGCCCATGAAGTCCGACCACGGCTCGTCGGAGCCGAACAGGACGCGGTCGGCGCCGAGGCCGCCGTTCTTCTCGATCTCCACCAGCAGCCAGCGCGCGCCGAAGCCGATCGCCCACGACGTGTCGGTGTAGACCTTGTAGCCGTC
>CAYTRV010000024.1:0-12345 GCA_964440285.1 uncultured Bifidobacteriaceae bacterium
GACCGTCATTGCGGTGTGCCGGGCTCCGGGCTGACTGAGGGGCGGCGCGCCGACCCCACGACGCTCCCGGTCGAGCGATCGGGACCCGAACTACCCCGGATCGGGGCTGGCCGAGCCCGCCGAGCCGGGTTCCCGGGCGTGGCGATCGCCACCGAGCCCAGATCGAAAGACCAGGCCAAGAACTAGCCCCGATTCCTCGAAAACCTGGTCGATAGTTCAGTGGGTGTTGGTCCACAATACTTCTACCGAACTTCCCGATTCTTCACCTCGGACGAATGACTCGTCCGTCTCGGGACTCCCGCTCGATACAGCTCAACCAGACGGGACCTCCAGTCGGGGGACGCTTCACCGCGCCCTCGAACCGGACCCCGCAAGGAGAGGATTGGAATGCACCCGAAGCCTTCACGACGAATCCCTCAGACGATCACGTTGCTCCTTGCGGCGGTTGTCGCCGTGTTCTTCGCATCTGTCTCGACGGCCTCCGCGACCGTCACCAATCCGAACCTCCAGCCCGCCTGCGGGGCCAAGGTCATCCTCGTGCTCGACGAGTCGGGATCGATCTCAAGCACCTCAGGGGCGGAGGCCGCCGTCCGGGACGCGGCCATGAAGTTCGCGTCCGGTCTGGCCGACACCGGCTCACAGCTGGCGGTCATCGAGTTCGGCTCGTCCGCGAAGCGCGTCTTCGGCTATACGAATGTGACATCGGGTGCCGGCGGAACGCTGGCGACGACGTTCAACCCCTACTTCAACGGATCCGCGGCGGGAGACAAGTACGACGCCCCGTCGCAGCTCGGTCAGTGGACGAACTGGGAGGACGCCCTCGAGGAGGTCAAGCTCCTCAACACACAGTCTGTCGCACCGCTCGTCGTCTTCGTGACCGACGGTGACCCCACCGCCCGGAACACCGCCACCGGCGTCCAGACAGGCGTTTCGAACGCGACGGCTCTGACCCCTGCGATCGTGCAGGCCGACGCGGTGAAGAACCAGGGCAGCCACATCCTCGCCGTCGGCGTCGGCGCGGCGCTCGGTAACTCCGGCAGCCTCAACCGCCTCATCGCGATCTCCGGTCCGGACGTCGCCGAGACGGTCGGCGCGGTGAACCTCGCGACCACCGACGTCCTTCGAATCGCTGACTTCTCGACCCTCCCCACCGCGCTCCGCACCCTCGTCAACGAGCTGTGCAAGAGCTCGGTCACCATCAACAAGCTCGTCGACAACGGCCAGGGCTACGTTCCCGGCGGCGCCGGCTGGCAATTCGACGCAACGGTCTCCACCGCGGCAGGCTCCTACTCGTGGATCACCCCTCCGCCCGCCGCCGCCGGACCGCGGTCCGCATCCACCGGCGCCGACAGCGCGGTGACCTTCCAGTGGAAGCCGACCGTCTCGACGACCTCCACCATCGAAATTTCCGAGGCCGACACGCTCGGGTACGCGTTCGTGTCGGCGGCCTGCCAGGTCAAGTCACTCGCGAACCCGAACCTGCAGACCCTGTCGATCACGACCAACGGCGCGTCGTTCACCGCGAACCTCGGTCCGACGGACGTCGTCACCTGCGACGTGAAGAACAAGAAGATGAACCCGGCCGTCGCGATCACCAAGGACGTCAACAAGTCGACGGTTCTGACGAACACGCCGGTCATCTACACAATCAAGGTCACCAACATCGGCGACGTGCCGCTCAACACGGTGGCAGTTGCCGACCCCGTCACTCCGGCCTGCGTCAAGAGCGTCGGTTCGCTCGCACCCGGCGCGTACTCCACCTACACCTGCAACGCCGTCATCGAACACGACACCACGAACGTTGCCACGGTGACCGCGAAGGACCCGCAGGACACGCCGGTGACCCCCAAGAGCGACGATGCCTACGTCGACGTGATCGCCCCGGCGATCTCCATCACGAAGGATGTCGACAAGGCGATGGTGCTCGGGGGGACCCCGGTCAACTGGACCGTCGTCGTGAAGAACACCGGTGACGCGACGCTCACCAACGTGACCGTCACCGACCCCGGCGCCCTTGACTGCGGCACGCCCATCGGCATGCTCGCACCGGGCACTTCGCGGACGCTCACCTGCTCCACGACCGTCAACGTCGACACGACCAACGTGGCAAGCGTCACCGCCACCGACCCGCTGGGGAACCAGCTCCTCAAGAGCGACGACGCGTACGTCGACGTCATCGCCCCGGCGCTCTCGATCACCAAGAGCGTCGACAAGCCGGTCGTGCTCCATGGCACCACCGTCACCTGGACAGTCACCGTCACCAACACCGGCGACGTCGACCTGGCCGACGTGAGGGTCACCGACCCGAACGCCACCGGGTGCGCCACGTACATCGGCACCCTCGTCAAGAACGCGCCGGCGGTGACGATCACCTGCACCGACGACATCACGTCATCCACTACCAACACAGCGACCGCCACCGGCAAGGACCCCCTCGACAACCCGCTCGAGGTCTCCGACACCGCGTGGGTCACGATGATCACCCCCGGCCTCTCCATCGAGAAGTCGGTCGACAATGACACCGTCCTGCCCCACACCGACGTCACCTGGACCCTCACCGTCCGGAACACCGGCGACGTCGACCTCTCGGACGTCACGGTCACAGACCCGAACGCGAGTGACTGTGCCCGCGTCATCGGTGACCTCGCCAGGGATGCGTCGCCGGTCGTCATCACCTGCACCGCCAACCTCGTCGAGGACACGTACAACACGGCATATGTCACCGGCATCGACCCGCTCAACAACACGGTCGGACCCGCCAGTGACACCGCCGAGGTGAATGTGATCCACCCGTCGCTCGTCATCGAGAAGAGCGTCGACAAACCGATCGTGCTCTCCGGCACCGACGTGACGTGGAGCATCATGGTCCGTAACACCGGTGACGTCGATCTCAGGGACGTGGTGGTCTCCGACCCGGACGCCACCGACTGCGACACCACCATCGGCGTGCTCGCCAGCGGTCAGTCCTACGGACCGATCACCTGTGTGGCGAACATCGTCGAGGGGACCACCAACACAGCGAACGTCACCGGCACGGACCCCATCGGCAACGTCCTGCAAGACGGGGACACCGCGTGGGTCCAGGTGATCGCTCCCGGTCTCTCGATCACGAAGTCGGTCGACAAGCCGGTGGTCCTCTCGGGCACCGAGGTGACCTGGACCATCACGGTCACCAACACGGGCGACACGACGCTCACCAACGTGAACGTCACCGACCCCGTCGCACCGGAGTGCGCGGCCTTCATTGAGTCGCTCGGCGCCGGTGAGACGGCTGCTCCGATCACCTGCAAGACCACGGTCACGGTCGACACCGTCAACACCGCGACCGTCACCGCCATGGACCGGCTCCAGAACACGGTCGGTCCGGCGAGCGCCACCGCCAGCGTCGACGTGATCGCTCCGGCGATCGACATCACCAAGAGCGTCGACAAGCCGGATGTCGCTCCGGGCACCCAGGTGACCTACACCGTCACCGTCCGGAACACCGGGGACGTCACCGTGACGAACGTCGCGGTCGCCGATCCCACCACCCCGGCGTGTAACAAGGTCATCGGCGAGCTGGCCGCAGGAGCGTCAACGAGCTACACCTGCGTCGCCACCATCAACGTCACCACAACGAACGTGGCAACGGCCACCGGCACCGACCCGCTGGGCAACCCGGTCCCGCCGAAGATCGCCAACGCCAAGGTGACGGTCACTCCGATCGTGGTGATCGGCGTGCAGACGACCACGCTGGCGGTCGACAAGCGCGGGCCTGCGAAGGTCAAGGCCGGCCAGATCATCAGCTACACCATCAAGATCACGAACAGCGGCACCGTCCTGGCGGAGAACGTGATCATGCGGGACCGGATCCCCGCGTCGATGTCGCTCGCGGTCAAGACCCCCGGCGTGAAGCTCGTGAAGGGTCAGATCGAGGTTCAGGTCGGAAGCCTGGCGCCGGGCGCATCGAAGACGATCACCGTGAAGTTCCGGGTCGATCGCCGGGCCGTCGGCTTCCGGACGAACACCGCGATCGCGAGCGCCTCCAACGCTCCGACGGTCCGGGACAGCGCCCGCACCCGTGTCATCAGGGTCGCGCGGCCGGTGATCGTGCCGCGGGTGACCGGGTAGGGAGGGCCGTCAGGACGCCCCTCCCGCGTGTCAGGCACTTGACGTTGACGGGCATCACGCCGCGTCAACGTCAAGTGCCTGACACCGCTCAGTCCACGAGGCGGATCGTCGTGCGCCAGATCGCCAGCCGCCACATGAGCAGCCCGAACGCGACGATCGCGCCGAGATGCCCGAGGTCGGCCCAGCCCTCCCACCCGAACGAGGCGTGGCGCACCAACTGGACGCAATGGAACAGCGGGTTGAAGTGCCCCGCGACCTGCGCCCACTCGGGAAGACCGTCGAGCGGAAAGTAGGTGCCGGCGACGAGGAACACCGGCGTGACGACGGTGCTGGTGACGTACGAGAAGTGGTCGATGGACTTGAGGACCGCGGACACCAGCACCCCGAACGCCGCCCACCCGAAGCCCGTGACGAACCCGATGAGGGGAATGGTCAGCATGCCCCCGCTCGGATCCAGCCCAAACAGCATCGCGACCAGGAGCGGTGCCGTGCCGTACACGCCCGCGCGGACCGAGACCCACAGCACCTCGCCGGTCACCAGCTCCTCGGGGTCCACCGGCGCGGCGAGGATCGCGTCGTAGGTCCGCTGGAACTCACGCTTGACGTACGTCCCGAACATCGTGGCGAACACCGAGGAGAACATGATCGCCGTGGCGACCGTGCCGGTCCCGACGAACTCCACGTAGTCGAGCCCCTGGACCGTCGCCACGAGCGAGCCGAACCCGAAGCCAAACGCGAGCAGGTAGATCGTCGGCTCCACCGTCGACGAGAATGTCGTCGACCGCCAAAACGACGAGAAGTTGATGATCTCGCGCACGAGGACACCGGCGAGCGCAGGGCGCTCGAGCCGGCCGAGCCGAGCACGGCCGGGGCGCCCGGTGGCGGTGCTCATGCGATCGCCTCACCGGTCAGCAGCACGAAGACGTCCTCCAGGTTGGCGGGACGGCGCTCACCCTCCGGGGCGTCGCCATTGGTGGAGTCGAGCCGCAGCACCGCGATCGACGTCCCCGTCCGGCGGGTGGGCAGCCCGGCCGCCGCCGCGGCGGCCTCGACCTCGATGAGCTTCGCCGGGGGGCCGTAGATCTCGACGGCCTCGCGGCCGGCGTGCTCAGCCACCAGCTCCGCGGGCGGGCCGACGGCCACCGCTCGCCCGTGAGACATGATCGTCACCGTGTCCGCCAGCCGCTCGGCCTCCTCGATGTAGTGCGTGGTCATCAGGATCGACACTCCCTGTGCGCGCAGACCGTCGATGAGCGCCCAGATCTCCTGGCGGACCTGAGGGTCGAGCCCGACGGTGGGCTCGTCCATCAGCACGAGCCGGGGGCGGTGAACAAGCGCGCGGGAGATCAGGAGCCGCCTGCGCATGCCGCCCGACAGCTTGTCGACGCGGGTGTCGCGCCGGTCGGCGAGGTTCGCGACCTCGAGGGCCCGCTCGATCGCCGCGCGACGCTCCGCACGCGGGATCCGGTAGAGGTGCGAGAAGACGATGAGGTTCTGCTGCACCGTGAGCGTGGTGTCCAGGTTGTCGAGCTGTGGCACGACTCCCATCTCCGCCCGGGCCGACTTCGACTGCGCGGGCAGGGTGTAGCCGAGGACCTCGATCTCGCCGCGGTCGGCGATCGCCTGCGCGGTCAGCATCTTCATCGTCGTGCTCTTGCCCGCTCCGTTGGGTCCGAGCAGACCCACGCAGGTGCCCTCGCGGACGTCGAGGTCCAGCCCGTCCACCGCCTGAATCGGGCCGTATGACTTCGCGACGTCCCGGAGGCGGATCGCCAGGGTCTCCACCGTCATCGCGCTCCTTCGTCGATCACCGCGAAGAACGGTAGCGACTGGGCGCCGGAGGCGGCCGCCTGGTGGGTGTCGCTCCGTCGACGTCCCAGGCGGCCGGGGCATGGCTGCTCATGGCGACTTGTCCCCAGGAGTAACCCCCACCGGTCGTTTT
This sequence comes from uncultured Bifidobacteriaceae bacterium, assembly GCA_964440285.1. Classification (GTDB taxonomy): domain Bacteria; phylum Actinomycetota; class Thermoleophilia; order Miltoncostaeales; family Miltoncostaeaceae; genus CALMEC01. The sequence goes on from CAYTRV010000024.1 coordinate 6,053, forward strand.
CCCTCCCTGGGGCCAAAGAGGCGGGAGCCCCCCGCGACCTAGCGTCCCTGACGTCCCGGCCCCGGTGGGGCCCCGTCACGACGAGGGAGAACGAACCCATGCGATCACGCTGGATGCGCCGCTTCGCCACGTTGGCGTTGCTCGCGCTGCTCGCATCCCCGACGGCGGCCTTCGCGGCCGATCCAACCGTCACCGACGTCGCGGCCTCCGCAAACCAGATTTGGGTCGTGATGGCGGCGATCCTCGTGCTGTTCATGCAGGCGGGCTTCGCGATGCTCGAGATCGGCCTTTCGCGTATGAAGAACGCAGGGGCCGTCGCAGGAAAGATCATCATCAACCTCGCCGTCTCGTTCCTGATGTTCTGGGGGGTCGGCTTCTCGTTCGCTTTTGCCACCGGGAACGGCTTCGCCGGGTCCGGCGGATGGTTCCTCGACGTGAGCAACTTCAAGGACCAGTTCGCGTCTCTTGCCTACAGCGACACTCCGCTGCAGGCGCAGTTCTTCTTCCAGGTGGTGTTCTGTGCGGTGTCGCTGGCAATCGTGTTCGGCGCGATGCTCGACCGCACGAAGTTCATCGCGTACCTGATCTTCGGCGTCGCCTTCGCCGGGTTCATCTACCCGATCGTGGCCCACTGGACATGGGGCGGCGGCTGGCTGGCGCAGGACGGTTTCCTCGACTTCGCCGGCAGCTCGATCGTGCACCTCCAGGGCGCGCTGGCCGCGCTCGCGGGCACGCTGCTGCTCGGCGCGCGTATCGGAAAGTTCCGAGGAGGGAAGGCGGTCCCGATTCCGGGACACTCCATTCCACTGGCTATGCTCGGCGTGCTGATCCTCTGGGTCGGCTGGATGGGCTTCAACCCGGGCAGCACGCTCAACGCGGTCGCGCAGAACTTCGCCGACATCGCGGTCAACACCAACCTCGCGGCCGCCGCCGGCGTCATCGGCGCGACCATCGGCGCGACGTTGATGTTCAAGACCCTGGACGTCAGCCAGATGGGCAACGGCGCGATCGCAGGTCTCGTCGCGATCACGGCTCCGTGCGCGTTCGTCGACCCGTGGGCCGCGGTCCTCATCGGCCTCGTCGCGGGCCTCATCGTCCCGCCCCTGGTCGTCCTGGTCGACAAGATCCGGGTGGACGACCCGATCGGGTGTCTGCCGGTTCACGGCGTCGCCGGTATCTGGGGCACGCTCTCGGTCGGTCTCTTCGCGACGGCCGAGCGCACGATCGACCTTGGCCTCGGGAAGAGCGAGGGGCTCCTGCTCGGTGGCAGCGGCTCGCAGCTGTGGGTCCAGTTCTACGGGATCGCAGCGACGGTCGGCTTCACGTTCGTGTGCTCGTTCATCGTGTTCGCGGCGATCAAGTACACGATCGGCCTCCGCGTGAGCGAGAAGGAAGAGCTCGCCGGACTCGACATCTCCGAGCACGGTATGTTCGGATACCCGGAGCGCTTTATCGAGGTTCCGGGCGCGGAGCCGGAGGAAGCACCGGCTGCGAGCTCGGCACCACACCCAGGCGGTACGAGCCCGTCCACCAAGACCGCACCGGCGTCCTAAGGAGGGGTGTTGAAGAAAATCGAAGCATTCATCCGCCACGAGGCGTTCGATGAGATCCGGGACCGGCTCGACGCGATGGGGCTCCCCTCCATGAGCGTCACCGAAGTCAAGGGCTCGGGACGTCAGAAGGGCTTCACCGAGAGCTACCGCGGTGCGAAGACGACGATCTTCCTCCGCCCCAAGCTCAAGTTGGAGATCGTCGTCGACGACGCGGATGTGGAGCGCACAATCGACACCGTGATGGAGTACGCCCACACCGGCGAGCCCGGCGACGGGAAGATCTTCATCGTCAACGTCGAGGACGCCATCCGCGTCCGGACGGGTGAGCGGGGGCCGGTCGTGCTCGCCGCCCACGACGAGGCGCCCGCCTAACCGCGGCGTATGAAACGGGTCCGGGCCCGCCGGAGGACCGCAGTCAGCGGATCTCCGGCGGGCCCGAACTCGTTCAAGGGCCGCTGACTCGGGTCGCTAGCCGGACAGCAGCGGCTGGCGAGCCTCCTGCGGAAGCTCCAGCGTAAACCTGCTGCCGGTCCCGACGCGGCTCTCGACACGAAGATCGCCGCCGAGCGCCCGGGCGAGCTGACGGCTGATCGCGAGGCCGAGCCCGCTGCCGTGCTGGCCGTCCGGCGTGTTCTCCGACCGGAAGGGCTCGAAGATCTCGTCGAGCCGGTCGGCGGGAATCCCCGGTCCGCTGTCGGTCACGGCGATCACCGCCCCGCCACCGGCACGCGGTTGCGCCGCGACGCGCACCGTCCCGCCGTCAGGGGTCCACCGCAGGGCGTTGTCGATCAGGTTCCCGACGATCTGCCGGACCCGACTCTCGTCGGTGTAGAGCTTCGGGAGCGGCTGCATGTCGCGTTCGTACACCATGCCGCGGCGGGCCGCCTCGCCGGTGAAGGCGTGGAACGCACGGTCGACGAGCCCGTTGCCGTCGACCGCCGCGAGGTCGAGGCGGAACCGTCGCGCCTCGAGCTTCGCGAGGTCGAGGAGATCGGTCACGAGCGCGTCGAGTCGCACGGACTCGTCGTCGATGGCGCTCAGCGACCGCGGCACCGCTTCGGGCGGCACGACACCGTCGGAGAGCGCCTGTGTGTGACCGCGAATCGCCGTCAAGGGCGTGCGCAGGTCGTGCGTCACGCGCATCAGGAAGTCGCGCGTGACGGTCTCGCGATGCTGGATCTCGCGGACCATCGCGTTGAACGCGGTCGCAAGGGCGTCGATCTCTTCCATCCCGCTCGCCTCGACTCGGGTGTCGAGGTTGCCTCTGCCGACCGCGACAGCCGCCGTCTGGAGACGCTTCAGGGGGCGCATCGCCCGGCGGGTGAAGGCGACCGACACGAGCAGCGCGAAGCCGAGTCCGATTCCGGCGGCGATCAGCACGCGGTTGGCGAACCGCCGCCACACTGACACCAGCGCCGTCTGCTCGCGCAGCAGCACCGCCGCGCCGACCGGGTCGCCGGACACCTCGATCGCCGCCGCCGCCCCGATCGCCCTGGCGCCCGACCCCGGGATGTCCGCCTCGAACTCCTGCACCTGTCCGACATCCAGCTCGTCGAGATCGACCTGGGCGAGCACCAGCCGCTCGAGCGCGCCCGTTCCGGCTGTGGAGCCCGGGTTCAGATTCGCCCCCTGGTAGACGAGCGTCGTTCCCTTCCCCGCGATCGCCTCGAGCGCGAGGATGCGCTCCGGCGTGGGGCTGTACCCGCCGGACGTCTGAGACGCCAGGTCCGCGTCCTCGGTCATGAGCCGGGCGATGGCCGTCGCCTTCGTCTTGAGGTCGGCCTTCTCGTCGGCGACCGTCTGGGAGCGCACCAGCTCGACGCCGAGCGCCCCGAACGCGATCGACGCGGCGAGGAGCCCGGCGATCGATGCGAGTGCCAGACGCCCCCGTAGGGTGCGCCAGGGGAACCTCATTTCTTTGCGGCGGGCACCTTGTAGCCGGTGCCCCAGACGGTCTGGATGGGGCAGGCCTCACCCAGCTTGCGCCGAAGCTGGCGCACGTGGACGTCGATGGTGCGGCTGTCGCCGAGGAATGTGAAGCCCCACACGCGTTCGAGGAGCTGCTCGCGTGTGAGCACGATGCCGCGGTTCTCGACGAGGGTGGTCAGCAGGTCGAACTCCTTGGGTGTCATCTGCACCTGTTCGTCGCCGATGAACACTTCGCGCGGGCCGATCTCGATGCGCAGCGACTCGATCACGTGCGTCGCCGGCCCGCTCGGAGCCGATTCGGCCGGGGTGGCGGAGCCGTCGGCGCGGCGAAGCACCGCGCGGACCCGGGCGACGAGCTCACGCGGGTTGAACGGCTTGGTGATGTAATCGTCCGCGCCGAGCTCGAGGCCCACGACCTTGTCGACAGCATCGTCCCGGGCGGTGAGCATGACGATCGCCGGGCCCCGCCCCTGGTTGGTGGCGCGAAGCCGCTTGGTCACCTCGTAGCCGTCGAGGCCGGGCAGCATGAGGTCGAGCACGATCAGCGCGGGCCGCTCCCGCTCGGCGGTCGCGAGGCCCTCGTCGCCGCGGTGGGAGACGCTCACCCGGTAGCCGGCGGCTTCGAGGTACATCTTCGCGAACGAAGCGATGTTTGGCTCGTCCTCGATGATCAGGACGTGCGTCTGCGGGGTCACGAACCGAAGTGTAGACCGCACTTCGGTCGCAGTGGTCGCCACCCTCAGGGGCGCGTGCCGGACGCTGCGACCTCCGCGGTGGTGCGGCTCGGCTCAGGAGCGACCTTCGGCGGAGGCTTGATTCGGATCGGGAGCGGCGCGCCGATCCATTCGGCGGTGGCCTCCGTGTTCAGAGTGTACGTGCCGTTGCCGTCGAGCCGCGTGACCGTGCCCCGGCCGATGATCGCGACCGAGAGGGTGGCCGTCGGCGCACGCAGCTCGATGCGGACACCTCTGCCGCGCACGTAGAACGGGCCGTTCGCCCTGCGGATCGTGAACACGCGGACGGTGCGGAGCCCGACGCGCACCAGCTTCGGGCGCTGCCGCAACCCGTTGACCTTCACGACCGCCGCGCCGACGCTGTCGCGCACGACGAAGCTGCCCTCGATCTTCCCGAACGCGGTGAGGTTGCCCTGTGTCACCAGCGTGCCGGTTCCGGTGGCATCGAAGCTTCCCACGCGCATCGCGGTGGTCTTCGACAGCGCGGCAGCCGACAGTGCGAGCGTGAGCGTCAGGACGAGCGCTGGAAGAAGACGTCGGTGCACGAGGGTTCCCGTCGAAGGATTGCCTGTTGATCAGATCATCGGCGATCCACGTGAGAGCTTTATCGGTGGGTTGTTACATCTTTGTAATTACCAAAACCGTCACATCGCCGTTGATGCGCTCGCGCCGGCTGCGAGGCCGCGAGTCACGCGTCACCCCTGCGGCGCGGGAGCACTCAGGTGGGCTCGATCGAGACGTTCTCCTCGACCTTGACGGTCGGTTCGAGGGCGACTCCCTCCTGCACCTGCGGCGCCGCCGCGGCCGGCGGGGCGGCGATCGGCATGTTCGCGCCGTCGAGGGCGGGCGGGGGCCCCTCGTCGAGCCACGCCCAGACCAGCTCGCCGCAGTCCGGGCACGCGGGGAGGACGCCGCGGTTGCGGATCTGGAACTGGCAGGCGACGCACGCGACCAGCCCCGGGACCTGCTGGCCCACGTGGAAGCAGGTCAGGCCGAGCCGTTTCGCCGCTTCCTGGGCGCCCTGGGCGGGGGAGAGGTTCCGGCGCTGATCGCCGCGGCCGGGGATCCCGCCGGGACGAAGACGTTGCGGTGGAAGCTGCGAACCCATACCTGTCCTCTCATCGCCGGCCCGCGCTGGTGCTTCTCGTTCGTGCGAACTCGGCGTATCGTGACGAACAACGGCCTGAACAGCCTACCGCGCGCCGCCCCGCCCGGCCGTGTGGTCGCGCCGAACGAGGGGAGTCGCAGACGTGCGCGTCGGTCTCGCGCAGCTCAATACGGTGGTCGGGGACATACCCGGGAACACCGAACGGATTCGTGACGCCATCCGGCGCGCTCGTGACGGCGGCGCGGACATCACGCTGGTGCCCGAGCTCGCCGTGTGCGGGTACCCGCCGGAGGATCTCCTGCTCCGTCCCGAGTTCGCGGCGGCGAGCCGTGCGGCCGTCGAGGAGCTCGCCCGGGACGTCACCGAGGGCGTCGCCATCGTCGGGTTCGTCGACTGGCAGGATGACTGCTACAACGCCGCGGCGGTGCTCGCGGGCGGGCGGGTACAGGCCGTCTACCACAAGCGCTTCCTGCCGAACTACGGGGTGTTCGACGAGGCCCGGTACTTCCAGGCGGGCGAACGGCAGCTGGTCGTCGACGTGCAGGGCGCCCGGGTCGGGATCGTCGTGTGCGAGGACATCTGGTACTCGGCGCCGGTCTCCGGCGACCTCGCCGTCGCGCGCCTCGACCTCATCTGCTGCATCTCGGCCTCGCCGTACCATCAGGGAAAAGGCGCGGGTCGCGAGCGGATGCTCGCGACGCGAGCATCGGATTGCGCTGCGGCGCTCGCGTTCTGCAACCTCGTGGGCGGGCAGGACGAGCTCGTCTTCGATGGTCACTCCGCGGTGTTCGACGCCTCCGGCGAGATCGTCGCCCGCTGCGGCCAGTTCACCGACGAGTTGGCTTTCGCGGAGATCGAGGTGGGCGCCGCGGCACGTCGACGGCTGCGCGAGCCGCTGGTGCGTCGCATCACGGACGCGAAGACGCCACCGGCCCTTCCGATCGAGACGGCGCCGACCATCACGGTCGG
>CAYTRV010000024.1:12355-19046 GCA_964440285.1 uncultured Bifidobacteriaceae bacterium
GGCCACGAAGGCACTGCGGCTCGCGCCGATCGAGATGGCGAAGGGCTTCGATATCTGGCAGCAGAACCCGAAACTGGACCTGCCGTTGTTCGAGAACACCCTCGATGTGTCCAAGATCGCCGACGCTGTCCGCCGGCATTTCGCGAAGACGCCACCGGCCCTCCCGATCGAGACGGCGCCGACCACCACGGTCGGCGCACCCCCCACGGCGAACGTCGTCGCCCCGAGCGTCGGGACCGAGGAGGAGCTCTGGCGGGCCATCGTCCTGGGCATCCGCGACTACGTCGAGAAGAACGGCTTCCCGGGGGTGCTCATCGGGCTGTCCGGGGGGATCGACTCCGCGCTGACCGCCGCGATGGCTGTGGATGCGCTCGGCGCCGAACGCGTCACCGGGGTCGCGATGCCATCGGTCTTCTCGAGCCCGGCGAGCCTCGGCGACGCCGAGGCGCTCGCCCGGAACCTCGGCATCGAACTGGAGGTCCTTCCCATCGCCCCGGTCGTCGCTGCGTTCGAGTCCGCGCTTGCGCCGGCGTTCGCCGGTCGGCCGCGGGACATCGCGGAGGAGAACATCCAGGCGCGAGTCCGCGGCACGTTGCTCATGGCGCTCTCCAACAAGCTCGGGCGGCTGGTGCTGGCCACCGGAAACAAGAGCGAGATCGCCGTCGGCTACAGCACGCTGTACGGCGACATGGTCGGTGGCTTCGCGCCGATCCGGGACGTGGCGAAGACGATGGTCTACCGGCTCGCCGAATGGCGCAACGCATCCGCCGGCCGCGACCTCGTCCCCCGGCACACGATCGAACGCCCACCGTCGGCGGAACTGCGCCCCGACCAGCGCGACACCGACTCCCTTCCTGACTACGAGGTGCTCGACCCTATACTCAGGGCGTACGTGGAGCACGACCGCAACTCGGACGGGCTCGCCCCCGGTGATGCCTCCCGCGACGTCGTTCGGTCGGTGATCCGCATGGTCGACCGGGCCGAGTACAAACGTCGCCAGGGGCCGATCGGCATCAAGATCACCCCACGAGCATTTGGGAAGGACCGACGGATGCCGATCACCAACAAGTATGAGTAGACGCGGGACGCTCGCCCTCGCCGTTTGCGTATCGCTGGTTCTGCTGCCGACCATGGCGTTCGGCGAGCTGGTCGCGAGCGCAGACCAGGCGCGCCCGGCAGGGGGTGCCCCGACCGACCGGGTGCTGCTGGTCACCTTCGCGGATCGCCCCGATCGGGCAGCGGCGCAGTCCAGGCTGTCCGGCCTCGGGCCCGTTCGCCCGTCGGTCCCCGAGATCGGCGTGTGGGAGGTCCACTCGGGAGGCCCTCCGAGCGTCCGGGGTCGGGCGCTGACGCGCGACCGCGTGGTGCGCGCCGAGTGGTCCCGGCCGCGGACCGTCGACGCGCTCACCGACCCGCGTCCCCCGCCGCCCGCCACCCTGCCGCCGGTCAAGCTCCCCGAGCCGACCGACCCGTTCTACGCCCAACCGTCGCCGAACCAGCAGTGGGGCCTTCACCTCGGGAACTGGATGCCCGGGCTGAGCGCCTATGACCGTCCGACGATCGCGATCCTCGACTCCGGAATCGACTCGACGCACGAGGAGTGGCGCGCCTCCGGCGTGCTCGTCTCGCCGCGCAGCACGGTCCGCCACGTCAACAGCGCCGAGGACATCGGCGAACGTGGTCACGGGACCCACGTCGCCGGGATCGCCGCCGCCCCGGCAAACGGCGTCGGCATCGTCGGGGTCGCCCCCGCATCGGCGAGCCCCGCCATACCCGGCGTCTCGAAGGTGATGTCCGTGCAGATCGCCGACACGCTCGGCCAGAGCACCGACGCGACGATGATCCGAGGGATCCGCTGGGCGGTCAACCACGGCGCCAAGGTGATCAACATCTCGTCCGGCGGCAAAGGGTACGCCCAGGCGTTCCAGGACACCGTCAACTGGGCGTTCCGCCAGGGTGCGCTGATCGTGGCGTCCGTGGGCAACGAGGGGCTGGAGGACAACCCGCTCAACTACCCCGCCGGCTATGACCACGTGATCGGGGTCGGCGCGCAGTGCGACGCCGTCGTGGAGTTCATCGACTGCCCCACCGCGTTCGGCCGGGCCCGCTTCTCGAACTCCAACTATTCGGTCGACCTGCTCGCGCCAGGCGTCAACATCCCCTCCACGATCCCGCTCGCCGTCTCGGAGGGGGAGTTCGCCGCCGGCTACGGCTTCAAGTCCGGCACCTCGATGGCCGCGCCCTACGTCGCCGGGGTCGCCGCACTGGTGTTCGCGTCGCATCCCGGCATCAGCCCCTACCAGGTGACGCGCATCCTGCAGACCACCGCGAGCAGGGGCGCGATCGGGCGGAACAGCACCGAGGGCTGGGGCATCGTCAACGCGCTCGGCGCCGCGCAGGCGCCGGCGCCGGTCGACGACCTCGGCGAGATGAACGACGACGTCAAGTGGCTTCCCAAGAGCCAGACGCTGCGGGCGACCCGCACGCCGGTGCGGCTCTCCGCCCGGGCGGACTTCAACGACGACCCGATCGACGCCTACCCGGTGCTCCTGCGCAAGGGGGAGCGGCTGAAGGTGACGATCGCAGGGAACGCGGGACGCCTCGGCCTCTCTGTCTTCCGCCCGTCCTCGCCGTCGGTGTCGCCCTCGGTCCTGTCCGACCGGCAGTTCGACGCGAAGCTCCGCGGCGCCGCGAAGCGATCGACGCCCGGGACCCGGACGGTCGTCGTGCGCGCACGTGAATCGGGTCGCCACTTCGTCACCGTCTACGCCCTCGCCCGCGGCGGGGACTACACCCTGAAGGTCCAGCGGCTCTGACGCGGGGCACAAGCTAGAGCCGGACGCGGGCCCTGACGGTCGTCTCGGTGCGCTCGCCCCGGTCGTTGCTCGCGACGATGACGATACGGACGGTTCGCAGAGTCCCCCGTGACCGGCCGCGGAACGCGACGGTGACGCCATGGACGCCGCCGGCGCCGAGCCGGGCGGTGAGTCGTCGCGCGACCACGCGGGGAGCATGGCCGGCGATCCGGCTCGATCCGGCGATGGGTGTCCGAGGCTTGCCGCGGTGGTCGAGGATCCGGATCGTGAGTCGTGTCCGGGCCTCCGCCTTGAGTCGCAGCGCCACGGTGGCCAGGTCCGCGGATGTGACGGTGACCCTCGGCGCGCGTGTCGAGACGACCCGGAACGGCGGCAGGGCGGTGATCGGGTTCGATGTGGCGGTCGCCGAGCAGGAGGCGTTGGCTGCGGTCACCATCGCGGTGAGTCGTGAACGGACGTCCGAAACGGTCGGCACGTACGTCGCGGCGGTCGCGCCGGGGATCGGGGCAAAGGCCCCGGAGCCGGGCGCGGTCTCGCGCTGCCAATGGAAGGTGAGGCTGTCGGCGATGTTCCAGGTGCCCGCACTTGCGGTGAGCGGCCTGCCGACCCGGCCGAGGCCGGCGACGACCGGTGCCGCGAGGTTGCCCGGGACGGGTGAGACCACGGCGGTGGCAGCGGATGGAGGTCCCAGGCCCACGGCGTTGGCGGCGGTGACGGTGAACGTGTAGGCGTTGCCGCAGGCGAGCCCGGTGACCTGCGCGGACGGCGGGTTCGCGGGGACGTCGCGCGTGCTCACGGGGGCCCCGTTGACCTGGGTCGTGATCCGGTAGCCGGCGATCGCCCGCCCCCCGGTCGCCATTGGGGCGGCCCACGAGACCGCCGCGCCTCCCGAAGCGGGGCTTGCGGTCAACGCGGCCGGTGCGCCGGGCGGTGACGCTCCGCCGACGCCCTGCGGGCCGTACACGAACGATCGGAGCGCATCGAGGCGCGCGTAAACAGCCGGGAAGTTCGGTTCTCCGCACGGGTTCCCAGGGTCGGTAAAGCTCGTCGCCCCGACGAGGACCTTGCTGCCGTTCAGGCCGGGCACGACGAGGGGTCCGCCGCTGTCGCCGTTGCATGCGTCAACGCCGCCCGTGGCGAAGAACCCTGCGCAGACCATCACGGTGGGGACGAAGCCCAAGCCGTAGGACGCACCCGACGAGCAACTCGTGTCCGCGACGATTGGGACGGTGGCCTGCTGTAGCTCATCGACCAGCACTGGATTTGCAGGCGGGCTGATGAGTCCCCAGCCTGCGATCTGGGCGGCGTCGCCGGCCTCCCACTGGGTGCGATCGGTCGGCGCTACGAGGTCCATGACGGCGATCGGCGGGATCGCCGAGGGACCGATCGGGTTGGTGAAGTGGAGCATCGCCACGTCGTTCTCGAGGGTCACGTTGTCGTACCCGGGGTGGCGATCGATGGCGCTGACGGTGCGCGTCTGGGAGCCGGCGGTCTGGCTCAGGTTGGTGAGGCCGGCGACCACGTCGATGCTGGCCGGAGCCACAACGGCTCCCAAGGCGTCCGTGACGCAGTGGCCGGCGGTCAGCACGACCTGCGGGTCGACGAGCGTACCCCCGCAGAACTGCCCATCGAATGGCGTTTGCCCCGCGTGAACAAGAGCGACGAGTGAGGGCCACGAGCCTGCCGGAGCAGCCGAACCGCCCACGATGAGCTCCCGAGCGTGCGCGGTCGCGGCGCCGGCGCCGGCCAGCGCGCACACCGCGAGTATGAGTCTCAGACCGCGCATCCCTGCTCTCCCATCAACTGCCAACTGGACCTTAGGCGGAGAAACATAAAACTGCAAACTCTGCTAGTTCTCACGGGGGCTCCCGGAGCCGAAGGTGGTCGGCCACCTGCGCCTGGAGTTCGGCAGTCACCGGCGCGACACCGTCTCCGACGACCATGCCGTCGCAAGCGGCCAACCCCACCACGCCCCGCACTCCGCTCGTCAGGAACATCTCGTCGGCGGCGCGCCACGTCGGTTCGTCGAGGAACTCCTCACGCGCCGCGGTGAGCTCCATCACCACCGCGCGCGTGACCCCGGGAAGGATCCCCCGGATCGGCGGGGTCACCAGCTCGCCGCCGATCACGCAGAACACGTTGGCGGTGCTCGCCTCGCCGAGGCGCCCGTCCGCATCGAGCAGGAGCGCGGTGTCGGCACCGAGCGCCGCCGCCCGGCGCTGGGAGTCGCGCCACCCGAGGAACGAGAGGGTCTTGTGCTCGGCGATCCGCCGTCCGGGATGCCAGAGCCCGCGGATCGACGCGGCCGTCACCCGTGACGGAGTGTCCCGTGTGATCGCCTCGCCCTCCACGAGCAGCGTCGGCCGCGGGGTCACGGTCACCCGGATGCGAGCCGGGCCTTCGGGCAGCGCCGCCGCGACAACCAAAGCGGCGTGCCGCACCGCCTCCAAGTCGGGCATCGGGGCCAGCCCGAGCTCCGCGACGGAACCTCCGAGCCGGGCGAGGTGCCGGTCGAGCCACGGGATCGTCCCGCTGTCGCCGCGCATCGTCTCGAAGAGGCCCTCCCCATGACGCACGCCGGGATCGTCGATCGACAGCGCGGCGCCGGCGGCGTCAACCAAACCACCGTCGAGCCAGACGACCCGGCTCACCGCGCGCCGACCGCCCGCAGGAAGGGCGTGGCCTTCGCCCACGCCTCCCGCCGCTCCGCCTCCGGGTCGGAGTCCCACACCACGGCGCCCCCGCACCAGTACCTGGCCTCGCCCCCGGCGACCCAGGCGGTCCGGATCGTGATGCTCGCCTCGATCGCCCCGTCGGTGCCGACCGCCACCACGCTGCCGAAGGCCGGACCGCGCGCCACCGGCTCGAGCTCGCGGATGACCTCCATCGCCCGCACCTTGGGCGTGCCGGTCACCGACCCCCCGGGGAAGACGGCGCGGAGCACGTCGGTGGCCGTGACGTCGTCGCGAAGCTCGGCGCGCACCTCGCTCACCATGTGCTCCACATACGGCGTGCCCAGGTAGCCGAACAGGCGCGGCACCGACACGCCACCGGGCCGCGCGACCCGGCCGAGATCGTTGCGCACGAGGTCGACGATCATGACGTGCTCGGCCCGGTCCTTCGCGCTTGCCGACAGGCGCTCCCACTCACCGGGTGGCGCCGTGCCCTTGATCGGCGCGCTGTCGGCGACCCCGTCGACCACACGCACGAGCCGCTCCGGCGATGCGGACACCACTGCGCCCTCGGCCAGGCCCACGTAGGCGCGATGCGACGACGGCCCGGCGGCGCCCCATAACGCCCACGCCAGCTCCAGTGGCGACGCCGTCCACGGCGCGGCGAGCCGCTGGGCGAGGTTCACCTGGTAGCAGTCTCCCGCCTGGATGAGCTCACGGGCCCGCTCCACGGCGGCGCGGTAGGCATCCGCATCGAGCGAGGTCGCGACGGCCGAGTCAGGCGGGGCGGGCTGGGCCGGTATGGCGGCCGAGGATGCGGCGTGGGCGAGGTCGTCGAGCGCCGACTCGGCGTCGACGGTGGCGAGCGTGCAGCCGCCGTACGGGTCGAAGATTGCGACGGTCTCGTAGCGGCCCACGCTGGCGAGCGGCGGCCCGCCAGGGTCATGACGCGGAGCGGAGAGCCGCTCGATCGTGCCTCCCAGGTCGTAGGCGAGAAGCCCGATCCAGCCGCCGGCAGCGGCGGTCGGCCCGCGCGAGCGCGGCTCGCAGCGCGTGGCCAGCGCATCCCACACCTCGGCTCCGCTGACCACCTCCACCGGATCGGTGGCCACGATGACGTGTCCCGCGAACGCTGCGAGCACGGGGCGGTCGCGGTCGGCGAGCGCGCCGAGCAGCGCCTCGGCGCGGAGGATCCCGTCAAGC